>DATMXR010000071.1:0-15084 GCA_035561315.1 Feifaniaceae bacterium
ATACAGCCCGCTCCCTATGCAGGCCCAGCGTTTCCGGTTTATACTGAAAAAAGAACACGGACGGAGGTTTATTTTGCAGGCGGGAATCACGGAGCTCGACATCCACGGCATGACGACAATACAGGCGAAGGCCTGCATCGACAGCGCGCTCAAAAAAGCCACGAGCGCGACCTACCGCATCCGCGTGATCCACGGCTACCAGCGCGGCACGGCTTTAAAAGATTTTGTGCGCAAGGCCTACCGCGGGCACCCGAAGGTAATCCGGCTCGAGATCGGCCTCAACCAGGGACAGACGGAGCTTGTGCTGAGGGAGCTGTAAAATCTTTTCTTCCATCTCTTCAAATCCATGCAACGCTTACATAATCTTCCGCGTCCTATTTGAAAACAGCAGATAGGAGTTTGCTATGCAATATTCCCGTAGTATAAAAATATGTTCCGCCATACTGATTCTTGCCGTTATCATTGCCGCGCCCCCGCTTGCCGCAAGCGCATTGGATTGGAAAGAGGCATGGTCGCCCACTCGATATAGAGAAAGAGAGCTCAACGCGAAAGCTCTGTGCGTGATGCGCACGGAATATCCCGTTTACCGCCCCGGCATAGCGGAGCTTTACGTTACCATTGAGAATAAAGCGTGCAGGCGGCTGCTTCACGGGGAGGCATACGTCCTTGAGCAAAAGCGGGAGGACGGCTGGTATACCCAGCAGATTATCGGCCCGGATCCGAACGAACCCGCCATATGGTGGACCCTCATAGGCTACATCGTACCCAAGGAAGAAACAACGGGCACAAAAATACGTTTGCACCTTCCCCTGAAGCCGGGCGAGTACCGCATCATTAAACTTATCGGATATGACGAGACCCCTGTAAAGGATTATCCGTTTTCCGCCGCATTCGCCGTAGCGGAGGGCGGCTACGACCCGGCGCGGCTTTCCGGCTTTGCGCCGCTTTCCTCGCTGACCGAAGCGTACACGCATGAAGAGGCCATTGCCGACGGCGTGTTTTATATAGACTGGGAGGGCGCGGTGCATAACAAAGACACGCTGCTTACGTTCTTAAAAAGGGTGCGGCAAAGTATCCCCGCCAAACTCCGCGTGCTGGAGGACGGCGTGGAGGGACAGTTTATCATGACGGATATCACCTATGACTCCAGGCTGTTTTTATGGGAGCAATGCACGCTGCGCGACCCGATGCAGCTGAGCGTCTACGTGGGTGATAAGCCTTTACAGACCGAATATAAAAAATCCGAAATCTACAGCCGGTATTATCCGTACCTGATTTCCTATAAAAAGGATGAAAAAACGCGCCTGATGCTTTCGGATTGGACCGGCAAGCCCATCCGGGAGGCGAACGAATGGCGGATCGTGGAGGATACAAAGCGCGTGGGCAGGCGGGAGGTTGCGGCGCTGCTGAAAAATCCGTATGGCGGCATGTTGGATTCACCTGGCCCGGACTACCGCGTCTACAAAAAAGACGGCAAAGAGTATGTCTCCTACGCGCTCAAAGACGGCAAGCATATGCTGACGTATTTTGATACGCCGGATTCCATACGGGACATAGAGGTCACGGAGGAGCGCGGCGTACTGGAAGAACTGTTGATGATGGAGTGGACCGGAGCGCAGACAGTCACGCTTACATTCGCCGCCAAGGGCGGAGGCACATGCGCTATTACGTTCAGCGTCACATTGGGTAAACTAACGGATGTACGCTACGCCTGACAGGCGTCCCGCCCCTTCTCCGGTATGAATGCCGGAGAAGGGGCTTCTAGTTTTTTGGGCAGCAAAAAGCGGAGAGGAACCTCTCCGCAAAACTTTTACAAAATAAAAATTGTCGGCGTCAGCCGACGCTTTTGTACCCGACCCTTAACCGCGCACCAGAAACTCCAAGAGTTTGGCGAAATCTTCGGGTTCGGAGACGATCAACTCCACATCGTCGATGCGGGCGTCCTTGAACATCTGCGTAAGCGCGATATACTGGCACAGCGTGCTCTTTAAGTTGAGCCTGTCGCCTTCGGAAGTAATCAGCTCTACGCGTCCATGGCACTGATTGAGGACCTCAAAAAAGCGCTTGGGGTTGTTGATGTTCTTGATCTTCACGGCAATCACTCCTCTCTGCCGGTTCTATTTGAGCGTATCTTCGCTCACTAGATTTTTAGCACAATACGGACATTTTGTCAAGCCAAATCTCCGCTTCCCGCTTCGGGGAAGCTTCCCTTATCTGTGCTATAATATAGTTACCCGATTTATGGAGGTTCAATCATGCGTTTGTTTATCGCCATCCCCGTTCCGCCGGACGTCACGCGGGCGCTTACGCTCGCGCAGAACCGGCTGCGTACAATCGCGGACGGGGGACGTTATGTGCCGAAAGAGAATTTTCATTTGACGCTGCATTTTATAGGGGAAAGCAACGATCTGACCGGGGCCGCCGCCGCGTGTGACGAGGCTGTGCGCGGCATCCGCCCGTTTTTGCTGCGCCTTTGTGCCTACGGAAGCTTTGTGCGCGGCAACAGCCGCACGGGCTATATTTCGCTTTCGGGCGACTTACCGGAATTATACAGGCTGCACGAAACGCTCACCGCGGAGCTGGCTTCGCGCGGCTTCCCGCTTTCCGGCGGGCATAAGCGGCTGACGCCGCATATCACGCTTGCGCGTGCGCTGCCGGATATAAAGGATGCGGAGGCGCTCGAAGCCCTCCTGGCGGACGCAAAGGAGGGGGCGGCGTTCACGGCCAACCGCCTCGTGCTGTTCGAAAGCCGGAACGAGAACGGGCGCATGGTATATACGCCGCTGCACAAGTCCGCGCTAGTAGCTGTTTGAAAACCAACACAATTGTCTATTTTGGTAAAAACAGGCTGCAACTTCGTTAAAAATCCTCGGAATACCTCCGGTATTCCTGCGGTTTTTGCCTTGTTTCGTCCTGTTTTTTCTCAAAATATCCCTGCATTTTTGAGTTTTCAAACACAAGTTTTGAATTTTAAGTTCTTCAGGTTCTCTAACTGCTAAGGAGGAAGTATGCCCGCACAAGTCCGCTTTTTGCTGGGCCGGGCAGGCTCGGGGAAGACGCATTTCATCAAAGGGGAGCTTGCCGCGCTCGGGCGGGAGCTAAAGCGCGCCATTTTGCTTGTGCCCGAACAGTTCACGTTTGAAACGGAGCGCGCGCTGGCGGCCGAATTGGGCGGCCTATTGGGCATACAGGTATTGAGCTTCGGGCGGCTCTCTGAACGCGTCGCCGCGGCGGACGCGCGGGAACATTTGAGCGCGCAGGGCCGCAGGATGATCGTGCGGCGCGCGGTGCATAAAGAATATTCCAATCTCACCGTGTTTTCCGCCGTGGCGCGGCGCGCGGGCTTTGCCGCGCACATGGACGCGCTGTTTACAAAATGCCGCCAGTTTTTAATTACGCCGGACATGCTGCAGGCCGCCGCGGAAGCGCTGCCCGCGGGCGACGCGCTTTCCGGTAAGCTCCGCGATATCGCCATACTCTACCGCGCCACGCAGGAATATCTGGACGAGCATTACCTCGACAGCGAGGGCGCGCAGCGCGCGATGATCGGCCGCATCCCTTCCTCCATGCTGCGCGGCGCCGACGTATACATCGACGGGTTTGAGCTTCTGACCGAACAGCTGTATGAGATTTTACAGTCCCTGATGCTCGCCGCAAACTCGCTCACCATCACGCTGTGCCTGGACCCGGAGAAACATGCGCCGGACGCGGCGCTGTTTGCGCCCGAACGCGCCGCCTATGAGCGATTAAGCGCGCTCGCCTATTCCATAGGCTGCGTCGTGAAGACGGTTGAGCTGCCCGCTTATCCCTGGAACCGGCACCCGGAACTAATTCATCTGGAGAAGTTCCTGTACGTGTACACCGCGAAGCCCTACGAGGGGAAACTTGAAGCGGTTTCGCTCCTGGGCGCGGTGGACCGCGCAAGCGAGGTGGAGGCGCTAAGCGACGCCGTGACCGAAGCCGCCCGTTCCGGCATCCGCTACCGGGACATGGCCGTGATCGCATCCGACCTGAACGCCTACGCGGACCTTGTGACGCGCGCGTTCGCAAGAAGGAACATCCCGCTGTTTATGGACGCGCGCCGCAGCATGCAGGGCCACCCCAGCGTGGAGCTGATGCTCTCCGCCGCCCGTGCGGCCACGGGCGGGTTTCCCCGCGCGGAATTGCTGCGCATTTTAAAGACCGATCTTGCGGGCGTCACTTTTGACGGCGCGGAGGCGTTTGAAAACTATGCGCTCCGCCGCGGCCTGTTGGGCGGCAAAGCGTTTCTTTCGCCGTTCCCGCCGGAAGAGGAAGCCGCGGAATGCGCGAGGCGTACGCTCATCGAGCCTCTGCTCCGGTTAAAAGCCGGTATGGAAAATAAAAAAGCGGGCGAAAAGACGCGGGCGCTCTACGGCTATCTTACGGACCTGCATGTGGAGAGGCAGCTGTTGGAAAACGTGGAACGGCTCCGTTTGGAGAACCGCTTTGACTTAATGGAGGAGCACGCGCAGGTCTGGGATGTGCTGATGCAGCTCTTTGAGCAGCTTTACGCCATACTGGGCGAGGCCGATATGGGCAGGCAGGAATACATAGAGGTCCTGACCGAGGCGCTTTCCGCCTATCAGGTGGGCGTCATCCCCGCCACGGCGGACCAGGTGCTTTTCGGCGACCTCAACCGCACCAGAAGCCGCGAGGTGCGCGCGCTTTTCTTATTGGGCTGCAACGAAGGGCTGCTTCCCGCCCCGCGCATGGACGAGGAGATCATAGACGACGGCGAGCTCAACGCGCTCTCCCAAATGGGCCTTGCCCCCTGGGGCGGCACCGCGTACCGCGCGCAGCTGGACCGCCTTTCCATTTACCGCGCGCTCTCCTGCGCCAGCGAGCGGCTGTGGTTCGGGTTTTCCTACTCCGACGGCAAGCGCGAGCTGCTGTCCGCCAGCCTCATCGACCGCGTGCGCGAGCTGTTCCCAAATTGCGTGGAACAGTCCACCGCGGCGCAGGCGCTGCCGCAGAGCCCGCAGAGCGGATTTTTGCAATTGCTGCAAAACCTGAAGGCCGCGGACCCGCTGCATGCCGCGCTGCGCGCGTATTTTGCAGAGGACAGCTTTTACTTTGCAAGGCTTTCCCAGGCGGAGGCGTTCGCGCGCGAGCCCACCGTGCCGCCCTCCTTTGGCGCGCCGCTTGCCCGCAAGCTGTACGGGAAACGCGTGTTCAGCACGGTGAGTCGCTTAGAAACGTTCCGCACCTGCCCGTTCCAGCACTTCGCGCAGTACGGTCTCAAAGCCCTGCCGCGCAGGGAATACAAAGAAAAGAAATCCGACATCGGCAGCTTTTCGCACATGGCGCTCGAAGCGTTCGTGCGGGAAGCGCAGCGCCGCTACGATTGGGGAAGCATAACGCGGGAAGACTGCGAGGCGCTTCTGGATGAGATATTGCCCGATTGCCTGAGCCGCTACCAGGACGGCATGCTTGTAGCCACGCCGCGCGCCCGCGCGCTTTCCTCCTTCTATATCGCCGCCGTCCGGGAAACCGCCTGGGCGCTCTCTGAAAGCTTCAAAAAGGGCGGCTTCCGGCCCGTGGGGCTGGAGCTGCGCTTCGGGCCGGACGAGGCGCTTCCGCCTGTAACGGTGCCTTTGCCGGACGGCGGGGAGCTGCTGCTTTCCGGCGCCATAGACCGCGTGGACGCCGCAGAACAAAACGGCGAGCGCCTTGTCCGCGTGGTGGATTATAAAACAGGCGACCGCAGCTTTTCCTATGAGAGTATTGCCGACGGGCTCAAGCTGCAGCTGCCCGTCTACCTCGCCGCCGCAATAAAGGCCGAAAACGCTTCCCCCGCGGGCGCGTTCTACCAGCCGGTGCTCGACCCCGCCGCCGACGAGGGCGGGGAGGACAAGCTGCAAAAGAAAATGCGCTTGATCGGCGTGCTCCGGCGGGACGAGGAGATCCTTTCCGCCACGGAGCGCGCGCTATCGGGTATTTCCGAGGTGGTGGAGGGGTTGCAGCGCAAGGCGGACGCAAGCGTCAGGGAGCACGCGCGGCTGTTGAGCGCGGAGGAGATGCAGAAGCTTCTTTCCTTTGCCGTAAAGCGTACCGGAGAGATCGCCGCGGAGCTTATTTCCGGCCGCGTCGCCGCCGCCCCCGTGAAAATGGGAAAGTCCACCGCCTGCGCGTATTGCGATTACAAAAGCGTCTGCCGCTTTGACGCGCGGCTCCCCAACTGCCGCGTACGGGATATCAAAAAATGCGGCAAGCAGGAGTTTTTTGAGAAGCTTACGACACCAGAGTAGCAAGTACGATGCGGGCTCTGCCCGCACCCGCCTAAGGGGCGTTACGCCCCTGAGCGGAGGTTTGGAGGCAGAGCCTCCAAAGAAGGAGGACAACCCCATGCCATGGACAAAGGCGCAGCAGGACGCCATAGAAACTGAAAACGTCAACCTCCTGGTCAGCGCCGCCGCGGGCAGCGGCAAGACCGCCGTGCTGACCGAGCGGATCGTCCGGCTCGTTTGCGCGGGCACGGACATCGACCAGTTCCTGGTGGTGACGTTTACGGAAGCCGCCACGGAGGAAATGAAGCGCCGCATTTCAGCGCGCCTGCATCAGGCGGCGCGGGAGGAAATCGACCCCGAATTGGCCTCCCGCCTGCGGCGCGAGGCGCTTTCCGTGGGCCGCGCCAATATTTCCACGCTGCACAAGTTCTGCCTGTATATTTTAAGGCGCAATTTCCACCGCCTGGGGCTGGACCCCGGCTTCCGCCCGGCGGACGAGGTGCAGTCCTCCATGCTGCTCCGGCAGGCGCTGGAAGAAACGGCGGCGAAGCGGTATGAAACGGAGGACGCCGCGTTTCTCGCGCTTTTGCACGGCGCGGGCGGGGAAGAAAACGTGTTTTCCCATACGCTGAAACTCCACCGCTTTTTGATGGCCCAGCCCGACCCGTGGGCGTGGCTGACGCGCGCCGAAGCGCAGTATTCGCTGACCGGCGAGGAGTTTTTGGAACACCCCGCGCTGTACGCGCTGTGCGGGGACCTGCAGGCCGAAGCCCGAAACCAGTATGATAACCTGCGCCGCGCGCGGGAACTGACCCCTGCGGAATATGCGGCTACACGCTCGCTTCTGGACATGGAGCTTGCGCAGACCGGCGCGCTGCTGCTGGATAAAATACAGTCGCTGCCGCAGTACCGGGCGCAATTGCTGTCTGTTTCCTTCGGCCGCTTTACATGGCCGCGCGGAGACGTGGAGCCGGACTTAAAAAAGCGGGTCACAACGCTGCGGGACAGGGCCAGAAAGGAAATCCAGCGCCAGCAGGCCCTGCTCGCGCGGCCGTTGGAGGAGGAAGCGGAGTTTTACAGCTTGATATCCCCGCAGGTGGGGGCGCTGTGCGCGTTCGTGCGGGATGTGGACGCGCGGTACGCGGAACAAAAGCGCGGGCACGGCGTGGTGGATTTTTCGGATATGGAGCATTTGGCGCTGCGCGCGCTCCGGGAGGAAGAAACCCGAACTGCGCTAAAAAACCGCTTCCGCTACATATTTGTGGACGAATACCAGGACAGCAGCCGCATACAGGAATGCCTGATCGAATCCGTCCGCCGCGAAGACAACGTGTTCCTGGTGGGGGACGTCAAACAATCCATTTACCGGTTCCGCCAGGCCGACCCGGGGCTGTTTTTAAATAAACTCGGCACATATACGGGGGAGGAGGGCGCGCCGGGCAGGCAGATCCACCTCAACACGAATTTCAGAAGCGAGCGTCCGGTGATCGAGGCCGTGAACGCCGTGTTCTCCCGCATCATGACCAAAGAGGCCGCGGAGCTTACCTACGACGATACCGCGGCGCTCAAATGCCCGGAGAATATGCCCCAAAATAGCATGCTCGCGGGCGTGGAGTGCCATATCATAGAACGCGGGGACGCGGCCGCAGGCCCGGAAGCGGCGGAGGACGCTTTGGAACAGGAAGCCGCTGCGGACGACGATGCGGCGCAGGAGGAGCAGGGCGCCGCAAGCGAGGAAGAGGAAGCCTACATCGCCGGCGACGTCGAGGCGGAGGCCATGCTCGCGGCGCGGCGCATCCGGGAGCTGATGGAAGACATTCGCTGCCCGGATAAAAACGGCGGGACGCGGGCGCTTAAATATTCAGACTTCGCCATACTGCTGCGCTCACAGCGCAGGGCGGCGGAAGCGTGGGCGCAGACGCTCGCGAAAATGGGCATTCCCGCGTATGTGCACCTGACGGGCGGGTATTTTGACGCGATTGAGGTACAGGTGTTTTTAAACCTGCTGCGCGTCATAGACAACCGGCGGCAGGATATCCCCATGCTCAGCGTGCTGCGCTCGCCCGTATTCCATTTTACGGTTGAAGAACTGATTACACTGCGCACCGACTGCAACGCCGAGGCGTGGATCGACCGGCTGATATTGTGCAGCCGGCAGGATACGCCGCTTGGGTCCAAAGCGCTCCAGGTCATTCTGCTGCTCACAAAGTATAAAAGAGAATCTCTGCTCGTACCGCTGCCGGAGCTGATCGCCTGGCTGATGGACGAGACGGGGTATTACGATTGCGTGGGCGCGCTGCCGAACGGTAAGGAGCGCCAGGCGAATTTGGACGCGCTCATCGAGCGCGCCCGCGCGTATGCGGACGCGGGCTTTCCTTTGGACCTGTGGAGCTTTTTGCAGTATATGGACAAGGCGGCGGCCACGGCCCAGCTTGGCTGCGCGCAGGCGGGCGCGGCGGACGTGGTGCGCGTGCTTTCCATGCACGCCTCAAAAGGTCTGGAATTCCCCGTGGTATTTTGCGCGGGCCTGGGCCAGGGGTTCAACCGCCTGGCCGGGCAGGACGATATTGCGGCGGAACCCAGCCTGGGCCTGGGGCTGCGCGTGCGGGTGGGGCATGTGCGGCGGGACACGCTTTTTCGCCAGGCCATCACAAGCCGGCTTCTGCGCGAGCAGCTTGCCGAGGAAATGCGCATACTCTACGTGGGCATGACGCGGGCGAAAAACCGCCTCATACTCATAGGCAGCATGAAAAACGCGTGGGAAACGGCGCAGGAACTGCAAACGGCGGAACTGACCCCCGCCTACTGCATAAAAGCGAAAAGCGCGCTTTCCTGGATCTTGCCCGTGGCCATGCAGACTTCAGCGCTGCCTGTGGACTTTTGTACGCGGGGCAATCCGGCGAGCATTCATGTTTCTTTGCCGGAAACGCCGCAGGAACGGGAGGAACAGGCGCAAATGTTTGCCGTTCTCCGCGAGCGGTTCGATTGGAGATACCCGCACATGGCCGCCACCGGCATCCCCACAAAGCGCAGCGTGAGCGGGCTGATGCACGCGCACTCCGTCTCTTTGCGGGAAGCGCCCGCATTCGCGCGGGAGAGGGCGGGCATAACGGGCGCGCAGCGCGGCACCTACGCGCACGCCGTGCTCAGGGAGATCGCGCTTTCCCGCGTTCCGGCGGGGAACGCCGTCTCTTTTGTGCGGGAGGAAATGGACCGCATGGTGGCGAAGGGCCTGTTATCCGCGGAGCAGGCGCAGGCCGTGGACGCGCGGGATATCGCCGCGTTTTTAAAAAGCCCTCTGGGGCTGCGGCTGCGCTCCTCTCCCAAAGTGGAGCGGGAGCTGGAGTTTGCCGCCAACGTGGACGTGGAGCGCCTGCCTTTGGAGGGCACGGGCGAACAGGTGCTGCTGCAGGGCGTGATCGACTGCTGCTTTAGGGAGGACGGCGGATGGGTGCTGCTGGATTATAAGACGGACGCCCTCTTACCGCACGAAACGCCGTTTGACGCGGCAAACAAGCACATCGGCCAGCTTACGCTCTACGCTTCGGCGCTCGAGACGCTTTCCGGCCTTCCGGTAATGGAACGCTACGTGGTGCTGCTGGGCGCGGGGGAAGCGGTGGCGGTATAGAAAATCGAAAAAGCGGCAAGTGCCGCTTCAGAGTGTCGACAAAGTCAGAATGACGTTGGGGCGCTGCCCCAAACCCGCTTAGGGCTGTAAGAAGAGGAACCCGGGGTTCTGAAACCGATTCGCAGGATCGGTTTCTGCCCTACGGGCACCGAACCCGCTTTCCTGCGGAAAGCCCCTAAGAGCCCTTCTCGCAAACGCCGCTTTTTAGATTGATAGGATATCCGTTTTACTTTTTGCGCGGATGCGGCTTTTTCCTTACCATATCCCCGATTTCGCGGCCCTTATTGAGCCTGAATTGCGCGATGACGCCAAAGGCCGCCAGCACAAGCACGCAAAGAAGCACGTACCAGGGCAGGTCCTGCTTAAACAGGTCCTGTGTCATATCTTCCATCACGACGAGGGAGTACGCGCCGAGCGCGCTGAAATACGCGCCGTTGAGCGAGCTGCCTATGATGAGGTAGGGCTTTAGGAACATGCCTGCCAGTATGGCGCCCAATATGGCGCCGACGGCAATGGGCCAGCCCGCGTATGCCCCGCCCGGCGTACCCGCCAGCGCGTTCACAAGCGCGGCGCCCAAGAGCGCGCCCGTCAGGACCGCGCCCAGGCGGTAGAGGAAATACGCGAGCAGCGCAAACAGCAGCCCGAGCCCGATGGCGAGCGCCACGGGCCAAACCTCGCCCGTAAAATAGGTCTCACCCAGGTAATTCCCCAGGTAGACGCCGCCGATAAAGCCCGTGACCGCGAGCCATACGCGAAACAGGCGGTAGCCGTAAAAGCACATCACAAGCCCTGCGAGTATGGCGATGACGCCCGCAACCCAAGTCATATCCATCCCTCCGATCTATGCCCTTCTTTATATAAAAAGGACATGCTCCTGTTATTTGTAATGTAGCATCAACGGGCTGAAACGCAAGCTCCATTTTCAGGAAAATACAAAACTCCTGTGAAAACGCCGGAAATCCGCAACGTAGCATACGCTACTGTAAACGGATATACGATGCAATATCGCGTCGGATGATGTATTCTGCTGATGAAAAACAGCGCCGGGGATTTTCCCGGCGCTGTAAGTCTGTATAGCGTTTCTCCTTAAAACTCCGTCTTTGCCATCACGTAGGCGGGAAGCTCGGAAATGGGCAGGCGGATCTGCTGCATCGTATCGCGATCACGCACGGTGACGGTATCGTCCTCGAGCGTGTCAAAGTCCACCGTGACGCACATGGGGGTGCCTATTTCGTCCTGCCTGCGGTAGCGGCGGCCGATCGCGCCGCTTTCGTCATAATCCACCATGCAGTGCTTCGAAAGCTTCGCATAGACTTCCTGCGCCTTTTCGCCAAGCTTCTTCTGCAAAGGCAGTATGGCGACCTTGTAGGGCGCGAGCGCGGGGTGCAGGCGCAGCACCGTGCGTACGTCCCCGCCTTCGAGCGTTTCCTCGTCGTAGGCGTCGCACAGGAAAGCGAGCGCCACGCGGTCCGCGCCGAGCGCCGGTTCCACGCAGTAGGGGACGTATTTCTTCCGGTTGTCGAACGGGTCCACATACTCCATGTTTTCGCCGGAATGTTTGGCGTGCTGTTTTAAGTCAAAATCCGTGCGGTCCGCAATGCCCCAGAGCTCCCCCCAGCCGAACGGGAAGAGGAACTCGATATCCGTGGTGCCCTTGGAATAATGGGAAAGCTCCTCCTTCGCGTGCTCACGCATCCGCATGCTTTCCTGTTTCATGCCCAAAGATAAGAGCCAGTTCCTGCAGAAGTTCTTCCAGTATTCGTACCATTCCAAATCCGTGCCCGGCTCGCAGAAAAATTCCAGCTCCATCTGCTCGAATTCGCGCGTGCGGAACGTGAAGTTGCCCGGCGTGATCTCGTTGCGGAAGGATTTGCCCACCTGCGCGATGCCGAAGGGAATCTTCCTGCGGGTGGTGCGCTGCACGTTCTTGAAGTTGACGAACATGCCCTGCGCGGTCTCGGGCCGCAGGAACAGCTCCGCGGAGCTGTCCTCCGTCACGCCCTGGAACGTCTTGAACATCAGGTTGAATTTGCGGATGGAGGTGAATTCCTTCTTTCCGCACTCGGGGCAGGCAATGCCCTCTTTTTGGATGTACTCCTCCATCTGCGCGTTGTTCCAGCCGTCCGGCCGGACGTCCAGGTTCTTTTCGTGCGCGTAATCCTCGATAAGCTTATCCGCGCGGAAGCGCGCCTTGCAGGCCTTGCAGTCCATCAGCGGGTCGGAAAAGCCGCCGACGTGGCCGGAAGCCACCCAGACCTGCGGGTTCATCAAGATCGCCGCGTCTAAGCCCACGTTGTAGGGGCTTTCCTGCACGAACTTGCGCCACCAGGCGCGCTTGACGTTGTTTTTGAACTCCACGCCCAGCGGGCCGTAATCCCAGGCGTTGGCCAGGCCCCCGTAGATTTCGGAGCCGGGGAATATGAACCCGCGGTTCTTGCACAGCGCCACGATCTTTTCCATGGTCTTTTCCATATGTTCCTCCTGTATGATTGATTTCATAGTTTTAAAAACACAGAGGTTTTAAGGTATCGGCGCTTGCAGCGCCGACGCTATTTGGGGGAAACCACGTTTCCCCCAACCCCTTCCTTAGGAACGCCCGTCGCGGGGACGCGCGAGATACAATCCCCGATATCCCTTCAGGAGGGCGACGCAGCCCCCATAGGCTTCCAACCGCCGCCAGCGACACGTAGCGGAAGGCCTTGCAGCGCAAGGCTTTCCTTGCAGCAACGGCCGCCCGTGCCGTAGGCACAGGTTGTTCCTGTAATCCTCGAAAAAGTGTCTGCGACACTTTTTCGAGGATAAAAAAATTGCCCGATCCCAGCAAAGGGACGAGGCAATGCTCGCGGTTCCACCCTTTTTGGCGGCAAAAACCGCCCACCTTAAATCAAAAACCCGGCTCCGGGGCGCCAGGCGCGTACCCTGCCGCCGGGCTTGCACCTTCCCCGGCTCGCTTTACGCAGTGCTTTCGCGCGTATTCCCATCCACGCCGTATGCTTTTCTTTAGAATAGTATGCGAAAACGCGGGCTGTTTGTCAAGACGTCTTGCTCCTTCATTGCGGTAAAAGCATGCATCATTCGCAAAAGCTCCGCTGAATAAGGCCCGCGGGACTTCTCCGCGGCTTTAAAAAATATGAATAGGGAATAAACAAATGCGCGGCGAGATTGCCTCCTGTCGAAAAAAAGGATAGAATGTGTTTCAGGAATACCCAACGAAATTCAGGCAATACCTGTTATGGATATCAAGGAGGAACGCATGGCTGTCAGACGCCGCAGGCAGACCCGTCTGAACCCCGTAAGGCGCACCGGGTACCGTGCGGCGCGCGCCCTTGCGCTGATGATACTCCGCATACGCAACGCGCTTTCGGCGCTCCGGCCCGCGGGCCGCGTAACGGCGGGCGTGGTGACGGCGGGCGTCCTCGTGGGCGCGGTGCTGCTGATCGCCTCGCCCGGCAAGACCGCCTCGGCCAACAAGGCGGCGAACGCGCCCATCGTACTTTCAAACGGTTCCGTCGCCACGGGCACGGACGCCCAGAGCGCGGTGCTGGAGCTTCCGGCGGCGACGCCCGAACCCGCCCCGGAGGCTGCGCCGATTCCCACGCCCACGCCCGACCCTTCGCTCTATGAAGGCGTAGCGGACAGCGAAGCTGTCACGGACCTGCAGAACCGGCTGATGGACCTTGGCTATCTTGACATCGACGAACCCACGCAGCACTTCGGCCCCGCCACCAAGTACGCCGTGCAGCTCTTCCAGCGCCAGCACAACCTGCAGCAGGACGGCTGGGCAGGGCCGCAGACGCTGGAGCTCATCTATTCCGGCGAAGCGCAGAAATATACGCTGTTGGAAGGGACAAGCGGCACGGATGTGGACAACTTTCAGCGCCAGTTGAAAGCGCTCGGCTATCTTTCCAAGACCACGGGCTACTACGGAACGGAAACCATAGACGCCGTCAAAGCCTTCCAGAAGGAAAACGGCCTGCATGCGGACGGCAAAGCCGGGCAAAAGACGTTCGACATGATCAACTCCGACGAAGCCAAGCAGAGCCCGAACATGGCCAAGGAAGCGCGGCGCAAGGCGAATATCGACGTCATGATCGCGACCGCGAAAAAGCAGATGGGGGATAAATACATACTCGGCAACGAAGGGCCGAACTCCTTCGACTGCTCCGGCCTCGTACACTACTGCCTGAAAGAGGCGGGCTCCAATCGCAGGAGGCTCAACGCGGCGGGCTACTCCAACGTGAGCGACTGGGAGAAAATTTCAAGCTACAGCGGCCTCAAAAAAGGCGATCTGATATTCTTCTACAATAACGGGAAGAGCAAGGTCGGCCATGTGGGCATCTACATCGGCGGCGGCGAGATGGTGGACGCCTCCTCCGCCAACGGCAAGGTGGTGCGCCGCTCCATCAACACCTCCTACTGGAAGAGCCACTTTGTCTGCGGACGGAGGCCCTGGTAATAAATATACTGCGGCGGGAGCATGCTCCCGCCGCGCATTTGCGGTTTCCCCAAATGGGCGGTATTGGATTTACCGTCCTTTTCACAGGCAAATCTCAGGGAAGGTTTTCCCTGAGATTTCACCGTTTCCCAATTTCACATGCAGGAGGTAACTTTCATGTCCGCAATCGCTTTTATCGGCACGGGCATCATGGGCGCGGCCATGGCGGGCCATTTGCTGGACGCGGGGCATACGCTCTTTGTGTATAACCGGACGCGCGAAAAGGCGCAGCCGATTCTAAATAAAGGCGCGTCCTGGAGGGATACCCCCGCAGCCTGCGTGCAGGAAGCCGAGTTTGCGATCACCATGGTGGGCTACCCCCATGATGTGGAGGAAACGTATTTCGGCGAAGAGGGCCTGCTGAATGCCGCAAAGCCCGGCACGGTGCTCATCGACATGACGACGAGCAGCCCGAAGCTTGCAAAGCGCATCTATGAGGAGGCAAAAAGGCGCGGGCTATCCGCGCTGGACGCTCCCGTTTCCGGCGGGGATGTGGGTGCTAAAAACGCCGCGCTCTCCATTATGGTAGGCGGGGACGAGGACGCGTACGGGCGCGCGCTGCCGCTGTTTGACTGCATGGGGAAAACCGTTTCCCGCATCGGCGGGGCGGGCGCGGGGCAGCATACCAAAATGGCGAACCAGATCGCCGTGGCGGGCGCGGTCGCGGGCGTGAGCGAGGCCATCGCCTACGCGAAGGCCGCGGGGCTTGACGC
>DATMXR010000072.1:0-18618 GCA_035561315.1 Feifaniaceae bacterium
CTATTATACGTGTCAATCTTTTCACACAAATAACCCCGTATTTCAGACAATGTTAACAACCCGCGTTTTAGGGGCTACCCTTACCGTAACTTGCGCAATTTCCGTGCCCGCATCCCCGCCACTGTCAACGGCAATACGGCCTGATCGCTTTCTCGCAATCGGCCCGCTCACCTTAATCTGCTTTTTCTCCACCCCAACTATTGACGGAAAGCCGATAAAAACGCCATTTATCTGTGGTCCAGATAAATGGCGTCATATTAGTATCTATGTCGAGCTTCTTCCTTTAATAAAGTATCGCCTCAGAAATGCTCACGGTATGATGACAGCCTGAAAAGATTCAGGCCCGCATCCGTTTTGCGCTATTCCAAAGCCGCATCCTGCCGTTCTTTATAGTGATGCGCCTGTTCGAGCACCATATCCTTCACCTTCATCAGGCGGATCTGGGTGCTGCGCTCGTTTTCGTCGAGCTTCATGGAGATGTATTTGATACTCTCCTGCATCTGGGGGATCATCACATATTCAAGCGCATTGACGCGCCGGCGGGTCTTTTCGATTTCGGCCGCCATCAGCTGGCAGCCCCGTTCGGTCTCGGCCAGCAGAATCATATCCGGGAGTATGTCGGAAAGGCTTTTTACGGCGTCGTCCAAATCCCCGGAGGTAAAGCTCAGGCCATAGGAATATATGCCGCTCTGATCCGCGCTCCGGAATTTGTATGTAAACTTCGGTATGTCTACGCTCATGACATTGCGTTCCCCGGCCTCGAGCAGAATCTCCTGCCCGGGCACGAGCAGTGCGGTATCGAGCGCCGCATCCTGCATGGCGGCCCGTGCCAGCGCAAAATTGCCCGCCGCGGCATGAACGCCCGCCTCCACCTTTTCGCGCAGCGCCATATTTTTGCGCACCAGCTCCAAAAACTGCCGCATCAGCTCATCCCGTTTGTCCTTGAGCAGCTTATGCCCCCGCAGGGCGGTGGCAAGCTTGCGTTTGAGCCGGGTAAGCTCCATACGGGTAGGGTTTACCTGCCGCTTCGCCATGCATCCTCCCCCTAACCCTCGTAATACATGTCGAGATATTCATCCTTGACGCGCTTGAGCTCCGCGCGCGGAAGTATTCTTAAAAGCTTCCAGCCGATAGAAAGCGTCTGTTCGATATCACGGTTCGTCTGGTACCCCTGATTGACGTACTCCCTTTCAAATTCATCCGCAAACCTGGCGTACAGAAGATCAATGTCCGTCAGGGCGGCCTCGCCCAATATCGTCATCAGCTCCTTCGCGTTCTTGCCCCTGGAATAAGCGGCAAAAAGCTGGTTCATCGTATTGGCGTGGTCGGCCCGGGTCTTGCCGTGCCCGATTCCCTTGTCTTTGAGGCGGGAAAGGCTGGGCAGCACATCGATTGGCGGCTGCACGTTCCTGCGGTACAGATCCCGCGCGAGTATGATCTGCCCCTCGGTAATATAGCCGGTCAGGTCCGGGATGGGATGGGTTTTGTCGTCCTCCGGCATGCTCAGGATGGGAATCAGCGTAATGGAGCCCGCCCTGCCCTTCAGGCGTCCCGCGCGTTCGTAAAGGCTGGCGAGGTCGGTATACATATATCCCGGATACCCGCGGCGGCCGGGGACCTCCTTGCGGGCGGCCGAGACCTCCCGCAGCGCGTCGGCATAGTTGGTGATATCGGTCATGATCACCAGCACGTGCATGCCCTTGTCAAACGCCAGGTATTCCGCCGCCGTAAGGCCCATGCGGGGGGTAGCGATACGCTCGACGGCAGGATCGTTGGCCAAGTTGACGAACATGACGGTACGGTCGATCGCCCCCGATTCCTTGAAGGAGTTCACAAAGAAATTGGATTCCTCAAATGTGATGCCCATGGCGACGAATACCACGGCAAACGGTTCGCCTGTACCAAGCACCCTGGCCTGGCGGGCGATCTGCGCCGCAAGTTGCGCATGGGGCAGGCCCGACGCCGAAAAGATCGGCAGCTTTTGCCCGCGCACCAATGTATTGAGCCCGTCGATGGCCGATATGCCCGTCTGGATAAATTCCTGCGGATAGTTGCGCGAAGCGGGATTCATGGGCAGGCCGTTGATATCGCGCCTGAATTCCGGCAGGATTTCGGGCCCGCCGTCAATAGGCCGCCCCAGCCCGTCGAACACGCGGGAAAGCATATCCTCCGAAACGCCCAGCTCCATGCTGCGCCCGAGAAACCGCACCTTGCTGTCCTGCAGATTGATGCCCGCAGAGCTCTCGAACAGCTGCACCAGCGCGTTGCTGCCGTCGATCTCCAGCACCTTGCAGCGGCGGCGCTCCCCGCTTGAAAGCTCGATCTCCCCCAGCTCGTCGTAAGTCACTTCCCAAACGCCGCGCACCATCATCAGCGGCCCGGCGACTTCCTGTATCGTTCGATATTCCCTGGGCATTACGCGTTTTCCTCCTTCAGCTTCACGATCAGGCCGTCTATTTCCACATGCAACTGACGCGCAATGCTGTCATATTCCGCCTCCACCCGGTCGCCCGGCATATACTTAAAGCGTCCGATCGCCTCGCGCACGGGCAGTTTTACGAGCGCGCTGATGGAAACGCCCTGTTCGAGCGCTTCCCGGCAGCAATCATAGTATAGGAGAATCAACTCCAGCATCGTATATTGCTTCAGAAGAGGCGAATAGGTATCCACCTCATGGAAGGCGTCCTGATGCAAAAAATCTTCGCGGATGCTGCGCGCGGCTTCCAGCTTCAGGCGGTCCGACGGGGAAAGGGCGTCCATGCCGACCAGCTGCACGATCTCCTCCAATTCGCTTTCTTCCTGAAGGAGCAGCATGATGCGCCTGCGCCTGTCCGTCCAGTCCTCTCTGACGTTTGCGTTGAGCCATCCGCCCACTTCATCCGCATACAGCGAATAGCTGGTGAGCCAATTGATGGCCGGAAAGTGGCGCGAATATGCAAGCTGCGCGTCGAGGCTCCAGAATACCTTCACGATACGCAGCGTTGCCTGGCTCACAGGCTCGGAAATATCGCCGCCCGCAGGGGAGACCGCCCCAATCACGCTCAGCGCGCCCTCGCGCCGCTCGCTGCCCAGCGTGACGACACGCCCGGCACGCTCATAAAACTGCGCAAGCCGGCTGCCAAGGTAGGCGGGGTATCCCTCTTCGCCCGGCATCTCCTCCAAACGTCCGCTCATTTCGCGCAGGGCTTCTGCCCAGCGGGAAGTGGAATCCGCCATCAGCGCCACGGAGTACCCCATGTCCCGGAAATACTCGGCGATCGTGATGCCGGTATAAATGGACGCCTCGCGTGCCGCCACCGGCATGTCGGAGGTGTTTGCGATGAGCACCGTGCGCTCCATCAGGCTCTTGCCTGTCTTGGGGTCCTTCAGCTCGGGAAATTCGTTGAGCACGTCGGTCATTTCATTGCCGCGCTCGCCGCAGCCGATGTATACGATGATATCGGCGTCGGCCCATTTTGCAAGCTGGTGCTGCACCACCGTCTTTCCGGAACCGAAAGGTCCCGGTACGGCCGCGGTGCCTCCCTTTGCAAGAGGAAACAGCATATCGATTACCCGTTGGCCTGTGACAAGCGGCTCGCTGGGGCTCAGTTTCCGGCCATAGGGACGGCCGCGGCGCACCGGCCATCTCTGCATCAGGGTCAGGGGAATCTCCTCCCCCTGCGCCGATACGAGCACGGCAACGTCCTGCTCCACCGTATAGTCTCCCTCGGCAATCACCTTTACGGCGCCGCCTTTGCCCGGGGGCACCATGACCTTATGCAAAACAATATCGGTTTCCTGCACGGTTCCAAGCACGTCGCCCGCGCTTACCTGCTCGCCCGGCTGCACGCACGGCGTGAAATGCCATTTCTTATCGCGGGACAGGCTTGGCACTTCTATCCCGCGGATCAGGCGGTCGCCGGACAAATTGCGGATCACGTCGAGGGGGCGCTGGATGCCGTCATAAATGCTTGCGATCAGCCCCGGCCCAAGCTCCACGCTCATGGGTACGCCCGTGGATTCCACAGGTTCCCCCGGCCCGAGCCCGCTGGTTTCTTCATATACCTGAATGGACGCGCGGTCGCCGCGTATCTCTATGATTTCGCCGATCAGGCGGCTTTTCGCCACCCTTACCACGTCGAACATATTGGCGTCGCGCATACCCTCGGCGATCACCAACGGTCCGGCCACTTTCAATATCGTACCCTTGCTGCTCATATCAGTGCGTCACCATTCCTTCATCAGAGTCAGGGCTTTCCGCCTGTTACCGGTTGTTAAAAAGGATATCGGAGCCCACGGCCTGCTCCACGAATTTCCGCACACGCGCGACGCCAAGCCCCGTGTTGCCGGTTATGCCGGGTATCGGAATGACGGCGGGCATGGAGCTTACAGCTCCATCCGCCGCTTTGGGCAAATGCGCGTAGAGCGCTTCGGTTACATATATGATGGCGTAACCGCTTTCAAACAGCGATTTGAGCCGCTTTCCCGCATGCGCGGGGTCCGTTTCCGGGTATATATCCATGCCGATGGAGGCAAAGCCGTAGATGCTGTCCCTGTCGCCCATCACCGCTGTTTTATACATATAACAGCCTCCATCTTTTCCGCACGATCGCATCGTCAAGCCGGTTGATCTTCGCCGTAAGGATCAGCCGCACCATCGCGATTTCCATCTCACGCGCCAAGAGATACGCCGCCAGCGGCTCGATGGTAAAATACTGGTATCTCTGCGGACGGATACGCTCCATCAGCCGGTTGTCGCACCAGCACTCAAACGCCGAAAGCGACTCCCGCAGCGCGTCCTCCGCATCGGCATATGCGGTATCGGAAAGATACGCGTATACTTCCTCCAAAGAGTTTGCCGCCGCGTCGATGAGCGCGCCGCTGTTCAAGGTCCCGGCAGGGGCTATGGCGCGTTCAAGAAACGCCCTGTCCTTTCCCGCCCTGCAGGCGCGTACCGCCGCCTTGATATTTGCGGTATCCACCCTGAGTTCCGCATAGAAGCGCAGCAGCCCGCTGCCAGCACTTTTCCCTTCCGCATCGATGGCCATTAGCGCGGCATAGTCGAGAATCATTTCGCAGGCCTGCCCGTTTGCCGTATGGACCAGGACATCGTACGCGCTGCGCCCGGCCTCCGCCATATCCGGCGGCAGTTCGCCAAAATCATGCCGTTGGGCCGCCTGCAAGATTGCCTGTGTGTCAACGGTGGCGGGCTGCTGAAAATACCGGCCGGCGTTCTCACGATCCTGCCCCGCATACACCAGCTTGATCGCCGCTTTCAGGTTGTGGAAATCATGCGCGCGGTAAAAAACCCGAAACGGGGTTAGATCCCCGGCGAGCTCGTGAACCAGCGCCCATGTTTTCTCCTCCTCGCAGGCAAGCAGGGCATCGGGGCCGTTCTGCGGAATACCGGGAGCGCCCCATCCCTTGTCCGCCAGAAAGCGGTAGCATTCGGATGCGCTTTGCGCTAAAAGCAGCCGCTCCATATCCTGTCCGTCCAGAAGGCGCTGCTCCTCCGTATGTATGCGCGTCACCGCATAGATATATTCCTGTTGCAATCGACCGCCTCCTTTTGCGCCACAGCCATTCCGTACTATGAAAACAGAATACCGCGCACCTTGTCGGTCAGTTCCTCCCGCCGGGCGTCAAATACCGCCCTGAAAGAACAGTTGTGTTCGATCTCCCCGTATTTGAGAATAAAGCCGCCGTCAATCGGCCGGGTTTCCTGCGAGAGGGAAAGCGCGGCGCCCTTTGGCAGCGCCTGTTCAAGCCGCTGTATAAACCCTTCCGGGCAGTGCGACAAATCCCTGCCGGACAGCAGAAGCTCTCCCGCCACCGGCTCCGCACAGGCGGACGCCATTTGTATCAGCAGGCTGAAGTACGCTTCTTCCGGCAGGGCATACAGCTCCTTGAGCGCTTCTTCCATCGTATGCGCAAGCAGTTCCTGCTTCGCTTCAAGCACCCGCCTGCGGCGCTGCAGTTCCGCAGCGGAAGCGGCTGCGCGCTCGATATCGGCTGATTGCCGCATGGCGGACGCCTCAGTTTCAGCGCACAGCGCATCGCTCCTGGATTTTTCCTCAGCTTGTATGCGCGCCGCCTCGGCTTTTGCCTGATCGGTCACCGCTTTTGCCTCGGCCTGCGCCTCTTCCCGGATCGCGGTTACGATTTTTTCCAGACCGGTCATCGGCCGCATCCCCCTATATCGCGAGATTCGCTACATTCATAACGGCCAGCAGGCTGATGAGCAGCGCCAGTATCGCGTAGGTTTCGACCATCGCTGGGAAAATCATCGCTTTGCCGAACTGCTCGGGCCGTTTTGAAACAAGATTGATGCTGGCGATGGACGCCTTGGCCTGCTGTAAAGCGGAAAACCAGCCTACGATCGCCATGGGAAGGCATGCCGCAAAGAAGCAGAGGCCCTTCATCAGGCTCATTTCGGAGGAACCTCCGAGAAGTCCCGTATTGAGCATGGTAACAAACGCGATCAGCAGCCCATAGATACCCTGTGTGCCGGGCAGAAGCTGCAAAACAAGTACCTTGCTGAATTTTACCGGATCATCGGTGACAACGGCCGCAGCGGCCTGCCCCGCGATACCGACCCCTTTTGCAGAACCAATGCCGGGCAAAAGCGCGGCCAGCGCCATTCCCAATACCGCAAATACGATTCCCATTTCAGACATTACAGTCTTCCTCCCGAATCAGATAATATTTGGTATGTATTCCATAGGGTAAGAACTTTCGGCTGCCACCCTCATAGAACTTTCCAAAGAACTCCACATATTCAAGCCTGTTGGAGTGCACATAGGCGCCCAACACGTTGATGCCGAAGTTCATCGCGTGCCCGACGAGAAACACCAGTACAAAGATGATAAAGCCGGGGACCCCCCCGCCGGACATTGTCCCGAGCGAATTGATGACCGAAGCGATGACGCCCGTAGCCAGCCCCAGCGCGAGCAGGCGAGAATAGGAAAGGATATCGCCCAGCCAGCCCGCCAATACGTTATACAGCGCATACAGGCCCTTGAGGATGCGCTTGAACCAGCTTTTGCTCTCCCTGCCGCCCGTGAGCACCACGCCCAGCATGCAGGCCGCCGCAATCCAGAGGCAAGCGCTGGACGCGGCTGCGCTTAGAGACAGCCGAAACCCCGCCATATTCAGGAACATATCGCTGTTCATCAGCAGCGCGAGCAGGCCCAATAAAATCGCGACCGGAAATACGGCATCATATACAATATCGATATATTGCCTGTTTTTCGCCTGGTTGCAGGCTTTCATGGCGTAAGCGGCAAGCAGGTGCACAACGCCTATCCCAAGGCAGAACACAAGCAGCTTCATAGGGCTGTCCAATGGCGCAAACCAAACCGGAGGAATCCCTGTTTCATGTCCGAGGAACGTCCGGGAAAAGACATTTACAACATCCCCGAAATAGCTGGAGAACATAACGCCCCAGAAGATCGTCGAGACGCCGCACCAGAAGAAAAGCCGGAGATTCTTTTTCATGCTGTCCTTCATATCGCGAAATAGCAGCAGGCATGCGCCGCATACGCCGGCCATAATCAGCCCGTATCCCGCGTCCGAAAACATGAGCCCGAACATGATGTAATAGAAGATGCTCATCACAGGCGTAGGGTCCAATTCTCCCCTGCCGGGCATGCTGTAGCTTTCCAGCACCGATTCGACAGGCTCCGAAAACCCTGTGTTTTGCAGCATGACCGGGGCGTCTGCATCGTCCGCCGCCGATTCAAGCTCCACCGCGCAGTCAAACCGGCCTGTGATTGCCTGCCGCAGCTGCTCAGAGTCCCTTTCCGGGATATATCCGGTCAGGACAAAGGCATGCCTGGACTGCATAAGGCGCTCAATCACTCCATACTTTTCTTCGCGCATTTTCATATGATCTTCCAGGAAACGGAACTCCTCGCGCATGGCCTCATAGCTCTTGATTTCAAGCTCCGCCTGCCTGATCAATTCCAGCGTTTCTTGTTTTTGTTTGATAATATGCTCTTTTTTTATCTTGGGCATATGGCGGCTGGGATTGGAAGGAGCGGCAAAACCGATCGCCCGCAGTGCTTCCTCCGCTTTCTGGGCATCCTCCTTTAGAACAGCCATATAAAAGCAGGTTTGTTCTTTGGATGCGGATACGATTTCCACATGAAATGCGTCGAGCTCCGGCAAGGCCCCGGCCAACCGCGCCGTCAGGCTGTCAAACGTATTCTCTCCTCCGACGGAGCCGATAAACACAGCCGTTTTTTTCGTTCCTTTAAACGCCTGCGGCACAGGCAGACTCATCCAGGGGAACAGCGACTTTTCAAGCGCATCCAGCCTCAGCAGCTCCGTCTTTGCCTCGTGGATGCTGCGCTCCAGAGAAACGATATGCTGCGCGGTGTTCAATACACCGTTTCTTCTCGCGCAAAAATCGTCGCTTTCCTTTACGGAAGCGCGCTTGGGCCCTTTGAGCATATCGGTTATGGAGCGCTTCGCAGGGCAGTATCGGTTCATAATTTCACTGCAGGCCCTTGCCGCTTCAGACGCCTTTTTCAGCGTAGCGCAAACGGACGATGTATCCGTCTTCCTGAATATTTCGTCTGCCGCCGCAGTATCGGAAACCTCGATGCAGCCCTGACGCTGCAGAAATTCGAGGATTTTCTTCCGGTCTTCCTTTACTGCGCAAATGCAGATTTTATTCATTTGCAGCACTGCCATGGGCAATCATTTCTCCTTCAAGGCATTAAGACTCCATCCGCTAAACGAGCGAATGAATAACCGCCGCGACAGCCTGTCCCCGTTTGCTTGCGGCTTCCCGGCGTAAGCCCCGCAATTCCTCCTCCAGAGCGGCTTCCGCCTTATGTGAAGCGAGAAGGCTCTTTTCTCTGGATGCGGAAACGGCGGCCTCTGCCGCCGCTTTTGCGGCAGCTTCGGCAAGCTTCCCTTCAGAAGCGGCCTCAGCATATGCTTCGGTCTTTATGCGCTCACTTTCCCGCGCCGCCTGAAGCAGGATTTTTTCCGCTTCAAGCTCCGCCTCACGAATGATATCAATTGCGTTATCAGCCATGTCTTACTCCACCTTCGCTATGGTATTATAGCCTACCCAGGAGTCTGCCTGCCGCAACAGCGGATATATTTGCGGCGTGGAAACAAAAAAAGGGCAGAAATCTTAACGAAGCTTCCACCCTTAAGCTACAAGTCTTGAAAGCAAATGATGCTTGAAGCAGCGTCTGCCCAACCGGAACCTGACAATATTATGTTTTTCACAGCCTACTATATTTCCGGTCAAAAGTCAAGGTGTCCTATACGGATACCTCCAGAGCACTCTTTTTTTAATAGGCAACACCCCGATCGTTTTTCGGCATCATACCGTAAAACGATCGGGGTGTAAGCCGGGGGATTCCCGACGGGGGATTACTGGTTGAGGTACTGTTCGATCAAAGCCTTGATCTCGGTCTGCTCCTTGCCAATGGCGCCCACGATCTGGACCTTGCCGTCCACGATGTCTTTCTTAGCCTGCTCGAGCGCCGCCCTGCCCTTGTCGGAAACATACTGGTTGAACAAATCGTTCTCCACAAGGCCGACCGCGTTGGATTCCAAGCCAAGTATGTCATAAACCCCGAACGGGACCGGCTCGCCGTCCACGAACTTCTGAATGACGTTGTAGACCGCATTGTTGTTCAGCTTGAGCACCGAGGTAACAAAGCGGGACTGGATCGCTTTGTCCTCCTCGTACATCAGGGTCTGGTCCTTATCCACGCCGATCACATACTTGTTGGCCTGAGCCGCCGCTGTATGCACGCCGTTGCCCGAGCCGCCGGCGCAGGCGAATATGATGTCCGCCTTCGCGTCATTGTACTGGGCGAGCGCCTGGGTCCTCGCCGTATCGGGGTCATTCCAGCCGCCTACATAGTTGTAAACGATCTTGGTCTCGGGGTCATAGTACTTCGCGCCCTGGATGTAGCCAAGGAAGAACTCCTGTATGACGACGGACTCGTCCATACCGCCGATAAAGCCGATCGTCTTGCTCTTGGAGCTACCTTCGACGCCCTGCGAAGCGACGTCCGCCGCGACGATACCGGCAAGGAAAGCGCCCTGGCTGGACTGGAAGTCGATGCCGTAAATATTGGGCGCCTCTTTCACAACATTCTCGGAGATGAGGACCATTGCGATCTCCGGATACTCTTTTGCGATCTGCACGAGGTTGTCCTTATAATCGGATGCGGTGACGATCATATTGGTTCCGGCGTCCGCGGCCTCGTACATGGCGGTCAGGTTGGCCTGCAGATCCGCGGTGGTCTCGATCACGCGGATATCGGCTTTCTGCGCGAAATCTGCGGCCGCCCTGTCGCCGCCCTCGGCCATGCTATCCCAATAGGAAAGGTCGCCCCTGTTTTTGATGAACAGATAAACGAGCTTCTTTTCTCCGGCGGGGGGCTCTTCCGGCGCGGCGGGCGCCTCGGGGGCGGCAGACTGGTCCGGCGCGGCGGACGCCGCCGGGGAATTCTCTGCGGGCGCGGCGCAGCCCGCGAGCATCAGCGCGAGCAGAATCCCGGCGATCAGGGAACGTGTCAGGTGTTTCATTGGGTTTCCTCCTTGCTTGTTTTTCTGTCCCGGTACATCTTATATAGAGTCTGGCGATAGGAATCGTCATAACCCTCCGCAATTGGCTGGACCTTGCTGGACTCGTCAAGGAAATGGAATACATCCCTGCCTGCCGCGCGGCCCCTGATCGTATGCATGTCCGCGGCATACTCCGGGATCTCCGGAACGACGCCGTCTTCGGATTCCATCATGATGATATTTTTGATATGGTCGGTGGAGCGTTCCTTTGGGCACCGGCACAGATAGCGGATGGCGTGCAGGAAGAATATGGGCCTGTCGCCGTCGCCGTACGGGTACTCTTTATGCAGCTCAAACATGGTGCGCACGAACGCCGGGGCCTCCGTGTTCCCGAAGCCGATATCCTCCACGGAGATCACCAGCAGCCGGTTCCACAGTTTCTCCTCATGGAAGGATGAGGTCAAGTACAGCTCATACGCCATGCGCATGGCGGTCGCTTCGTCGGCCCTGCGGATACATTTCTGCAACGCCGAAATCACCAGGTCGGCCGGGAGCCCGTGCTTCGTTTTTGTATTGGACCACGCGTCGTAATATTCCATAAGACCTCCTCCTAGGAATTGATGAAGGCGCTTCTTGCCTGTAAGGCCTGGCGGGTGAATTTTCTTCTGGCAATGATGTTGTTGATCACCGTTACCGCCACGAGTATCAAAATGATGAACACATAGGGAAGGGCCGAAATCAGCTTGAGGTCAAGCTGGCTGTAGAGCTGCAGGTATACCGTGACGGTATCCGCAAAGCCGTAAAGCAGGGAACTTGCAAAGCCGATCAGTGGATTGCCGCGGCTGATGGTATTCATGGCCAGCGAAAGATAGCCGCGCCCCGCAACCATGCCCGCCGTAAACGATTTGAGCGACCCCATGGAAAGATACATGCCGCCGAACGCGCAGAACACGCCGCACAGCGCCAGGGTAATAAAGCGCATCGCGTTGATGTTGATGCCCGCCGAACGGGAAGCCTCCTCGTTTTCGCCGACTGCGCGGATGCTCTGCCCCAGCTTGGTTTTAAACAGCAGGAACCATGTCAGAAACGCGAACAGCCAGCCGAGATAGGTGATCAGGTTGTGGCCGGAAAGCACCTGCCCGATAAAGGGGATATCCTTGATGAGCGGGATCTCCACGCCGGGGAATGTCAGGCTTACCAGGGAACTGCTCGTAATCTTGCTGCCCGTGAGGGTTGATAGTATGAACACGGTGCCGCCCGCTGCCGCCAGGTTGATCGCGACGCCGCAGGCGTTCATGGCGCCCTTCATGATCAGCGCAAAATAGCCCAGCGCGAAGGAAACGATTACCCCCGTCAGGATACCCGCCAAAGCGCCGATGAGCAGGCTTTGCGTGTACGCGCTTGCGAGCACACCCGCCAGCGCGCAGAAAAGCATCGTTCCCTCGATGGCCAGGTTGAAAATACCGGCCTTGGATACGATATTGGCAGCGAGCGTTGCGAGCATAACGGGCGTGGTGCTCGCGAGCACGGCAAACCAGAAATTAGGGGACGCCAGATAATCCGCGATGTTCACGCTATTTTGCTCCTTCCGTAACGGCGCTTGTTTCGGCCTGTTCCAGAGACTTCTTCTGGTCGTGGCGCTTTTTGATACCATAGAGGAAACGCTCCGAGGCCACCAGCAGGATCACGATCCCCTGCAGGAAGGTGACGACTTCGGGGTCGATATCGGTCACGCGGGACATAATTTCCGCGCCGATGCGAAGGTACGCGATAAAAAGCGCGGTCAGCGGGATGTATTTGGGGTTCTGGTTGGCGAGCATGTGGACCAGCAGGCCGTCCCAGACATAGGCGACCTGGCCCTGCCATTGAAAGCGCTTGTACATGCCGACCATTTCGACCGCGCCGCCCATGCCGCCAACAAAGCCGCCCAGGAACTGCGCGCCCGTCACCACGCTCCCCACCTTGATGCCCGCCGAACGGGCAAAATGGGGATTGATGCCGCTGACCCGCACTTTATAACCGAACGAGGTATGCTCCATCAGCAGGACGACCAGCACGATGACGGCCAGCATGATCACGAACCCCCAGTGCATGCTGGTACCCTTGATCAGGTTGCCAAGCCGCGCGGTATCGAGGAAGTAGTAGCTGCCCCAGCTCCCGCCCTTTTCGAGCAGGTACGTGCTCACGATGGAGAGCCCCACGTAATAGAAGATGGAGTTGAACATAATGGAAAGCACGGTCGGGTTGATTTTTGTAAATCCGCCGATCAGTTTTGGGAGCGTGTTGATACATCCGCCGACGAGCCCGGCCGCGAGGATCAGCACGGTCTGGTGCACGATGTTGGGCAGCTGCACCCTGATGGCGATCGCCGTGGCGACCACGGCGCCCATGTAGAAGGAGCCGTCCACGCCGATATTGAATATGCCGCTGCGGAGCGAGATATTGAGCGCCAGGCCCGTAAAAATCAGCGGCATCGCGCGCTCCACCACGTTAAACAGGCTGCGTTTGCTTTGCAGAGGCCCGAGTATCAGCTTGGAGATGGCAAAAAGCGGATCATCGCTCACAAAGAATATGATAATGAACACGATGAGCAGGGACAGCAGGATCGCTATGAAAATGCGGATCGCGCTGAAATACTCCATGAGATCGAACGGCTTTTTTTCTTTCATGTTCACACTGCCTCCGTCTGCTGTTTGATGCCAAGCATGTACAGCCCAAGCTCCTGCTCGCTGACCTTGCCGCTGTTGTCCAGAGAGGCCGCGATCCTGCCCTTGTATATGACCAGAATACGGTCGCTGAGCGCGATCAGCTCGCTCAGGTCTGCCGACACGAACAGCACGCCCTTGCCGGAATTGCGCATCTCCAGTATTTTATGGTGAATGAAAGAGATCGCGCCGATATCCACGCCCCGCGTAGGCTGGTTGAGCACCAGGAGATCGCTGGGCGCGGAAAATTCCCTCGCCACGATGACCTTCTGGATATTGCCGCCCGAAAGGCTCCGTATGGGCTGATCCTCGCCGGAGGTCTTCACGCTGAAATCCCGGATCAGCCCGCGGCAGTGCGCCCGTATCTTTTTCGCGTTGAGCAGGCCCAGGCGGTTCGAATAGGAGTCCACATCGGAAACGATCATGTTTTCCTGCACGCTCATGGGGTCCGCGCAGCCGTCATGCATGCGGTCCTCGGGGATATAGGAAACGCCGTGCTTGCGGACGGCGCCGATGTCCTCGTTGGTGATGTCCCGCCCCTCGAAGAGCACCCTGCCGGAAAGCGGCCTTAAGTTGGCGGTGACGATCTCCACCAGCTCGCTCTGCCCGTTGCCTTCCACCCCGGCGATGCCGACGATCTCATAATTGTTTACGGACAGGGAAACGCCGTTGAGCTTCATGACGCCGAAGCGGTCCATATAAGTCAAGTCCTCGGTGCGCAACAGAGTTCTGTCCGAAACGAGCGCAGGCTTCTCATATTCAAATGAAATCGCCCTGCCCACCATAAGGTTCGCGATCTGCTCCTCGGTCAGGTCGGCGTTACTATAGGTGCCCATCGTCCGGCCGCCCTTCAATACGGTGATCCGGTCGCTGATCCGCTTTACCTCGTTGAGCTTGTGCGAAATGAATATGATGGTCATTCCATCCTGTTTGAGGCTGATCAGCCGCTCAAAGAGCTCCTCGGTCTCCTGCGGCGTAAGCACCGCCGTGGGCTCGTCCAGTATCAGGATGCGGCAGCCGCGGTAGAGGATCTTGAGTATCTCCAGCTTTTGCTTCATGCCCACGCTCATGTCGCGCACGCGCCGGCTGATATCGATTTTAAACCCATATTTGTCCGCGACCGCGTTGGCGGCCCTGATGTCCGCGGCCTTGTCGCTGATGAATCTCGTATTTGTGAGCCCCAGCATCATGTTCTCCGCGCCGGTAAAGGAATCGACCAGCATAAAATGCTGGTGGACCATGCCGATGCCATGCGCGATCGCATCCTTGCTGGAGGAAAACCGGACCTCCTGCCCGCGCAGGAATATCTGGCCGGAGGTGATGCTCTCCATCCCGAAAAGGATGCGCATCAGCGTGCTTTTGCCTGCGCCGTTTTCCCCCACGAGCGCGTGGATCTCGCCTTCCTTGACAGCCAGGCTGATATTGTGGTTGGCGAGCACGCCGCCTTCATAAATTTTGGTTACGTTTTTGAGTTCCAGCAAGCCGTCCATCGCGTATGCCCTTTCCGTATTCTCCGTCTTGCCTGCGGCAGCGTGCATGAAAGTTCCGGCCAAATCAAATCCCGGCTCTTAGTACAATGGCCTCCATATGCTCCGCGCTCTTTCTCATAATTGCCTGTTCGTCCAATGTAAGCACCTTCCGGCCGCGCATCACGAGCTTTCCGTCGATGATGGAATCCGTGACGTCGTGGCTGTTGCCGCTCAAAACGAGGCTGTAGACCATGTTTTGGGAAGGAAACAGGTGCGGCTGCCGGATATCCATCAAAATCAGGTCCGCTTTCTTGCCCGCCGTAACGCTGCCCAGTTCTTCGCCGTGCCCGAGCGCATTGGCCCCCGCCTGCGTCGCCATATACAGCAGGGATTTGAGCGGCATCACGAGAGGATCGAATACGGGCAGCCCCCAATAGGCCTGTATCCCGTATTTGAGTATGCGCATCTCCTCAAACATATCGAGCGATACGTTGGACGCGCCGTCGCAGCCGATGCCTATGTTGAGCCCGGCCTCGAGCATGCGCGGCGTCTTGGGGAACCCGTGGCTGGACAGGTTGGAGCGGGGGCAGTGGACCGCCTTGACGTCCCTGTCTTTGAGCAGCGTGATGTCATGCTCGGACAGCGTCACGTTATGGGCGGTCAGCAGGTTGGGGCCGAGCACCCCGAGTTCGTCGAGCAGCTCCGCCGGGCGCATGGCGTAATTCTGCAGGCAGAAGCTCACCTCATCCCTGTGCTCGCACAGGTGTGCGTGGACGCCGGTCCCATATTCGCGCGCCTTTTCGCCCGTTGTCCGGATCAGCTCCCTGGAGCAGGTCATCACCTGGCGCAGCCCAAACCAGACATCCACGCGGCCGCCGCCCTTGCCCTGATACGCGCGGTACAGCTCCTCGGTATGGCGGATATTGTCGGCAGCCGGTTCCTTCATCCTTTCCGTGATCGCGGGCCCCATATCCATGGTGGAACGGCAAAGCGCCGCGCGCATGCCGGATTCGATCACCGCCTCGGCCACCTGGTCCATATGGACGCCGCCTGCGTCCGCGAAGGATGTGAACCCCGCCTTGATCATTTCCAGGCACGCAAGCTGCGCGCTGATGCGCACATCCTCCGGTGAAAGATTGCTTTCAAAGGGAACGAGCAGCCTGAGCCAGACCATCGGGTATTCGTCGGCCACGCGCCCGCGCAGCAGCTGCTGGCAGGTATGCGTATGCCCGTCTATGAAACCGGGCAGCAGCAGCTTTCCGCATCCCTCGATCGTTTCCTCCGCCTCGTATTTCCCGGCGGCCCCTGCACGCGGCTCTATGGAAAGAATGCGCCCTTTTCCAATGGCCACGTCCTGATCGGGCTCGATTTCAAACCGTTCGTTCAGGACGCTGCATCCGTTGATCAGAATATCGCAATGCAATGTATTTGTTCTCCCTTATAAAAAAATATAAGCTTTCTATACGATCTCGATGTCCTTGACGCCGTTGCGGCGGGCCGCATCGGCCAGTTCCAGCATCAGCGAATCATCCGGCGGAGGAGCGCCCGCAAGCGGGCCGCGCACGCCCCAGGCGCGGAACCGGATCAGTTTGTAGCGTACGCTTCCGCCTGCAATCATTTTGCTCGCGGTCTCCACGGTTCTGCCGTTGTCCAGCAGGCCGGGGACGATCACGGTGCGGATCTCATAAAGCTTTTCGATCGCCATAAGGTATTCGAGGTTTTTCAGCACCGTTTCATTGCCCTCGCCGGTCAGCATCCGGTGCTCGTTTGGGTCGGCCGCCTTCACGTCGAGCATCGCCCGGTCCATCGTCCTGGCCAGCGCGGGCATCAGCCGAAAATCCAGCATGCCGTTGGTATCCAAAAACACGGTCTTATCCAGCGCATGCGCGCGGGCAATGAGCTCCGCCACGAATTCCTGCTGCAGCGTGCATTCGCCGCCCGATACCGTAATCCCCGATATGCAGGGGAGCGCGGCGCGGAGCCGCTCCATCACCTGCGACGCCGTGAGCCGCTCCGTGCGGGGGCTTGCGGACCGCCCGCAGCATTGCAGGCATGTGTCGCATGCCACGCATCGCCCGGCGTTCCATTCGACCTGCCCCGCCGCAAGCCGGAGCGCGCCCGCCGGGCAGCGCCCCGCGCAATCGCCGCAGCCGTTGCACCGTCCGACGGTTTCAGGATTGTGGCAATAGGCGCAATGCAGGTTGCATCCCTGCAGAAATACCACGCTGCGGTTCCCCGGCCCGTCCACAAAGCTGAAGGGCAGGATGCGGTTTACATCCCCTTTACGCGCCATCGGCGTCCCGTATTCTCCGCCCGAGCACATGGAGATTGTCAAACGCGTCGCTGCCCAGGGCGGCATTGCCGTTGAGCGCAGCCCGGCCCTGCCGGTACCGCTCGACGTCCGAGCGTTTCACGAGATAGCCGGTGACGCGGATCAGGTCCGCGTCGGATGAATAATAAGAAAAATACCGCATGCCCTGCGAAAACGCGCCGCGGATGATATCCAGCACCGCCTGCGGGTTTTTAGAGGCCGTCGGTTCGAACGGGAAAAGCTCGCCCACGCCGCATGCAAAGTGTTTCTGCATCCGGGCGGTGAAGGCGATGTGCGCGGGAAGATCGGGTTCTTCCCCCACGGGGATCCTCACGTTGGGGGTGACCCCCCGGTCCGTTGAGACGCCTACCTGGCCGTGCAGGAAGAATTCGCCGTACTTTGGCCGGTATGCCCGGACCTGCGCATGGATGCCGTTTAAAATCCGCTCCGCAAGCGCCGCCGCTTCCTCCGAGCGGCCGTACCGCTGCGCGGGCTGGACCGCATGGAGCACCGTGTTGACGCATTCCGCCATTCCGACAAGGCCGAACATCCCCGCGAAACGGTCGGGGAATATCAAACCTTCCTCCGCGAGGAACGAATGCTCAAAAAAGCGGCAGTCCTCCACGATATAGCTTACGCGCTTATCCATCTGCTCGCATTGCGCGGCGACCGCTTCGGGCAGGAGCGTATTGAGCAGGTGCTGCTCGCTGTGTGCTTCCTCGCCCAGGCGTCTGAGATTCATTCGGCCCAGCGTGTATCCGCCGCCGCCGACAGGCAGCGCGTTGTAACAACTGACGATCGCGTAATTCGGGCCCCATTCCGAGGCATAGATGCCGTCGTTTACAAAGCTCGGCTTGGAGCAGGAAAGGCCGCAGGCGATCGCTTCCTTTGCAAAATCGTCAGGCGTATCGCTGCTGTATATGAGAGACATGTTGGGGCACGGGCGTTGCAGCCGTTTGGTTAAAGAAAGGATGATGCGCCCGGCGCGGGTATCGCGGGGACCGATATCGCAATGACAAAAGGAATCGCTGACGGTGCGGTCCACATGCGTCAGAAGCATTTGAATCAGGGCGGACGCTTCCCGTTCGTCTTTTATGTAAGGCTCAAGCAGCCGGTCCAGATGGCCGATATATACGGGAAGCCCCGTTACGGACGGAATGTGATGATACAGGATAATCAGCGCGCTTACCGCTTCAAAAAGCGTGCGGGGCGGGTCGATCATGAGAAATCCGCTGCCTTGTTTAAGAAACGCGTCATAATCCGGTACGACGTAGCGGGGACGGTAGGGGGCGTTGCCTTCCCCCATATCGCTGATGATTCCGCGGTCCAAAAACCATTGGGCGCGCTCGCTCAGGCGAATGGGCGCAATGCTGTTTTCCGCTTCCCTGGCAAGGGAAAAGAGCCTTTGACGGTACGTCAATCCCGGCTTGTTCAACAGCTGTTCAACCACACAATCACCTTCTTCTAAAGGCCCTTCCGGGCAGTCGGCTATGGGCTGCGCTCATTCACACGCGTTTTCACTGATGGGAAATATGAATCTTACGGTACGACATCACAATAGCACATGCAACCGAAATGTGTCAATAAATTTCGCGCAATATTGCATTAACTT
>DATMXR010000073.1:0-3966 GCA_035561315.1 Feifaniaceae bacterium
TCCATGCCGTACACCGCGCCCACCATGTGGGAGGTGTTAATCATTTCCGAGCCGCCCACGCCCACAAACAGGTTTTTCGCGTGGTTGGCCATGCCCACCACCTCGTGCGGGACGACCTGGCCGGGGGAGAGTATGATGTCGTAGCCCGGGTCCATCAGCTTCTTGTTGATTTCCACACTGACGGGCGTCTTCCACAGCCCTTCCGTGATCTCCTCCAAATAGCTGCCCGGCACTTCGCCCAGGCGGATTACGTCCGTCCGCCAGTTGTGGACAATAAACTTTTCAAACGGCACGTCGCCGAACATCTCCGCGGCTTCCTCGCGGCCGACCGGCTTGTGGGTGCCGAGCGCGGGCAGTATATCCACCTCGCAGCCGCGCTCCGTCAGCGCGTGGTAATATACGTTGGTGATAAGGCCCGCGTTGGAATGGAAGCGCGTGAAGTCCGGCGGGATGATAAGCGCGCGCTTTATGTTTCGGCCTGCGATGGATCTTAGAAGGGCCTCTTTGATGGCCGCGTTACTTAGGCCCGCGTTCCCCGTTTCGCGAAGATAGAGTTCCATATGCCCTCCTTTCCGGGCGTCTTAAACGCCCGAATACGCGGAAAATCCGCCGTCCACGGGCACGATGACGCCCGTGACGAAGCCGGAGCTTTTCTGGTCCAGCAGCCACAGCAGCGTGCCCAAAAGGTCTTCGGCTTCCCCAAAGCGCCCCATGGGCGTGTTGCTGAGTATCTTCTGTGTGCGCGCCGTGGGCGAGCCGTCCGCGTTCCAAAGCAGCGCCGCGTTCTGCTGCGTGGAGAAGAAGCCCGGCGCGATGGCGTTGACGCGGATGCCGCTCTTTGCGAAATACACCGCGAGCCACTGCGTAAAATTGGATACGGCGGCCTTGGCGGCGCTGTATGCGGGAATTTTGGTGAGCGGCGTGAACGCGTTCATGGAGGAAACGTTGAGTATCACGGAGCCGGGGCGGTCAAGCATATCCAGCGCGAACGCCTGGGTCGGCAGCAGCGTCCCCGTTAAATTCAGGCCGAACACAAAGCCGAAGCCCGCGAGATCGAGGTCAAAAAGGCTTTTTCTGCCCGGGTCCTCGAATACGGCCCTGTCAAAAAACTCGTCGTCCGTGGTCGCCTTGGGGCTGTTGCCGCCCGCGCCGTTGATGAGTATGTCGCACGGGCCGTATACGGCGCTGACCTTCTCCTTCGCCGCGGCGACGCTTTCCTTTTCCAATACGTTGCAGGCGACGGCCATTGCCTCATAGCCTTCGGATACGATACTTTTCGCCACGTCTTCGGCGCGTTCAAGCGCCAGGTCCAATACCGCGACCTTAGCCCCGCAGGCGGCGACGGCGCGCGCGAACATGCTGCACAATACGCCGGCACCCCCCGTGACGACCGCGACTTTCCCCTTCAGATCCGGCATAAACGGAATGTTCATAAGAGTTTCCCTCCCATTGCCTTAACGGTCAAACGATGTAGGTGGACGCGGAGGTGTTCCCGCCTTCGCCCGTCCAGTTGGTATGGAAAAACACGCCGCGCGCCCGGTCGGCGCGCTCGTAGGTATGCGCGCCGAAATAATCGCGCTGCGCCTGCAGCAGGTTGGCGGGCAGCCTTTCGCTGGTGTAGCCGTCAAAATAGCTTAAAGCCGAGCCGAACGCCGGGGCGGGCACGCCATGGCGGATTGCGGTGGCGGCCACGTTGCGCCACGCGGGCACAAGCCCTTTGATGACGTCCTTGAAGTACGGGTCTAAAAGCAGGTTCGATAAGTTCGGGTCGGCGTCGAACGCTTCCTTGATCTTGCCTAAGAATACCGAGCGGATGATGCAGCCGCCGCGCCACATCAAAGCGATGCCGCCGTAATTGAGGTTCCATTTGTAGGTGGCGGCGGCCGCCCGCATCAGCGCGTACCCCTGCGCGTAGGAAATGATTTTCGAGGCGTAGAGCGCCTGGCGGACCTGCTCGATAAACGCGGCCTTGTCGCCTGTGAAGGGGACCGCGGCCTTGGGGAAGGCATTTGCGGCGGTCACGCGCTCGTCCTTCATGGCGGAGAGGCAGCGCGCGAACACGGCCTCGCCTATGAGTGTGAGCGGCACGCCCTCGTCGAGCGCGGCGATGCCCGTCCATTTGCCCGTGCCCTTCTGGCCCGCGGTGTCGAGTATTTTATCAACGATCGGGCTGCCGTCCGTATCGAGATATCCAAGGATATCGGCGGTGATCTCTATTAAATAGCTGTCTAGCTCCGTCTCGTTCCAGGCCTTGAACACCTCGTGCATCTGCGGCGCGCTCATGCCCAGGACGTCGCGCATCAGCTGGTACGCCTCGCAGATCAGCTGCATGTCGCCGTACTCGATGCCGTTGTGTATCATCTTCACGAAATGGCCCGCGCCGTTCTCGCCTACCCAGTCGCAGCAGGGGGAACCGTCCTCCACCTTGGCGCATACGGCCTGGAATATGGGCTTCACATGCGGCCACGCCGCGGGGGAGCCGCCCGGCATCATGGAAGGGCCTTTTAATGCGCCCTCCTCGCCGCCGGATACGCCCGTGCCGATATATAAAAGTCCCTTGCTTTCCACATAGGCCGTGCGGCGGATGGTATCCGGGAAATGGCTGTTGCCGCCGTCTATGATGATATCGCCCGCTTCCAGGTGGGGGAGGAGGGCCTCGATAAAATCGTCCACCGCCTGCCCGGCCTTGACAAGCAGCATGACCTTGCGCGGCTTTGCAAGCTGCGACGCGAGTTCCGCTAAAGAATACGTGCCGATGATGTTTTTGCCCTTGGCGCGCCCTTCTACAAAATCCGTCACCTTGGAGGTGGTTCTGTTGTACACCGCTACGGTGAAGCCTTTGCTTTCCATGTTCATCACGAGGTTTTCGCCCATCACCGCAAGGCCGATCAGGCCGATATCCGCTTTCTTCATGGCATTCTCCTCCTCCTGTTTTTAACGAAATTCAGCGCTTGACGCGGGCGTTGCCCTGCCATACGCTCCACACCTGCTCCTCGTCGGCGGGCAGCGCGTAATCCTGCAGCATTGTGGTGGCTAAAGCGCCCGTCGCCCAGCCAAAGTGCAGCGCCCGCTCGGCGCTCCAGCCCTTTAAGAGCGCGTAAAGAAGCCCGCCCACAAATCCGTCCCCGCCGCCGATGCGGTCCAGTATGGGGATCTCGCGGGGCTCGGCCACATGCCAGGCGTCGCCGTCGAGCAGTATCGCGCCCCAAAGGTGGCTGTTGGCGCTCACGACCTGGCGCAGCGTGGTCGCAAACAGCGCCACGTTGGGGAAGCGCTCCTTGACGCGTATGATCATGCCCTTGAAGCTTTCGGTCTTTCCGGCAAGGTCTTTTCCGCCCGCTTCCGGGCCTTCGACGCCCAGGCTTAGTTGGAAATCCTCCTCGTTGCCCACCAGGATATCGGAAATCCCCGCAATCTCGGTGAACGCGTCCCTTAATTCCTGTTCGCGTCCCTTCCAGAAGGAGGCGCGGTAGTTGAGGTCGAACGAGATCCGCGTGCCGTTCCGCTTTGCCGTATGCGCAAGCTCCAGGCAGAACGCGCTGGTTTCGGGCGAGAGCGCCGCGACAAGGCCCGAAAGGTGCAGCGCCGCCACGCCCTCTTTTTCAAATATGCGGGGTAGATCAAACCCGGACGCGGAGAGTATGCGCCCCACCTCGCCCGCGCGGTCGTTGTGCACGCGCGGCCCGCGCATGCCGAAGCCGCTGTCCGCGATGTTGAACTGGTGCCGGTAGCCCCACGGCCCGCCCTGCGGGACCTCCATATACTCGCAGGCCATGTGGCGGGAGGACAGGTCGTTTTTAATAAACTGCGAGATCGGGCTTCCTTCCACGAACGCGGTGAGCACCTTGGCGGGAAGGCCCAATGCGGCGGGAACGCTCAGGACGTTACTCTCCGCGCTGGTGGCCTGCATATAGAAGTGGTTGCTGGTGTGTACGGGCTGCCGTTCCAGCGGCGTGATGCGCACGC
>DATMXR010000074.1:0-5840 GCA_035561315.1 Feifaniaceae bacterium
GCATATATTTTACTAAACAATTAAAAACCAAACGACATCGACTGAAGACAGTAACGAAAGGCACCCATATGAATAAATTCGTATTTATCGGCGCAGGTTCGCTTGATTTTACGCGCGACCTCGTCCGAGACCTGCTGACATTCCCTGCATTCGACGACTGCGAGCTGATGCTCATGGACATCGACGAGAAACGGCTTTCCTACGCCCGGCGCGGCGTGCAGCGCATCGTGGAGGCGAGCGGCAGCCATGCGTCGGTCAAGGCGACGACCGACCGCCGCGAGGCGCTTCGCGGCGCGGACGGCGTGCTCATCACGGTGCTGCAGGGCGGCGTGGAGGTCTGGCGGCACGATATCGAGATACCGATGAAATACGGCGTGGATATCTGCGTGGGGGATACGCGCGGCCCCGCGGGCATTTTCCGCTTCCTCCGCACCGCGCCGGTGCTTTTGGGCATGATCCGCGATATCGAGGAGCTTTGCCCCAACGCCGTCGTGCTCAACTACACCAACCCCATGGCCATGCTCGTAAGCTACTTGCAGGCGCAGACCGATGTGAGCGTAACGGGGCTTTGCCACAGCGTGCAGGGCACGGCGGAGCTGCTTTCGGGCTGGCTGGGCGTTGCGCCCGAAAAGCTTGAGTATACCTGCGTGGGCATCAACCATCAGGCGTTTTACCTTTCGCTCATGTCGGGCGGCGAGGATATGTACCCCCGGCTGTTCGAGGCCATCAGGCGCCCCGAGGTGGCGAACGAGGAGCCCGTGCGCATCGAGCTGCTCAAATACCTCAAATACTTTCCCACGGAATCCTCCGGGCACAACTCGGAATATAACCCGTGGTTCCGCAAGCGCCCGGATCTGATCGAAAAATACTGCACGCACGGCACCGGCTGGAACCCGGGCGAGCACGCCTACATCCTCAAGGAATACCTCGCGCGTGAAAACACATGGGAGGCGGAGTATACGGACTGGCTCGCGCACGGCGAGGTGGAGCTTGCGCGCGGCGACGAATACGCCTCGCGCGTATTCAACGCGATCTACGGCGGCCACGAGCCGTTCGCGTTCAACGCGAACCTGCGCAACCGCGGCTATATCACAAACATCGACGAAGGCGCCTGCGTGGAGGTGCCGGTTGCGGCGGACAAAGACGGCATCCATGTCCTGGGGAGCTATACTTTGCCGCAGCATCTCGCGGCGCTTGTCGCCAACTCTGCCAAGCTCGAGGAGCTTGCCGTACGCGCCGCCATCGAGGGAGACCCCGAAAAAGTATTTCAAGCGATCCTGTTCGACCCGCTGACCGCCAGCGTATGCAGCATGGAGGAGATCCACCGGATGGTGCAGGAGATGCTTGACAAGAACGCGCCCTACCTCGGATACTTCAACTCTCTAAAAATCTAAGGAGGAATCGGAATGAAGAAGCTGTTGAGCCTTGCCCTCGTCCTTCTGTTTGTCCTGAGCCTGGCCGCCTGTTCCCCGGCCGCGCCCGGCGCGGCGGATAAAACCCCCGGCGCGTCAGGCGGCAAAGACGGCAATGCGGTCGAGCTGGTCGTTTGGGGCCACCAGGAAGAATCCTGGAACGCCTCTTACCGCGCGATCGCGGATGCGTTCATGGCGGAGAACCCGGATATCAGGATCAAGTATGAGTTTTTTCCTTATGACGATTTCGAATCCAAGGTGCAGACCTCTTTGATCTCCAAGAGCGGCGGCGCGGACGTTTATGAGATATGGGGCGGCTGGGGTGTCGACTACGCGTCCACCGGCGCTTTGGCGGCCATGCCGGACGCCATGGCGGATGAGATCCGGCACGACGCTTACCCCTGCACCTACGGCGCGCTCGAGTACGGCGGCAAGCTTTACGGCATGCCGATGGAATTCAACATCGAATGCGGCGGGCTGCTCGTCAACAACAAGCTTCTCGCTGCGAACAACCTCGCGGTGCCCGCCACATGGGATGAGCTGATTGCCGAGGCGAAAAAGGCCGTTGTAACCGAAAACGGCGTTATGACTACCAAGGGCTTCGATTTCGTGGGCTGGGACGGCGTGCCGTACCTGTTTACCTCCATGATTCTTTCGCAGGGAGGAAACTATCTCAACGACGACGGCAGCTTCAACTTCACGAGCGCCGAGGCGAAGCGGGCGTTTTCCGCGCTTGCCGATCTTGTGCTTAAGGACGGCGTGACCGACCTTACCGGCCTTACGGAGCAAAACCTGGAGGGCTACCAGCAGCTGTTCGCGGACCAGGCCGTGTTCGTGCCCCGCGGCCCGTGGTCGATCGCGGAAGGCATCTCCACATTCGGGCTGACCTATGATAAGGAATTCAGCTATGTCCCCATGCCGTGGTACGGCGAAAAAGCCGCCTTCGCGGCGGAAACGGGCTGGGCGTTCGCCGTCAGCGCCTCAAGCGCCAAGCAGGAGGCGGCGTTCCGCTTTCTGGACTATTTCTTCTCGGACAGCGTCATCATGCGGAACAACGTGGCCTGCGGCCAGATACCGGCCAAAAAGTCGGTCGCGCAGAGCGCGGAATATCTCGAGCAGTTCCCGTATGCGGAGCCGCTTGTGGGCATCCTCGACCAGGCGCAGTTCATCGGCTACTTCAATACCGACCAGTTCAAGGAGATCATCAACGGGGTGTTCCTGGATTACTGTACGGGCGGCATTTACGCAAGCGTCGACGACGCGATGGCGTCGCTCGAAACCAAGCTTTCCGAAATGTAGCCTGACGGGGCCGGCGCATAAACGGTCAAACGCGTTTTATGCGCCGGCCCCTTTTCCATTCGACGGAGGGGTTCGATGAAAAACAATAACCGGAAATTCCTCCTGGCCGTGCTGATACCCGTATTTTTGCAGGTGTTCGTATTCATGCTGCTTCCGATTTTCGGAACGGGCGCGATTTCGTTTATGGAATACAACCCGCTCCAGCAGAATAACCGCTTCGTAGGCTTCCAAAACTACGGCGCACTCCTGCATGACGGCACGTTCTGGGTGGCGCTTAGAAACACGCTCGTGTTCACGTTCGTTACCGTGGCGCTCAATATCGTGCTCTCGCTGACCATGGCGGCGCTCATCAGCCAGCTCAAGTCCAACAAGAGCCGCGGCTTTTTCCGCATGATCGTGTTCTTGCCCTGTATGGCGCCGCTCGTGGCCTCTTCGGTCGTGTGGGCGCGCAGCATCTACCAGACAAGGGGCGGGCTCGCAAACGCCATTCTGGCCCTCTTCGGCGGCGAGGCGATCTCCTGGATAGGCGACGCCCGCTACCTGATGATTTCCGTCGTCATATTCACGATCTGGGCGGACATGGGCTACAATACCGTGCTTTTTTCGGCGGGCATCGACGGCATCCCCGAGGACCTGTATCAGGCGGCGCAGCTCGACGGCGCGGGCCGCTGGCGCACGTTTTCCGGCATCACGCTGCCGCTGCTTGGCCGCACGATGACATTCGTGACCCTGATGACGCTCATCTCCCATTTCCAGATGTTCGCGCAGTTCAATGTGCTGGCGCCCAGGGACGGCCCGCAGAATTCCGGCCTCGTGCTGACGAGCTACATTTACAAAAACGCGTTCGTCTATAAGGAAATGGGATATGCGGCGGCGATCTCCATGGCGCTGTTTTTGATCATACTGGTCGTGACCGTCATACAGCAGCGGTCCTCTAAAGTGGATTGGGAGTATTGAGCATGAAAACGGGCAGAACAAACAGGCGGGACCGCAGGACCCGCGCCGTCATATTCGCCATACTCGCCGCGGCGGCCGTCGTCATCGTGGTGCCGTATCTCTGGATGCTGTCGAATTCCTTCAAGACCACAAGGGAAACGCTCGTCGATTCCTCGCACCTGCTGCCGCAGGAGTTCACGCTGGACGGCTATAAAAAGGTGCTGACCGAATCGCCCTTTTTCTCGTGGCTGAAAAACTCCCTGATCGTAGCGTGCGTCAATACGGTGGCGGTCCTTTTTACAAGCTCGCTGGTCGGCTACATATTTTCGCGCTTCGAGTTCCGCGGCAAAAAATTCCTGTTTGCGCTGCTTCTGTTCACCATGATGCTGCCCGCGCAGGTGACGATGATTACCACATTCATTTTGGTGGACGGCATCGGGCTTTACGATTCGCTGTGGGCGCTCATCCTTCCGGCGTTTGTCAACGCCTTCGGCGTCTACCTGTGCAAGCAGTTCTGCGACGAGATCCCGCGCGAGCTTATGGAAAGCGCCAGGATCGATGGGGCGGGCAACTTCAGGGTCTATTGGCGGATCGTGCTGCCGCAGATACGGCCCGCGCTCGGCGCGCTCGCCATATTCACATTCCTCGAATACTGGAACGATTATCTTAACCCGCTGATCTACCTTTCCAGCGCGGAAAACATGACGCTGCCGCTGGCGCTGAGTTATTTCTCCACACAGCATTCGGCCAACCTTTCCGCCACCATGGCGGCGGCGGCGCTCATCATGATACCGGCGGCGGTCGTGTTCATCATATTCCAGAAGCAATTCATCAAGGGCATTTCCATGACGGGCATGAAATAGCCGCAGGAAGTTCGGACGGATACGGGAAAATTTTTAAGAAGGCGGGCATAGCGCCGCGCCGGAACCAGGGAGGTTTTTATGATATTGGGACGCACGGCGCCGCAATGGGCGGCGCGGAAGGCCGTTTTCACCGCGGAGGAGATCGCGCAGCAGCCCGCGGTTTGGAAAAAGACCATCGGGCAGATTGCGGCGGTCCGGGCGGAGCTTGATAAGTTTATCGCCAACGTGACTACGCAGCCCGATTTCGACGTGATACTCACGGGCGCGGGCACCAGCGAATATGTGGGCAACGCGCTTGCCCCGGCGCTTTTTATCCCCTATAACGGGCATGTGTTTTCCTTTGGCACCACGGATATCGTGGCGACGCCGCGCGCCTATCTGTCCCTCCAAAAGCCGACGCTGCTCGTTTCCTTCGCGCGTTCGGGCAACAGCCCCGAATCTCTGGGCGCGGTGGCCGCGGCGGACGCGGTCTGCGAAAACGTATGGCATCTTTTTATCACCTGCAACGCGGAGGGTGCGCTCGCAAAGGCCGCTGCGGCGCGCGGCAACTGCTTTTCCGTCGTGCTCGCGCCGGAGACAAACGACCGCGGCTTCGCCATGACGAGCAGCTTCACCAGCATGTATCTCGCGGCGCTCAGCGCCTTCCTGCCGCAGCGGGAAGCCGCGCTCGCGGCGGTATGCGCCGCCTCGGAGCGCTTCCTGGAAACGGGCTATGAAAAGCTGAGGGCTATTGTGGACGGCTTTCCCTTCGAACGCATCGTCTACCTCGGCACGGACGTGCTCAAGGGCGTGGCGCAGGAATCGGCGCTCAAAATGCTGGAGCTGACCGGCGGCAGGGTGACCGCCATTTTCGATACGCCCATGGGCTTTCGCCACGGGCCCAAATCCATCCTCGACAGCCGCACGCTCACCGTGGTCTACCTTTCGGACGAACCTTCGACGCGGCGCTATGAAACGGACCTTTTGAGGGAGCTTCGGCGCGATCAGAAGGGAGGCAGGCTTTTGGCCGTCGGCAACCGGAGGGACGAAGCCGCCTTAAAGCTGTGCGACGTATACCTGAACCTTGAAAGCGGCGCGGAACTAACGAACGCGCTGCTCGCGCCGCTCTATATCGGTGCGGCGCAATGCCTCGCCCTGTTCCGCTCGCTTTCGCTGGGCGTGACGCCGGACGATCCCTGCCCCACGGGCGAGGTGAACCGTGTGGTCAAGGGCGTCGCCATCTACCCTGTGGAAGAGAAGTAACGCAGGGATGGAAGGGTTCGGCCGCAGGGCTTTGCCCTGCGGCCGTTTGGCGAGGCTCTTTTTATGGCGTTGATATTATGATAGAAGC
>DATMXR010000075.1:0-11925 GCA_035561315.1 Feifaniaceae bacterium
TGCAGCGCCCCTCCACCACGCTCTTTGAGACCGGCATCAAGGTCATCGACCTCTTGGCCCCCTATCCCGTGGGCGGCAAGATCGGCCTGTTCGGCGGCGCGGGCGTGGGCAAGACGGTGCTCATCATGGAGTTGATGCACAACATCGCCAAGAACCGCGGCGGGTATTCCGTATTCACCGGCGTGGGCGAACGCAGCCGCGAGGGTACGGAGCTGATCGCGGATATGCACGAATCCGGCGTCATCAGCCGCACGTCGCTCGCCTTCGGCCAGATGAACGAGCCGCCCGGCTCGCGCATGCGCGTGGCGCTCGCGGGCCTGACCATGGCGGAATACCTGCGCGACGACATGCACCAGGATGTGCTTTTGTTTATCGACAACATATTCCGCTACGTGCAGGCGGGCAACGAGGTTTCGGCGCTTTTGGGCCGCATGCCCTCGGCTGTGGGCTACCAGCCCACGCTCGCGACCGAGCTGGGCGACCTGCAGGAGCGCATCGCCAGCACCCCGCGCGGCTCCATCACGTCCGTACAGGCGGTCTACGTGCCCGCGGACGATCTGACGGACCCCGCGCCCGCCACCATATTCTCGCATCTGGACGCGACGACGGTGCTTTCCCGCGCCATCGCGGAAATCGGCATTTACCCGGCGGTGGACCCGCTCGCTTCCACTTCCCGCATACTCGAACCCGCCATCGTGGGCGAGCGGCATTATTCCGTGGCGCGCCGCGTGCAGGAATGCCTGCAGCGCTACCACGAGCTGCAGGACATTATCGCGATACTCGGCATGGATGAGCTTTCGGACGAAGATAAGCTGACCGTGTACCGCGCGAGAAAGCTGCAAAACTTCCTTTCCCAGCCGCTGCATGTCGCGGAGGCTTTCACCGGCGAGCCGGGGCGTTTTGTGACGCTGGAGCAGACGGTGGCGGGCTTTGGCGACATCGTGGAGGGCAAGGCGGACGACATCCCCGAGCCCGCGTTTTTGATGGCGGGCACTTTGGACGAGGTGCGCGAAAAGTACGGGGAGATGCAGAAAAATGCCTAAGCCTTTCCGCCTGATGGTATTGACGCCCGAGCGCGAGTTTTACAACGGCGAGGCGTACTCCGTAACGGTGAACACCATCGCGGGGAACATCGGCGTGCTCGCGGACCATATCCCCATGGTCACCGTGCTTACCGTAGGCGCGCTTGTCATCCGCACGGAAGACGGGGCAAAGACCGCGTTCCATTCCGAAGGGTTTATGGAGGTCCGCGCGGACGGGGTCATCGTACTCTGCCAGGCCTGCGAATGGCCGGAGGAGATCGACGAAGAACGCGCGCACCAGGCGGAAGAGCGCGCGCGCATGCGGCTGAGCCATATCGAAAGCGAGCTGGCCTCCTCCCGCTCCAAGGTCGCGCTGCTGCGCGCCATCACGCGGCAGAAGGTGCAGCGCCTGACCAATAAGAATATGTGACGCATATACACATAATTATAGAAATAGGAGGCAATGCCTCCTGTTTTTTTGCCGGAAAACTGAGCCCAGAAACAGCCTTTGCCCGCCCCGGCGTTTTCGCAGGGGCGGGCGCCGCTTTCCGCCTCGCCATGTTTTACGTATATTTGACAAATGCTTGCAGAAAGCCGCATTGATGCGGGGCTTTATCTGCCGATATAATGCGTAGGAACGAATTTTTCAGGCGCAAGCCCGCAAGGGGAACATATGAGTGCAGCGCACGAGGACAACCTGCTTGCCTACAGGGAGCAACTCATGGATATATTGGAGCACGCTTCCATCACCTCGGTATTCCAGCCCATCGTCTCGCTGCGCGACGGCGCGGTGCTGGGCTATGAGGCGCTTTCCCGCGGACCCGCGGGCACCGATATGGAAAGCCCCGCCATGCTTTTCGCCGTGGCCGAGGCAAGCAAGGCGCTTTGGGAGCTGGAACGCCTGTGCCGCACCAAGGCGCTATCCGCCATGCAGTGCGCCAAGTCCGATACCACGCTGTTTTTGAACGTCAACCCCTGCGTGATGGAGGACGCGAAGTTCCAAAAGGGCTTCACCCGCGAATACCTCAGGGAATTCGATATCGACCCCAGGCGCATCATATTCGAAATCACCGAACGCTCCGCCGTAAGGGACATCGGGGAGTTCAAGGAGATCATCCATTATTACAAGGACCAACAGTACCAGATCGCCATAGACGACGCGGGCGCGGGCTACTCGGGCCTGAACCTCATTTCCGACATCCACCCGCATTATCTCAAGCTGGACATGCAGCTCATACACAACATCGATAAGGACACCGTCAAGCAGGCGCTGGTCAAAAGCATGCAGGAGTTCGCCAAGATCACCGGCACGTACCTGATCGCCGAAGGCATCGAAACGCTCTCCGAACTGGAAACGCTCATACACATCGGCGTCCAGTACGGGCAGGGCTATTTTATCAAGCGGCCCAGCGCCGCGCTTTCCCCGCTGGACCAGGAGATTGTGGACACCATTGCCGACATCAACGCGAAAAAGAACCGCCTCTACGGCTACAACCTGGCCGAGGTGTTCATAGGCAACCTGTGCATCCACGCCCCTTCCGTCAACGAGCAGGTCATGATACAGGAGGCCTACGCCATGCTGTTGAAAAAGCCGGAGCTGCAGGGCTTCTGCGTGACCAGGGACGGGTACGTGCAGGGCGTCGTCACGCGCAACCGCGTCAACACCGTGGTCGCGGGCGTGTACGGGTACAGCCTCTATTCCAGAAAGACCATTTCTTCCATTATGGACCGGGAGTTTTTGTCGCTCGATTATAAGACGCCCGTCACGGTCTCTGGCAAGCTTGCCATGGCCCGCCCGGAGGAAAACGTATACGATTTCATTACGGTCACGCTGGAAGGAAAATATTACGGCATCGTCACCATAAAGGATCTTCTGAACAAAACGATCGAGGTTGAGGTCAGCAACGCCACGCAATTAAACCCGCTCACGGCGCTGCCCGGCAACATATTAATCGAAAAGGCGCTTTCCGCCATGCTGCTCGAGCGCGAAAACCGCTGCGTGCTGTATTTCGACATCGACAACTTCAAGGCCTACAACGACGTTTACGGCTTTGAAAACGGGGACCGCGTCATCAGGCACCTGGCGCTGTGCATCAAGTCCCACATGCCGGAGGACGCGTTTACCGGCCACGTGGGCGGAGACGATTTTGTAAGCATCGTGCGGGCGGAACGGGCGGAGGAGATTTGCAGGACGCTGATTGCGGATTTTGACAGGAGCATCCGCGCCTTCTATAAGCCCGAGGACGCGCAGAACGGTTACATTATCACGAAAAACAGGCAGGGGATGGTCGAGCAGTTCCCCATGATCTCCCTCTCCATCGCGGGCCTGCGGGTGTGCGAACGGCGCTTCTGCGACGTCTATTCCCTGACCGCCGAATCCAGCCGCATCAAAAAGGAGTGCAAGCAAATTCCGGGGAGCTCGTACCTGATACTGTAATATAACTTCAAAAATGGGTACGTTGGGTTCTGCCCCAATCCCCGCCCAGGGTCGCAACGGCCCTGGGGACCCATTCCGAAACACCCTGCTTATTGTGATTTCTTCCTTTGCTTGGGCTTTTTTCCGCTGACCGTTATTCTCAAAAAAGGTTGACGCTTTTCGCCGCCGCGGGTATGATGGTATAAATACCATTTACAGAGATCATATATGAATAGTCAGCATCCCCGGCATGAACACGCAGATTCAGAAGAAGCCCGCGGCTGCCGCAGGCTCATGGCCGTATGCCACTGCGTATTGAACCCCGCCGCCAAGGTCGTTTCCTTCAATCAGGAGGAATACGAGGCGGAGCGTGTCTTGCGCGAGCGGGCGGTGCACGCCCTGCTGCAAAGCGGCGTGGGGCTTATTCAGCTCCCCTGCCCGGAGTTTACGCTGTACGGCGCGCTCCGGTGGGGGCATGTCAAAGAGCAGTTCGACAACCCCTTTTTCCGCGCGCACTGCAGGACAATTCTTGCGCCCGTTATGGCCGAGCTTGCGGAATACGCCGCGCACCCGGAGCGGTTCAGCATCCTTGGCGTGCTGGGGATAGACGGAAGCCCCTGCTGCGGCGTCAGCAAAACCTGTACGGGCGAGTGGGGAGGCGAGCTCTACTGCACGGAACAAACGCAAAGAGTCCTTTCCCCCGCGCGGGAAGCGGACGGCATGGGCGTGTTCATGGAAGAGCTTGCCCTCCTGCTAAAGGAGCGCGGCCTGGCGCTGCCCCTGTTTTCTTTGGCCGGCTTTTCGCCCGATCCCATTGGATAGCAATTCAAAAAACAACGATAAAAGGAGTATCCCATGCGAAACGAAAAGACAAGGACCCTGGTATTCTGCGCCCTCGCCATCGCCGCCAACATCGTGCTGGGCATCCTCACAAGCTCCTTAAAGCTGCCGCTGTACCTAGACACCATAGGCACCGTGTTCGTCGCCGTCCTCGCAGGCCCGTGGTACGCCGCGGCCGTCGGCGGGCTTACAAACCTCCTGACCGGGATCTTGTTCAACGTCAAGGATATCCCGTTCCTGCTGGTCAATGTCGTCATCGGCATCATCGTGGGCTTTATCGCCAAGAAGTATTCGTTCAGCTTCGTCGTCGCGCTCGTCACCGGCCTCATTTTGAGCATCGTGGCCCCGCTCATCGGCACGCCCATCGGCATCTGGGTGTACGGCGGGCTGACCGGCACGGGCATGGACTTCCTGTTCCTGTGGCTCAGGGAAAGCGGCGCGAATATATTCGCCGCCTCCTTTATCCCCAAGGTCATCAACAATTTGCTGGATAAGGTCGGCACCTGTCTGCTTGTGTACCTGCTGTGGAAGAACTTCCCCCAGCAGTACAAGCCGAAGGCGGCGGAACCCGCGCCCAAAGCGGAGGCGTGACTACCTTGATCGACACGCTAAAGGCCCTCTGGCATTTGCCGGAGGGCCTTCTCAAATTAAAAATCTTTTATTCCCTGAGCAGCTTTTCCACCATGCCGCACAGCTCCGCAATCAGTCTGTCCCCATCCGCGTGCGGGTCGATGCCCGTATACGCGATCAGCCGTTCATGGTAATATTCCGACGCGAACGAAAACTGGAAGGACATGACGAGGTTGTCCATCAAAAACGCGAGGCAGCCTTCCTTTATGCCGGTTTCTTCCGTATCCCTGCGGATGGCGCGGCGGTAGGAGGCGATGGTGCGCTCCTCGATCCTTCTTGCGAGCTGCGTCGCCATGGGGGAGGGGAGGGCGGCAGTCACGCCGAGGTAGACGCGGTTATAATCCGGGTAGTTCTGCGCGAATTCCCGCGCGCACACCAGCATGTGCCGGAACAGCGCCAAAGCGTTCCGCGGCTCGCGCATGCTTTCGATCACCGGCACAAGCAGCGTCTGCGTGCCGTAATCCACCAGCGCCAGCAGCAGCTCCTGCTTTGTGACAAAATACTGGAACAGGGAGCCGACGCTCACCCCCGCGCGCCGGGCGATGACGTTCGTGTTCGCGCTGTCGAACCCATGCTGCGCAAACTCCGCCGCGGCGGCGTCAAATATTTTTTTTTGCTTTTCGGGCGCAAGCCGCAGGAACACCTTCGTTGCGTGCGGGGAAGAAAACTCCATGCCTGCCTCCTGCCTGACTAGATTAGAACAGCGTGAACAGCGTATCGTTAAACCACGCGTAGCCAAGGTCCCAGCGGGGGAGTATGGACAGCGTGCCCAAAAGGCCTACGAGCACCCACAGAAGCAGCAGCGCCGTAACGCTCAGCCCCGCGATGGAAAGCCACGCGCTGCCGCGCCGCGTTTCCTCCGCCTTTTCCGGTATGCGGTTTAGGCGCCTTTGTGCCCGTTCCTCCAGGGCGGCGGCCTCCTCCTCCGTATAGCGGCGGGGCCTGTCCGGCGCTGCGGGCCGGGCGGCTGTTTCGCTCGCGGCGCCCACGCGCATCATCCGGCGCAGGCGCACCTGCTTGGCGGTCAGCGCGTCCAGCCAGCCGTAAAGATCCCCCAGGTACGGGCCCTTGGCGCGGATGGTCTGGTACATTTCCCGGAACACGGCGACGACCACCTGCTTGGCTTCCTCATTGTCATGGGTGGAATCGAGCGCGATCCGGAATACCGTCTTGTTGTAGCGGGCATACAGCGTTGCGAAGGCTTCCCGGTCGCCCTGCTGGATGCGCCGCATCAGCGCGTTGAGATCCATACGATGCCTCCCCCCGGTTTTATTACCCCATACCGTTACGCGCAGGGGTAATCCCTTACCATTTTATCATGCAAAGTTCGGCACGCATAGCGATATTGCGCGCAATTTATGCGCAGAAACCCGCTTTCCCGGCTTCGGGCATAATTCTGCCGCCCGCACAATACGCTGTAAGACGGAGGTGTTGCCTGTGGAGCATATCGTCTGGAAACGGGTATTGCTGATTGCGGGGCTTGTGATACTGCTGATCATCCTGGTGCGCGGCTGCGTGTTCGCCTGCGCACCGCAGGAAGAAAGGGAGCGCGACCTGCCCGGCCAGCAGGAATACGTCCAGGTCTATCTCAAAGAAACGGGAAAAACCGTGTCCATGCCGGTGGAGACCTATCTGGAACGGGTGGTGGCGGCGGAAATGCCCGCCTCTTTTCATGTGGAGGCGTTAAAGGCGCAGGCCGTCGCCGCGCGCACCTACACGTTCAAGCGCATTCGGGACGGCGGCTGCTCCAAAGGCGCGCAGGTCTGCACCGACAGCACCTGCTGCCAGGCGTATGACAGCGACGAGGACTGCCGCGAAAAGTGGGGCTCCGCCTATGCGGACAATATGAAAAAAATCCGCACCGCCGTAAGGGAAACGTACAGCGAGGTGCTTGAATACGACGGCGCGCTCATCGAGGCGCTCTACCACGCGGCAAGCGGCGGGCAGACGGAGGACAGCGAGAACGTGTTCGCCGCCGCGCGCCCGTACCTGCGGGGGGTGGAAAGCGAAAACGAAGTGGGCTCCGGCCATTTGCGGGACGAGGAGCGCATGACGCGCAAGGAATTCGCCGCCGCCGTCAACAAACGGTGGCCCAAGGCGGGGTTAAAGGCCGCCTCCCTGGAGGACCAGGTAAAAATCGAGGAGCGCTTTGAAAGCGGGCGCGTGGAAAGCATCCGCCTGGGCAAGGCGGAGGTGACGGGCCGGGAGCTGCGCGGCGCTTTGGAATTAAGGAGCGCGTGGTTCAGCATTGCGTTTACCGAAGAGGACGTGATCATCAGCACGCGCGGCTACGGGCACGGCGTGGGCATGAGCCAATCGGGAGCAAACGGCATGGCGCAGGAGGGGAAAGACTACCGCGAGATTCTCAAGCATTACTACACCGACGTCGAGGTCGTGAACATGCTGTTTATGGAGGCGGCCGGGGGACCCAAAAAGGCGTAACCCGGAGCCGCAGAGCCAAGGAAGGCGCAGCGCGCACGCCGCATTGACAAAACGCATCCGCATGGTACAATATTTTTACGCGCGTTGGTGGAGCATACCGGATTCGAACCCCCGGCGCGCCGTTGTGCGGATGTGGCGGAACGGCATACGCAACGGACTTAAAATCCGTCGGGGAAACCTTAGGAGTTCGAATCTCCTCATCCGCACCAAAAAAGACATACCTTCCCCGCCAAGGACGAGGTATGTCTTTTTATATGAGGAGCGTGGATTTGGAATTATTCCTTATCCATGCGTTTTTCATTTTCTGTCGGTAATGGAACCATTGTTAATTTCGGCTCAGGCGAGGAAACATAAAGCTCCTCACACTCCCGTTGTACCGCATTCAGTATACTGATTGCCTGCTCCGATGCTTGAAACATTTTCAAATACATTTCTTTGAAGTCCGGCATAAATACCGCCCTCTTGCACTAATATAGTGCAAAAATAGCATAATTAACACGTAAAATCAATACATATTGCACCCAATTAAGTGCAGTGAGGTATTGGTTATGAATTACGAATACAGCAAGGCAATCGGCAGGAATATCAGCGTTATTAGGCAGTCAAAGGGATTAACCCAGGAGCAATTGTCCACTAAATTGCAGATCATTGGATGCGATATTACCAGAAGTGCACTGGCAAAAATAGAGGTGGGACAGCGACATTTATATCCCGATGAGTTAAAAGCTTTAAAAATAGTGCTTGGAATTCGTTATGACGAGCTATTTGTTTAATACCTGAAAATGCAGATTTGACATGGGAAAATGTCGGAGGCGCTTCGCCATATCTGAAAATCTCATATTGAATGAATTATACGGCATCTTTTATGATCTAACTTTTCAACTATAAGCCACCCCGATGGGTGGCTTTTGCTGTTGGTATGTTTTTTAGAAGGGATTTGAAGGGCGGGCAAACGCGCCGGTGACGCGTTTGCCCGCCCCGGGATTTCGTGCAGCCCTCGGCGGGAGACGCCTTCGGGCACTAGGCCTGCGGGCCGTCGCAGGCTCAGTGTGCCGATGGCCGAAATCAAATCCCGCCATCCGCACTAACTAAAGCTCCCGTAACCACTGGAGAAACCAGGGTTTAGGAGCTTTTGTTATTGGGAGAGCCGTCGCTTCACTCAAACGGATTCCTGGCTACAGTAGAAAGGAATCCGTATGGGTAAATTGAAAATGCAAGTCAGCACGACCATAACCGTTCAGCAGACGTTTGACCACTTCCAGCAGTACAACAGGGCAAAAAACCTATCACTTGAGACAATCTCTTATTACGATTGCTACTATAAGCGACTATGTGAATATTTGAAAGATACCAGCATTCCCATCTCTTCAATTGATCAGGCGCTAACAGAGGACTACATACGGTATCTCCAGCAAAAAGGCACCATGACGGATACCACCGTAAACACTGCGATACGCATGGTGCGGGCACTGTTGTACTTTGCCAAGGCACTGTTCGCCGCCGGAATACCAATACCCTTTGAAATCAACCGTCCAAACATCATTGGGATTATTGGCGGGAATACGGTTGCGCAGCCGGGATACATCGGGCTTTACTGCACGGATGCGGCGTTTCCGGATTAGGCCGGCCTTCCCCAATACTCTGTAGATGCTGCTGTGTGAGGGAACGTCGGAGCCCGCATAGGCCTTGGCATATAGGACGGCCAGCTTCTTGGCGCCCCAAGTAGGGTGTGCCGTGCGCAGCTTAATCAGGCGAATCACGGCATCTTCATCCAGTTGACTGGGCGAAACTCCCGGAGCCTTGCTTTGGTCGTTAAGCCCTGCGAATCCGTATTGAAGAAGACGGTTCTTCCACTTGTGACCGGTTTTCTCCGATACCCCATACCTGCTGCACAACTCTTTAAAGTTCCCTTCGCCCTGAAGGTATTCCTTGATAAATTCTGTTCTCTGTTCCAAGACACAGGTCTCCTTCCAGCTCATACAGGCGATTCCTTTCGTCAAATCTCCTGCATATTGTAATGCCTTGGCTTACCTATGTCCTGAAACTATTTGCTTACCTATCTCTTGAAACTATACAAGGGCGACACTCTGAGGGCCGCTGCTTGACCATGCAGCGGCCCTTGATGCGTTTTTGTATCACACCGCCACGATGTTCACCACGTTCTTCACCACGATGACCTTTTTCACCGCCTTGCCTGCAAGCAGCGGCGCGATATCGGGGTGCGCTGTGGCCGCGGCCTCCACCTCTTCCTTGGGCGCGCCGACCGCCGCCATCATGCGGGCGCGGACCTTGCCGTTTATTTGTATGGCAAGCTCTATGCTGTCCTCCACCAAAGCGCTTTCGTCCCACTTGGGCCAGGGCGCGGCGTAGAGCGGGGCAAACCCCAGCGTTTCGTTCATTTCCTCCGAAATATGCGGGGCCACGGGCGAGAGTATGGTCAAAAGCGTATGCAGCTCGTCACGGGTGACGCCGCCCTTCGCGTAGAAGTCGTTTACCAGCGCCATCATGGCGGCGATGGCGGTGTTGTACTTCATGCGCTCGTAATCTTCCGTCACCTTCTTGATGCAGGCGTGGATTTTCGGGCGCATATCGGCGGTCTCGCCTTCCCCCTCCAGCATTTCCTGCAAACGCCACACGCGGTCCAAAAACCTGCGGCAGCCGCGCGCGCCGGTGTTGCTCCAGGGGATGGGCTGGTCGAACGCGCCCATGAACATTTCATACAGGCGGAAGGTATCGGCGCCAAGCTCGTCCACGATTTCATCCGGGTTTATGACATTCCCGCGGGATTTTGACATCTTCTCCCCGTTTTCGCCCAGTATCATGCCGTGGCTGGTGCGCTTCCGGTACGGCTCGGGCGTGGGCACCACGCCGATGTCGTAAAGGAACTTATGCCAGAAGCGGGAGTACAATAAGTGCAGCGTGGTGTGCTCCATGCCGCCGTTGTACCAGTCCACCGGGGACCAGTATTTCAATTCTTCAGGGTCCGCGAGGGCGGTATCGTTGTGCGGGTCGATATAGCGCAGGAAGTACCAGGACGAGCCCGCCCACTGGGGCATGGTGTCGGTTTCGCGCTCGGCTTCCCCGCCGCACTTCGGGCAGGTGGTCCTGATCCAGTCCCTGGCGCGCGCAAGAGGGGAGGAACCGTCCTCGCCCGGCATGTATTCCTCAATTTCCGGCAGCACGAGCGGCAATTCGCTTTCCGGCAGCGGCACCCAGCCGCAGTGTTCGCAATGGACGAGCGGGATGGGCTCGCCCCAATAGCGCTGGCGGGAGAACACCCAGTCCCTGAGCTTGAAGTTGACCTTCTTTTCGCCCAGGCCTTTTTCCACCAGCCAGCCGGTGATGGCGGGTATTGCTTCCTTCACTTCCATGCCGTTGAGGAAACCGGAATTGACAAGCTTGCCGCTTTCGGTGTTGGTGTAAGCCTCCTCCTGCACGTTTCCGCCCGCCACGACCTCCACGATGGGGAGGCTGAATTTCTTTGCGAACGCCCAGTCGCGCTCATCGTGCGCGGGCACGGCCATGATGGCGCCCGTGCCGTAGCCCATGAGCACATAGTCTGAAATCCATACGGGGATCTGCACGCCGGTCACGGGGTTGACTGCGGTGACGCCGTTTAGCGGCACGCCGGTCTTTTCCTTGCTTAATTCGCTGCGCTCAAAGTCGGATTTGCGGGCCGCGGCGTCCTGGTAGGCGCGCACGTCCGCGATGTTCGTAATCTTGTTTTTGAGCGTTTCCACGATTGGGTGCTCCGGGGAAACGACCATGTATGTCGCGCCGAACAGCGTATCCGGCCGCGTGGTGAACACGCGCAGGCCCTCCGGGAAGCCTTCGATGGCGAACGTGACCTCCGCGCCCTCGCTCCTGCCGATCCAGTTGCGCTGCTGGATTTTGACCTTTTCAATGAAATCGAGCCGGTCGAGATCATCGATGAGCCGCTGTGCGTACTGCGTGATGCGGAGCATCCACTGGCTTTTGACCTTGCGCACCACCGCGCCGCCGCAGCGCTCGCACACGCCGTCCACCACTTCCTCGTTGGCTAAGCCGACCTTGCAGGACGTGCAGAAATTGATGGGGATCTCCGCCTTGTACGCAAGCCCTTTCTCGAACAGCTTTAAGAAGATCCACTGCGTCCATTTGTAATAGCTCGGGTCGGTGGTGTTCACCTCGCGGGACCAATCGAACGAGAACCCAAGGCGCTTTAACTGCGAACGGAAATGGTCCACGTTGTTCTTCGTGACGATCGCGGGGTGGATGCCCGTCTTTATGGCGTAGTTTTCCGTGGGCAGGCCAAACGCGTCCCAGCCGATGGGATACAGGACGTTGTAGCCTTCCATCCTGCGCTTGCGGCAGATGATGTCGAGCGCCGTGTTGCTGCGCGGGTGGCCCACGTGCAGGCCCATGCCCGAGGGGTACGGGAACTCGATGAGCCCGTAGAATTTCGGTTTTTCGTGGGAGGCTTCCGCTTCAAAGCAGTGCGCGTCCTCCCATTTTTGCTGCCATTTCGGCTCGATTACGCCGGGATCGTACCTGTCCGCCATGTTATGTTCTGTCCTCCGTTTTCTATCTCTAACC
>DATMXR010000076.1:0-6721 GCA_035561315.1 Feifaniaceae bacterium
GCTATGGCGTCCGCCATCGGGTCGAGGTCGGCCCCGGATTTTAACGAGGAGCGGATATCGAGCGTCCCCAAGATCGTGATGTCCTTCATGGCGTTCAGACGTTCCTCCATGGCCTTCTTCGCGGCGCTTGCCCAGGTGTGGTTGCCGATGACGGCGGCGGACCTGTTTTGTATATTGAGTACGGCCATCTCATGCAGCACGGCGTCCATCCCGTAGTAAAGCGACATGTTGTAGGTCGGCGAGCCGATCACAAAGTGGCTGTATTTGAACACGTCCGCAATGATGTAGGAGGCGTGGGTGTTGCTCACGTCGTACATGCGCATATCCGTCACCCCCCGCTCGCCAAGCTTATCGGCAAGCGCAAGCATTGCGTTTTCCGTATTGCCGTACATGGACGCGTAAAAGAGGACCACGCCCCTTTTTTCCGGGATATAGCGGCTCCACCTGTCGTACTTCTCCAGGAGATACCAAAGGTTTTCCCGCCAGACCGGCCCGTGCAGCGGGCAGATGACCCGGACGGGGACGCTTTTGAGTTTGTTGAGCACCGCCTGCACCTGCGCGCCAAAACGCCCCACGATATTCGCGTAGTAGCGGCGCGCCTCGTCCAGGAACAGATTTTCAACGTCCATTTCATCCGCGAACAGGTTGCCGGAGAGCGCGCCGAACGCGCCGAACGCGTCCGCGGAAAAGAGGATCTTATTGGTTGCCTCGTATGTCATCATCACTTCCGGCCAGTGCACCATGGGCGCCATGTAGAAGCGAAGCGCCGTCCTGCCGAGGGGCAGCTCCTGCCCTTCGCACACTTCCAGCTGATTGCCCGCAATATCCGTATTGTAATACTGGCTGAAAAACTGGAACGTCTTTTTGTTGCCCACCACCCGGACGTCGGGGTACCGGCGCACAAGCGCCTCGATATTCGCGCAGTGGTCCGGCTCCATGTGGTTGATTACCAGATAATCGAGCGTCCGGCCGTTCAATACATGCGCCACGTTCTCCAAGTACTGCGCGCTGACGGAGGAATCCACCGTGTCCAGTATGGCGGTTTTTTCATCCAGCACCAGGTACGAGTTATAGGCTACGCCGTTCGGGAGCGGGAACATGTTTTCAAACCGTGAGATCCTCCTGTCGTTCGCCCCGATCCAATACACCTGTTCCGTAACCTTCCGCACGCTTTGCATGTAAGCTGTCCTCCTGCCTTATTGATAACCAACCTTTTTGGTATGCATTCAAACTATCACAAATAATTCTGATATACAAGCGGGGGAATTCTTCGGCCCGCCGCCCCTACCGTATACAAATGTACATAAAAACGCCGCGAAACCGCGGCGTTCAGGTGATAAAAGCATACGGAGGCCTTGCCCCCGTACCTGTATCAATTTACTGCATGAGCGGCCTTTGGCGCCTTGGACTGTTTGAGCCACTGCACGATATCGGAAAGCGTTTCCTTCAACGGCCGCGTGCTGTAGCCAAGCTCGCGCGTCGCCTTTTCATGCGAATAGGCGGCGTTCCGGGTCACGGTCAGCAGAGAATACCGCGTGAAAAGCGGCGTCTTGCGAAAGAGGCTGTAATAGCACTCCATGAAGGGCGCGACGGCCTTTGCTGCCCACAGCGGCAAATAGAGCCTGAGTTTCTTTTTCCCCGCCACCTCGGAAAGCGTATCGAACAGCTCCCGCAGGTCAATAAACCGGTTGGAGAGTATGTAGCATTCGCCGCTCCTGCCCTTCTCCGCCGCGAGCAGTATGCCGCGCGCAACATCCCGGACGTCCACAAAATCAAACCCGCCGCGTATGGCCGCGGGCAGCCGCCCGCTTATGAAGCTTGAAATAAGATACGCCATGTTGCCTGTGGGCAATCCCCGCGGGCCGATGATGCCCGCCGGATGGACGATCAACGCGTCCAATCCCTGCCCGGCGGCGTCCAGCACAAGTCTTGTGGCGGCCGCCTTGGTCTTGGCGTAATGCCCCGTGACGGCGTCGGGATCGAAAGAGGCGATCTCCTTCATATCCTGCCCGAACGGCAGCAGCGGTATGGCGTGGACGGAGCTTACATACACAAGCCGCTTCGCGTGATGCGCCGCGCACGCGTCCACAACGTTTGCCGTACCGTTCACGTTGACGTCGTACACCCTTTGGTCCGCATGCACGGAAATGGAGACGATGCCCGCGCAGTGTATGACGATGAACCGCGCGTCCCCGTCGCTTTCAAACAATTGGTCCAGCGTCTCCCGCTTGCGGACGTCGCCCGTATAGTGCGTGAGCAAGCCGCCGCTGCGCTCCGCAAAGGGCAGGCAGCTTTCCCCGGGCAGCACGAACGCGCGCACCTCATTGCCCCGGTTCAAAAGCGCCTGCACCACATACCCGCCGAGGTGGCCCGCCGCCCCCGTCACGATATAGACCGTCTTTTCCATTCCATATTCCCTTTCCGCAGCGGTTCCGCCGACTCTATGCCAAGATATCGAACAGCGCGTTGTTTTTTTACCGTAATTCTATTATGATATATCGTGTCGCGGAATCAACGGACAGTTCGGTATCGTTTGCGCGTTACCGGACACAGGGCGGCAAAGCTGTCTTTTTTCTGTGTGACGGAACTGTAAACGATTGTGAACGGAGAACGCGATATGAAGCAGGGAAAAACGGACCGCAGGGTCCAGTACACGAGGATGGTGCTCCGGCAGAGCCTGCTGGAGCTGCTGCGGGAGCGGCCCATCGCAAAGGTGACGGTGACGGACCTGTGCCTGAGGGCGGACGTCAACCGCAACACGTTCTATTCGCACTACGAAAGTCCGTTCAGCCTCTTGATGCAGATCGAGGACGAGCTCTACGAGGAGATCATGCGCTCGGTGGATCGCTCCCTTTCCGCCCGCACCATATCCGCGTTCCTGCTCGAGGTCTGTCAGTCCATAGAAGCGAACGGCGACCTGTGCAGCATATTGATATCCGAGCACGGGGACAAGGAATTTTTAAACCGCATCATGCGGGTGGCGCACGACTGGAGCATCGCGGAGTGGAGCGCGCAGCCGAACGCGCCGGACCGGGAAAGCATGGAGCTTCTTTATTCCTTTGTGGCGAACGGCAGCGTCGCCGTGATAGAAGGCTGGATCAAATCCAAAATGCAGAAAAGCCCGCGGGAGATTGCCGCGCTCATTGAAAAAATGACGCGCGGCGGGCAGGCCGCGTTTTTCCCGTCATAATCAGGCGCTATGGGGCTTCCGGTGCCCGCGCGGCCGTTTGACCTCCGTTCCATTTTGGTATATGGTGGAGGAAACAAATCGCTACCTGGAGGTCCAAGCCATGAAAGTCCTGCTCATCAACGGCAGCCCGCACAAGGAAGGGTGTACGTATACCGCGCTCAATGAGGCCGCGGACGAACTCAACCGCCTCGGGGTGGAAACGGAGCTGTTCCACATCGGCACGCAGCCCGTCAGCGGCTGCACCGCCTGCGGGTATTGCAGAAAGACGGAGTCCTTCCGGTGCGTTTACGAGGATACCGTCAACGAGGCGATCTCAAAAATGGAGCGGTCCGACGCCATGATCGTAGGGTCCCCCGTGCACTTTGCAAGCGCGTGCGGGGCGCTCACTTCTTTTTTGGACCGCATGTTTTACGCAAGCCGCGGCTTTGCCTTCAAGCCGGGCGCGGCCGTCGTCACCTGCCGCCGCGGCGGGGCTACGGCGGCGCTGGATCAACTGAACAAGTACTTCCTCATTTCCGGCATGCCGCTTCCCTCCTCCCAATACTGGAACATGGCGCACGGCAACACGCCCGAGGAGATCAGGCAGGACCTCGAAGGCATGCAGATTATGCGCACGCTGGCAAAAAACATGGCGTGGCTGCTTCAATGCATCGAGGCGGGAAAGGCGCATGGCGTGGCGCTTCCCGAGATCGAGCCGCGGCAGGTCACGAATTTTATCCGGTAGGGCGGCATGGGCTGGATACTCGAATCAGAACGGCTCCGGTTCCGGCGCATGACGGAAGCGGACTTTTCGGACCTCTGCGGGCTGCTTCAGGATGCGGATGTGATGTACGCGTGGGAGCACGGCTTTTCGCGGGAGGAAGCGCGCGGCTTTATGGAGCGGACGCTTGCCCGCTACGCAACGGACGGCTTCGGCCATTTCGCGGCGATTGAAAAGGAAACGGGCGCGTTTACGGGCGTCATCGGCCCCATCATCGAAGTGGTGGAGGATGTGCCCTATACGGGGCTTGGCTATCTCCTGAAAAAGGAATATTGGGGCAGAGGCTACGCCACGGAAGGCGCGAAAGCCTGCATGGACTATGCGTTTACCGTGCTTGGCGCAGAGACTGTCATAGCGGAGATCCGCCTGGAAAATCTCCCTTCCCGCAGGGTGGCCGAGCGGCTCGGCATGCGGGTGGAGCGGACGTTCGTGAAGCGCTACCGCGGAGGGACATGCCGCACCTGATCTATGCCGAAACAAGGGAGTCCTGGATTTCAAAAAAGAAAGAATAAATATTGGATACGGCAGTTCCTGCTATGGTTGTGCCGCCATAGAGCATAAGGAAGGGCCGCGCCGGATCGGGTTCCGGCGCGGCCCTTTTTTACTTTGTGATCTGTCAGTCGGCCGCGGCTTTCTTTTCCTCCGCGTCCGCGCCCAGTATGGAGGGAAGCTCCATGCCCGCCTGCTTAAAAAGGTCGTTCATCGGCGGGATGGATTTGAGCATGCCGGAAAGGAAATTGGCCGTGGCGGGCGTGCCCGTGCCGTTGCCCATGCTGTCCCATACGGTGACTTTATCGATCTTGATGTTCTTGATGGCGTCCACCTGCATCTGCACGAGCTGCTCGAGCTTATCCGCGATAATGAACTTCACCGCGGCGTCCGGGTCGCCATTTGCGGCCTCGACGAGTTTGTTCATACCCACGGCCTGCTTGGAGAGTATCTCCTCGATGCCCTTTGCCTGCGCCTCCATACGCGCGAATATCGCGTCCGCCTCGCCCTTTGCCTTGCGGCGCAGCATCTCGGCTTCGGCTTCCGCCGCGATTTCGGCCTGCTGCTTTTCAATTTCCGCCTTTACGATGATATCCGCCTGCTGGGACGCGCGCACAAGCGCGGCGCGCGTCTGCTCCGCGTTCTGCTGGGCGACGTACGCTTCCTGCAGGGCCATGGCCGCCTGCACCTTTTCCGCGGCGGTGGCGATGCGCAGGGCTTCCGCTTCCTTTTCCCTGCGGAGCGCTTCGGACTGGGCAATCTCCACCTTGGCGGTGTTCTCGCCCTGTATGGCGGTGGCGTTCGCGGCCGCGACCTCGATACGCTCGTCCTTATGGGCGTTGGCCTGGCCGATTTCACCGTCCCTGTTCTTTTCGGCCACGCTCTTTTTCGCGTCGTTGATGGCTTTGGCGGCGGCTTCCTTGCCCAGCGCCTCGATATAGCCGGACTCGTCGTTGATGTCCGTCACGTTGACGTTGATGAGCCTGAGGCCGATCTTCTTCAATTCGATTTCCACGTTGTTTGAGACGGCGAGCAGGAATTTATCGCGGTCGGTATTGATTTCCTCAATGTCCATCGTGGCGATGACAAGGCGCAATTGCCCGAATATGATATCCTTTGCAAGCTCCTGGATCTCCGGCATTTTAAGGCCCAAAAGGCGCTCGGCTGCGTTTTGCATGATGCCGGGCTCTGTGGAAATGCCCACCGTAAAGCGGGACGGCACGTCCACGCGGATGTTCTGCTTGGAAAGCGCGTTTTTTAAATCCACATTGATGGAAATGGGCGTCAGATCCATATACCGGTAATCCTGCAGCACGGGTATAATAAACGCGGCGCCCCCGTGGATGCACTTTGCGGAGCGGGTCTGGCCGCTCTTCTCCGACCCCACCTTGCCGTAAATGACAAGCACCTTATCCGACGGGCACTTGCGGTAGCGTGAAAACACGCCGAGCAGCACCGCGAACAGCACGACGACCGTGATGATGATCCCCGTTAAAACATTCAACCCCATATTGCAATACCCCCTGCTTTTTTATTCAGTCTTCTTTTTCCACCACCAGCACGTCCGCGCGCACATCCACCACGCGCACAAACGCGCCCGTGGGAATGGCTTTCCCCTCCGTAATGGCGTTGACTTCCACAAAACGCTCCTGCAGCGTCAGGTTGACCTTGCCCTCCCCTTTTCCGCCCGCGGGAATGGGGATGTATACGCGCGCCGTCAGGCCCAGCGCGTTCTTTAAGGAGATGTTGCCGCTGCCCGCAAGGCGCAGCGTGAGCTGAATGAGCTTTGCGACGCCGAACATGGCAAGCGCGCCGAATACAAACCCCACAAACACGGCAAGGCCGCCGGGTATTTGGGAATTGTACGCGATGATCGACGTCCATCCGAATACCGTCAGGAACGCGATGACGCCTTCGAGCGTAAACATCTTTAAAGCGCCGTAGCCCGCCCGGGCGTCCGCCCCGCCCGTATCCGAAGGGGTATACGCGTCGGCGCCCGCGGCATCCCCAAAGTCAAAGTCTCCGATATCGACGTCGGTCATATCGCCGATATCCGCGCCGCCGGAAGCAACCCCCGTATCTGCCCCGGCGGCGTCATGTCCAAAACCCGCCAGCGTCAGTACAATCTGTATCAGAAGCACCACGCTTGCGGGTATGGCAACGCAGTAAAGCACCTGCAGCAGCGTGTCGAGCCCTTCCCACCAGGCCGCAATTCCCATTGCCATCCTCCTTGTGTAAATTATATTTACTCTTATTATATGGTTCGCAGGGCACGCTGTCAA
>DATMXR010000077.1:0-3879 GCA_035561315.1 Feifaniaceae bacterium
CGGGCTTGTCTCCAAATGGCAGGCCAAACTCGCCGGACTTATTTCTTGTGCCTTCTTTTCCGGGGTTTATGTGCAATTTGCACATATCTTCCAGTTCCCAAGCAACATCGCAAAGGGCTGCCGTGCTTTTCTTAGCACGACAGCCCCCTACGGGTGATTTAGAACGCAGGGGGCGGCCGCAGCATAAATTGAAGCGTGGCATTGAGCTTTTCGCCGGATGCCGCTATACTATAAGAGGCTTGAAAGGTTTGAAAAGAAGTTTGAAGCCGTCGCGTTTCCTGTAAAGAAAACGTTTGGGGAATGTATCATGCAACTAAGCAAAGCGGTTCTGTCCATGCGGGAAGAGTGCGCCAAGGTCCGGCGCGACCTGCACCGCATACCCGAAACCGCGTTTGAAGAATATCAGACACAGGCGTACGTGCTCAGATACCTCGAAGCACTCCGGCCCGACGCGCTCATAAAGCTGGCGGGCACCGGCGTAAAGGCGGTGTTCTACGCAAAAAGCGCCGGGGAGACGATCGCGTTCCGCGCGGATATGGACGGGCTGCCCGTAGAGGAATGGACGGACGCGCCCTACGCCTCCGAACATCCGGGCAAAATGCACGCCTGCGGGCACGACGCGCACATGGCGGTGGCGCTGCTGCTCGCGAAGCTTGTAAGCGGGCGCCGGGACCGGCTCACCGTGAACGTGGTGCTTTTGTTCCAGCCCGGCGAGGAGGGCGGCGGCGGCGCGAAACGGATGATAGAGGACGGCGCGCTGCATGACCCGCGGGTGGACCGCATCTACGCGCTGCACGTGTTCCCGGAGCTTCGCGTCGGCCAGCTTGGGGTGCGGCGCGGCACGTTTATGGCGCAATCCTGCGGGTTTGATCTGACGGTGTACGGCAAAAGCGCGCACGGCGCGAGCCCGGATAAGGGGATAGACGCCGTGGTCGCCGCGGCGGAGCTTATCACCATGCTGCAGACCGTCGTTTCCCGCTCCACAAGCCCGGATGAACCGATCGTACTTACCATAGGGAAAATTCACGGCGGCGAGGCCCGGAACATCATATGCGACAAGGTCGTGATGTCGGGCACTTTGCGCACGTTCTCCAATGAAATGCGCGAGCAGGTGATGGAGCGCATCGGCAAGATACTCGCGGGTTTTGAAGTGGCCACCGGCATCACCACGGATTTTAAAGAGGTGCAGCTTTATTACAGCGTGGAGAACCCCGTGGATATGACGGAGGAATTCCGGCTGCTTATGAAAGCGGACGTGCAGCCCATGTCGCACCTGATGATCGGCGAGGATTTTTCGTTTTACCAGCAGGAGATCCCCGGCTTGTTCTTCTTTGTGGGGGTAGCGGAATACAGCGGCTTCCCGCCTCTCCATAGCCCGCATTTCAATTTTAACGAGGAAGCGCTTTTATACGGCCTGGAGGCCTATTGCCGGATGCTCGGCATCTCCGGAGAAGCGCGGTAAACAAGTTCAGGCGTTCATCAGCTCGCGCAATGCAACCGGCGCAGCGTCAAACAGCTCCGCGTCCCCGTCTTCGTGCGAGACAAGCACGATGAGAGGCGCGGCGTTTTTGATATGCGCGGCGACGCGGGCGCGCAATTCTTTATCGAGCCCGTTGAAGGGTTCGTCCAGCAGCAGCAGATCCCCGCCGTACGCCAGCGCCCGCGCAAGCGCAAGCCGCCGCTGCATGCCGCCGGAAAGCTCGTTTGGGTAGCTTTTCGCAACGTCCGAAAGCTCCATGCGGGAAAGCCAGAGAGACGCCGGTTTCCCGCTGTCTTCCCCCTTTTTCAGCACGCAGCGGACGTTTTCAAACGCCGTGAACCAGGGCAGGAGCCGGTCTTCCTGGAACGCCATGCTGACCCGCAGGCCGTCAAGCCCTTCTATTTTGCCGGAATACGGCAGGTGCAGCCCCGCAAGCACGCGCATTAGCAGCGTCTTGCCGCAGCCGGAGGAGCCGGTGACCTGCACAATGCCGTGATCGGGCAATGTAAGGGAGAGGCGTCTTAATACCGTCTGGGAGGCGTACCCCGCCGTGATGTCCACAAGCCGTACGCTCATGCGCTTTTCCCCTCCCTCCTCCTGTTGAGCCGCCGGAACAAAACAAGCAGCAGCCTTTCAAACAGCACGGAGAGCGCCACCATCACCGCCGTCCACGCGAACATATCCGGAATTTCCAAGTAGCTTTTGCTTTCCACAAGATTCTTGCCGATTGAATTTGCCGTGCGCGCGATGACCTCCGCGGCCACCCCCGCCTTCCACGCGAACCCGAGCCCCGTGGCGCACGCCGCAAGCAGCCCCGGCAGCACGGAAGGGAAATAGACGAGCCGCAGCGTTTTCAGCCTGCCGAAGCGGAACAGCCGCGCCATCTCCAGCAGATCTCTGTCGGTCGCGCGGATGCCTTCCTGAACGTTTGTCCAGGTGAGAGGCAGCACCATGATAAACGCCGCGAATACGGGCACGAGCTGCTCAGGGAGCCAAAGCACCATCAACAGCGCGAACGTCGCCACGGGCGTCGCCTTCATGACGCTGCGTATGGGCCGGAACAATGCATCCATTGGCTCCGAGCCCGCCGTAATCACCCCAAGCAAAATCCCCGCCGCCACCGCAAGCAGGTATCCGGCCAATATGCGGAGCACGCTATACAGCGTGCTCCGCCAGAACGCTGCCGCCCGCATCAGCCGCAGCAGGCTATCGAGCGTTTCAAGCGGCGAGGGCAGAAGCAGCGCGGAATGTACCGCCATGCTGGCGAATTGCCAGACAAGCAGCCAGAATAAGGCCGTCAACACGCCGCGCAGCGTTTTATTCATGCACCCACCCCATCAAACGAATCTTCTTTTCTTTTGCAAAAGAAAAGAAGCAAAAGAAAACCTACGCTTAAGGTTGAGGCGCCGGCCTCACGGCACATAGTAGAAGTCGTCCCCCGGAAGCTTGCCGCCCACGCTCTTGGGGTCGGCGTCATACAGCACCTGCAGCATATTCTTGGCGCTTGCCTTCATATCCGCACCCGTGACGCACACGATGTTGCAGTTGGGTATGGCGGCCTTGGCCGCGGCGGCGCTGGGAAGTATGCCGTATGTTTCGATCAGGGCGGCCGCCTCGTCCGGCTTTTCATTGGTAAACGCCGTGGACGCCGCATACTCTGTAAGGAACGCGGCGACGGCCTCGGGCCGTTCTTCCAATACCTCCGCGCGCGCCACGATGCAGCCCTGCACAAGCGGGACTCCGCCGGAAACCTTGTTCCATTCCTCGGTCAAATCGAGCGCGACGCGCAGTTCCTTATTTTTTAACAGCGACAGCGTCGCGTTCGGTTCGGGCAGCATGGCCACATTGACGTCCCCCTGGCCGGAAGCCAAGAGCGCCGCAAGCTCCGCGTGCTCGGCCATATAGCTCGTTTCCACTTTGCCCAGCACGCCGTTTTTCTCCAGCAGGTAATTGAGCACATACTCCGGCGTCGCGCCCTGGCCGGTGGCGTAGAGCCTGACGTTCGCCAGGTCCGCCACGCTGTGCACGCTGTCCCCGTTTTCCAGGATATACAGGACGCCTAGCGTATTGACGGCGATCAACTTCACCTTGCCCCCGGTCTTGTTGTAGAGCGCCGCCGCGAGGTTGATGGGCGCCGCCGCGATATCCGCTTCCCCCGTTACGAGCTTGCCGCTGATCTCATCCGGCGCCGCGGCCAGCGCCACGGTATAGTCCGCCGCCGTCTGTTCCTGTTCGCCAAGCTGCATCAGCCGCACCATGCCCATCCCGGTAGGCCCTTTGAGGGCTATGACATTGAGCTTCGCCTTTTCCGGCGCGGGCGTAGGAACAGGCGTAGCCGTCGCCGCAGGCGTGGCCGCTTCAGGTACTGTGGTTTCCGGGGCCTCCGCCACAGGCGCAGC
>DATMXR010000078.1:0-7225 GCA_035561315.1 Feifaniaceae bacterium
CGCAAGAGGACAGGCCCTGCGGCCTGCCCTCTTGCTTACGAAATTTTTCTATTCAAATACTTTCATACGGGAATCCAGGCTCTGCCTTTCCTTCTGCTCGCCTTTTTCCAGGGGTTTCCCGAAGGGCATCTGCGCCACAAAGCTCCAGGCTTCGGGTATCCGGAACCGGGCGCGCACCGCGTCGTCGATAAGCGGATGGTAGTGCTGCAGGGAGGCGCCCAGGCCCTCCGCCTCGAGCGCGGTCCAAAGCGCAAACTGGTGCATGGCGTTGCTGTGCTGCGCCCATACCGGGAATTTATCCGCGTAAAGCGGGAACCCGGCGCTCAAACTGTCCACGACCGCGGTATCCTCAAAAAACAGTATGGTACCGTAACCGGATGCGAAGCAGGTTTTGACCTTCGCCTCGGTGGAGGAGAACTGCTCCGGCGGCGTTACTTTTTTGAGCGCGTCCAGCGTGATGCCCCACAGCGCGCGGTGCTCGCTGCCAAACAGCACCACGATGCGCGCGCTTTGGGAATTGAACGAGGAAGGGACATAATTGAGGGTGTCCGCAACCAGCTGACGGATGCGGCTGCGGGATACGATCTCCTCATTGCTCAGGCTATAAATGCTGTGCCGGTTTTTGACGGCGTCCCAAAAAGCATATGACATCATTTTTTCTCCTTTTGGTGAATTCACTTCATACTATTCCCCATTTGATCTCTTCATAAGGGGAATTGTTTCTTGCTTGATCAATAAACAGTTTTTACCGTATGGAAACGCCCGCCATGATATTTTCGTTTTTGTACAACGAAAGCCCGCGCCATTTGGTGCGGACCGTACCTGTCTTTTCTTTCCGGGCGCATTTCTGAGTATGGGTTCGTAGGGGTGTTACGCCCCTACGTGGGAGTCTGGGGGCATAACTCTCTACGAATCGCAAATCAGCCGGTCCGCCTCGCACAGCGCGGGGAAAAGCCCAGTGCGCGCGCCGTGGAACAGCACCTGCTGCACGAGCCCCGCGTCCGCGCCGAAGCGGGCACAGCCCTGGGCCTTGATGGCCGCGTTGGAGCCGGAAGCGCCGTAGAGCACGCGCATCACGCGCTTCACCCATACGTCCACGGGGAACGCGCGGGTGTACCCGCAGGAGAACAGCAGCACGCAGTCAGCGACCTTTTCGCCCACGCCCGGCAGACCGACAAGCGCTTTCTGCGCTTCCACGTAGCCGATACGGGGCAGCGCAGAAAGGTCAAACCCCTCCTGCACGCGCTGCGCGGTGTGCAGAATATAGGCCGCGCGGTAGCCAAGTCCCAGCTCCTTTAGCAGCGGTTCCCCCGCGCCCGCTACCTTACCCGCGTCCGGGAACGCGTATAGGGTATGCCCACCCGCCAAAAGCGGCCCGCCCAGGTTCGCGCGGACGCGCGCCATGATGGAGGTGATGCGCTTGATGTTGTTGTTGGCGGATATGATAAAGGCGCACAGCGTCTCCCAAAGCGGCTGGTTGAGCACGCGCATGCCGCCATAGCGGGCGTACGCCTGCCGGATATAGACGTCATCTTGAAATGCGGAAAACACGGCCGCATAGTCCCGGCTTAGGTCAAAATAGCGTGCCCAGTAGGCGTCGTCGGCCGGGCCCGCCCAATGCAGCGTGTTGGAGCCGGCGTCAAGATATGCGGCGTTGTTTTCCACGCAGCCGATATATCCGCCGTCCGCGTGCGCCCAGGAGAACGTCTGCCCGGAAAAGAACGTGGTTTCAAAATCCACGCCGCCGGGCAGGCGCATCCGTTTACCGTTTTGTGTATCCATCATAACAGAAGTATAGCATACGCCCGGCCGGGACGCTTCGGTTCATTTGCGCGCGCGGCCTAAAAAGAAAGGAAAGCATGGAGAAAAGAGGCATCGGCCCGCCCGGAAGAAGCCGCCTCGGGTTTAAAAAAGTGCCGCGGGAGTTATAAACTTTCTATGAACCCATGCGCGCAGCGCACGGAGCGCCCGAAAACATGCCGGTTTTGGCGTTTTGCGGCCCTTCCCCAAAGGTTGACAAATGGCATGGAAGCATCATACCATGTACATATGGGTCATATGTACGGGCCATATCCCCGCCTTATGGCGGCGGAAAAGCGGGCCGCGCGCATGCCGCCGCTGTTCCAGGCTTGGATAAGGAGAAACAATGGCAAAAAGAAAAAAAGAAAAATCAAGCGCGCTTAGGCGCACGCTCCGCGCGGCCGTCATACTGCTTGCGGCCGCGTGCCTCGGGCTGGGCGGCTTTCTGGTGTACCAGCGGGTGGCGGAGCCCGCCTTTACCGAACCCGATTTTCTCGAGCCGGGGGCGCAGACATTCGCGGAAGGGGTCAGCGTGGAGGGCGTTTCCCTTGCGGGCATGACGCCGGAGCAGGCGCGCGCGGCGCTTCATGAGGCGGAGCGGCAAAAGGCGGCGGAAATACAGTTCGTACTGCACGCGCCCGGCGCGTCCGTTACGCTCACCTCCGCGGACTTTGACGTGACGTTCGATACCGAAACGGTACTCGGTGAGGCGATCGCGCTCGGCAACACCGGCACAAGGCGGGAGAAGGACGCGGAACGCGAGGCGCTGCTCGCGTCCCCCAGGGAATTTTCCATTTCCTATACGGCGGACGTTTCCCCGGCGCAGCCTAAGCTTATTGAGCTTGGGCAGCGCGTCAGAACCGATCCCGTGGACGCAAGCGCCAAACTGAAGGAGCAGTATACCGTAAAAGCGGATATGGTCCCGGAGGATTTTTTGGATTTTACGCCGGAGGTCAATGGGCAGGCTCTGGACGAGGCGGCGCTCTTACATACCCTGCAAACCCGCGCGGAGGCCCGCGAATATGGCGAAGTGGAGCTGCCCATACTGTACACGGAACCCGCCGTCACGGTGGACGCGCTCAAGGAAAGTTTATTGAGCAGGCGCAGCGTTGCGGAGACTTCTTTCAAGAAATCCCCCTATAACCGCGAGGACCGCGTGTTCAATGTCAAGCGCGCGGCGTCGCTCATCAACGGCTTTGTATTAAAGCCGGGGGAGACGTTCTCCACCAACGATACGCTGGGCCCCCGCACCTACGAGCTTGGCTGGAAGGCGGCCCCCGCCTATGTGCAGGGCGCCACGGAGGACCAGGCGGGCGGCGGCGTCTGCCAGGTCAGCACCACGCTGTACGCGGCTGTGGTCAAGGCGGACCTTGAGATCGTCTACCGCCGCAACCATTCTAGCCCCGTTGGGTATATCGACAGGGGCCTGGACGCCACCATCAACACCGGCACGATCGATTTCCAGTTTAAGAACAACACGGAGGCGGACATTTACATATTCGCCTACGCCATCGATTCCAAGGACGGCGAGGTGCCCAAAGGCCTTGCGGATAAAAGCATGCATGTGGAAATTTACGGCGCGCCGCTAGGCGGCGAGTACGACGAGATCCGCCTGAGCAGCGAAAAGATCGAAACCGTCTCCCCCAAGGGAGAAATGGAGGTCGTGGTGGATACCACCGTCTCCGCGGACTATTATAAAGAGGAAGTCTCCCGGCAGAGCGGGTCCGTATGGCAGTCCTACAAGCATTATTACAAGGACGGCCAGGAAATAAGGAAGGAGCCTTTGGCAAAATCCACATACCGCGCGTACGCGGGGAAAATCACGGTGGGCGTGGGCTATTACGCGCCGCAGATTCCCGTGATCGCGCCGGAGGCTTAAATCGAAAGGAAAACATGCCAAGACAGGTAAACGGAAACACAGCGGGCATCCGCGGCACCGTGCTTGCGGAGATCGAGAGGCTTTATGAGTTCGAGGTGGGGCAGGATACGTTTGCCACCCCCGAATTGCTGGAGCATTTGAGCGCGTGCACCGCGGCCGTCAACCGCGAGCTATCGGTATACGTCAAGCGCAACGGCACAATCGCGGACGTCAGCGTGGGGGACGCGAACACCGTCGCCATGCCGGACATGCGCGTGGTGCGCAACGAGGACAGGCTCTCGGGCGTACGGTGCATCCACACCCACCCCAACGGCAGCGCCATGCTCAGCGAGGTGGACTTGGGCACGCTCAAATCCATGCGGCTTGATTGTATGGCGGCTTTGTCCGTGCGGGACGGGAAGCCCGCCGTCCTCTATGCCGCATACCTGGGCGAATGGGGGGACGACGGCTACGAGGTGCTGCTTTACGGCCCCATGCAGCCGAACCGGCTTCCCCAAAAGGCTTTGATGCGCGAAATCTACCTCGCGGACGACCGCTTAAAGACCGGTGCGCACGAAACGGCGGCGGCACGGCCCGAGCGCGCCATATTGGTGGGGCTGGAGCAGGCGGACGCCATGGATACCATGCGGGAGCTTGCGGAGCTTGCAAAGTCCGCGGGCGCGCAGGTGGTGGGCCGGAGCGTGCAGAAGCGCCGCAGCATAGACAACGCCACTTACATCGGCTCCGGCAAGGTGGAGGAACTGTCCCTGATGGGCAGCGCCATGGAAGCCGATCTGTTTATATTCGACGATGAGCTTTCCGCCGTGCAGTTAAGGAATTTGGAAGAAGGCCTCGGCCGCCCCGTCATAGACAGGACGACGCTGATCCTCGATATATTCGCGGCCCGCGCGCAGACGCGGGAAGGGCGGCTGCAGGTGGAGCTTGCGCAGTTAAAATACCGCCTTCCCCGGCTGGTGGGCTTCGGCATGGCGCTTTCCCGCCTGGGCGGCGGCATCGGCACGCGCGGCCCCGGTGAAAAAAAGCTGGAGCTGGACCGGCGGCGCATCCGCAGGCGGATATTCGAGCTGGAGGAAACGCTCAACGAGGTCGTCAAGCAGCGCGCCCTGCGGCGAGAGCGGCGGGAAAAGAACCTGGTTCCGCTTGTGGCGCTCGTCGGTTACACCAACGCGGGAAAGTCCACGCTGTTAAACGCGCTTTCGGGCAGCGACGTACCGGCGGAGGACAAGCTCTTTGCCACGCTGGACCCCGTGGTAAGGCAGGTGACGCTGCCGCAGGGGACGCAGGCGCTGCTTTCGGATACGGTCGGGTTTATCCACAAGCTGCCGCACGACCTTGTGCAGGCGTTCCGCGCCACGCTGGAGGAAGTGAAGCACGCCGACCTTTTATTGCATGTGGTGGATTGCGCAAACCCGGAATACGACGCGCAGATGCAGGTGGTGGAGGAGGTATTGGCCTCCCTGGGTGCGGCGGACACCCCGCGCATCAACGTATATAACCAAATAGACAGGGAAAGCGCCAATCCCGGCCGCCGGGGGGAGTGGGCGCACATCAGCGCCAGGGACGGCACGGGGATAGACGCGCTGCTTGCGGCGGTAGAGAAGGCGCTGAGCGCGCAGCAGGTGCGCGTGGAGCTTTTAGTCCCCTACCACCGCTATGACGCGATGGCGCTCATCCGCAGCGTGGGCCGCATCCTCTCCGAGGAGCATACGGAAAAGGGCACCCTTGTCTGCGCCATGCTGGAGGAACGGGACCTTCCGCGGGTGAAGGACGCGGTGAAATGACACAAAACAAAGCGCCGGTCCGGAAGCGAAGCATACTCCAATGGTCTATACTGGCGGCGCTGCTCACGGGGGTCATCATACTTGCCGCATTGGTGCTTGCGCCGCCTCCCGCGGCGGAGGAAGCGCTGTATGTGGAGCTTGGCGGAACACTGGAGGAAACGGCCGCGAAACCCGGCGGCGCGGTAACGGGCGGAGAAATTCTCTCCCCTTCGCCGGGCGTCTCTATAACGCCGTCCGTTCCCCCGCAGGATACGCCCGAACCGACCCCGGAGCCAACCCCGGAGCCGGCGGCGTCGCCCACGCCGGAGCCTGAGCAAACGCCCGCGCCAACGGAAACGCCCGCGCCCGAGCCGACGGAAAAACCCGAAAAATCATCCAAGCCGCTTGCAGGGCTTGTAATCGGCATAGACCCGGGGCACCAGGCGCACCCCAACCGGGAGCAGGAGCCGGTAGCGCCCGGTTCGTCCGAAACAAAGGACAAGGTCTCTTCCGGCACATATGGGCGGTTCACCGGCGTGCGGGAATACGAGGTGACGCTGCAGGTCGGCCTGAAATTAAGGGACATGCTCGAGGACCTGGGGGCCAAGGTGGTCATGACGCGCACGAAAAACGACGTGGACATTTCCAACATCGACCGCGCGAAGATATTCAACAAAGCGAAAGTGGACTTGGGCGTCCGCCTGCACTGCAACGGCAGCAACGATCCAGGCGTCCACGGCGCGTTCATGCTGGTGCCCAAGAGCAAGTCGTACCCGTATTATGACGAATGCGTCCGCGCGGCGAAGAATATACTCGCGGCCTATGGCGAGGAAACCGGCATCAATGTAAAGAAGGGCCTCACCTACCGGGACGATCAAACGGGCTTCAACTGGTGCGAGCGTCCCGCGGTCAATATCGAAATGGGGCATATGACCAACGAAGAGGAAGATCACAAGCTCACCGACGGAACCTTCCAGAAGAAAATGGCGGCGGGCATCAGAAACGGCATAGTGGCATACTTTGGGGACTGACGGCTGCAAATGAAGGTGGTTGGGGTATGACGGCTTACTATTACAACTATGTGCCGCTTTTTAAGGCGCTTGCGGACGAGACGCGCTTAAAGATCGTGCATATGCTGACATTGGAGAGCATGTGCGCCAACAGCATACTCGAGTGCTTCAGCATCACCCAGCCCTCGCTTTCCTACCACATGAAGATACTCACTTCCTGCGGGCTGGTGCGCGCAAGGCGGCAGGGCGGGTTTACGATGTACAGCGTGGAGCCTGAGCGGCTGGACGCCGCGATCGCCCTGCTGCGGGAGTTTGTAAGCGGCATGGAGTTGATGCAGCCGGAAGCGTTTTCTTCGCCGGGCGCGGCGGAAAACGCCTGATGGGAGAGTCCCGCTCTTCCCCTTTGGCCGCGGGCTTTGCGGGCGGTTTCGGCGCAAGAAAGCGCCTGGAAAAACGGCCCCGCTTCCCGGTAAGCCCCGGAGTTTCACGGCGGTTTTGGTACAAGAAAGTGCTTGACGAATCTTTGCCGTTTCCCTATAATTGATAAGGTCGGGTGCGTGATGCGCACCCGAATTTGACTGCCAACGTAGCTCAGCTGGTAGAGCAGCTGATTCGTAATCAGCAGGTCAGGGGTCCGAGTCCCCTCGTTGGCTCCATGCCGGGGCGTAGCGCAGCTTGGTAGCGCGTCTGGTTCGGGACCAGAAGGCCGTGTGTTCAAATCACATCGCCCCGACCAACAAGCGGAGCTAGATATTATCTAGCTCCGCGCTTGTTAT
>DATMXR010000079.1:0-8480 GCA_035561315.1 Feifaniaceae bacterium
GCCCGCCGCGGTGTGGATCATGGTGGCGCATTTCAAGCGCATTCCTCCCTCATTGGAGGAGGCGGCGCATATTGACGGCTGCTCCATGTGGCAAACGCTCTGGAGGGTGATATTCCCCATCGCGATGCCGGGCGTGTTTACCACGGCAATCATGACGTTTATTGCGTCGTGGAACGAATATCTGCTGACATTTACGCTCAACGCAAGCAAGGAGTTCCAGACGGTGCCCGTGGCCATCAATGCCCTGCGCACGCAGTTCAGCATACTGTGGGGAGAGATTACGGCCGCGACCGTAATTGTCATCGTGCCTACGCTCATTATCGTGCTGCTTTTCCAGAAGCAAATCGTATCCGGTCTGACGTCGGGTGCGGTAAAAGAGTGATTTTTTATACTTTGAGGTGAAACATTTGATTCCAGAAGGACTGAAGCTCACCGTGCGCCAACTGAACAGGGAGGCGCTTGCGGGAGAGGAAGCGCTTTTCCACTGCGCCAACGGCTACCTGGGCGTGCGCGGCTGCTTTGAGGAGGGGTATCCCCCCGGCTTATTGAGCGTGCGCGGCGCCTATATCAACGGCTTTTACGACGATGCGGACATCCCCTACGGCGAAAAGCTGTACGGCTTCCCGACCACGCGCCAGACGATCATCAACCTGCCCGACGCGCAGACGGTCACGCTTTGTATAGACGGCGAGCGTCTCGATCCCTTTTCCGGCGGGCTGATGGACTATGAACGGACGCTCGATATGCGCCGGGGCGTAACGGAGCGCCGCATGCTGTGGCGCTCATTGAAAGGGCATACGCTCAGGGTCACGGTGCGGCGTATGGCGAGCTTTCGCATGCATGAGCTGTTTCTGATGGAGTACGAAGTCGAATCCGTGGACTACGCGGGGCCGGTCCACCTAAAGTCCACCCTCAACGGCGATGTGGAGAATTACAGCAACGCGGACGATCCGCGCGTCGCGCCCGGCGCAGACCGCCATCTTCTGGCGGAGCATGCAGGCGCGGAGGGCGGAACGCTGCGCGTTGCCTGCCGTACCGGCCGCTCCGGCCTTACAATGGCGTGCCATGTCCGGCATGTGCTGGAGGGGGAAGGGGAGTTTGCCTGCGGTTCCGACGGGCAGGGCGCATGGGCGGATATTGCCGCGGACATCCGGCCGGGCGGGCGGATAAAGCTCTACAAGTTCTGCGTATACAGCGATTCGCTGCGCGTCGAAGACCCGTCCGCGCACGCCGCCGACAGGCTCGATCAGGCGGTCCGGATGGGGGCGGCGCATTGGTATGCGGAACAGCGGGAGTATCTCGGCACGTTTTGGGAAAACGCCCGGGTGCTGATAGACGGCGACCCGGACGTGCAGGGCTATCTTGACTTCAACCTGTACCAGCTGCTGCAGTCGGCGGGGCAGGACGGCATCAGCAACGTACCCGCCAAGGGGTTGAGCGGCGAAGGGTACGAGGGGCATTATTTCTGGGATACCGAAATCTACGTGTTCCCGTTCTTCCTGTTCACCGACCCCGCTTTGGCGAAAAGCCTCTTGGATTACCGCTATGGCATCCTGCCGCGGGCGCGGGAGCACGCGCGCCTGATGGGGCACGAAACAGGCGCGCTCTACCCCTGGCGCACCATCGCGGGGAGCGAATGCTCCTCCTACTTTCCGTCCGGCTCCGCGCAGTACCATATCAACGCGGACGTCGCGCATTCGTTCATCCAATATTACCTCGCCACGGGCGACATCGACTACATGGCGAAAAAGGGCGCGGAAGTGCTCGTTGAAACGGCGCGGCTGTGGCTGGACGCGGGGCATATGGAGAACGGGCGCTTTTTGATCGACTGCGTCACGGGTCCGGACGAATACACCTGCCTCGTCAACAACAATTACTATACCAACGCGGGCGCGCGGGAAAACCTCCGCTGGGCGGCGGACATCTGCGCGGCGCTGCGGGAGGCGGGCCTGTTTGAACGGGTCCGGGCGCAGACGGGCGTAAGTTTGGAGGAGGAGCGGCGTTTTCTGGAGGCCGCCGAAGCCATGTACCTGCCCTACGACGAAAGCCTGGGCATACTGATGCAGGACGACAGCTTCCTCCATAAAAAACGGCTGGACCTTTCCCGCATCCCAAAGGAGAATTTTCCGCTACTGCTGCACTACCATCCGCTGTTTATCTACCGCCACCAGGTCTGCAAGCAGCCGGACGCCGTACTGGCGCTGTACCTGTTCGGCGACGGGGTGGGGGAGGACGCCGCAAAGCGCACCTACGCGTATTACGAGGCCGTGACGACGCACGATTCCTCGCTTTCCAAATGCATATTCAGCATCATGGCCGCGCGGCTGAAAGACGCGGAAAAGGCTTATGGGTATTTGAAAGAAACCGCCTCGGCGGATCTGAACGACGCCCACGCCAACACGCGCGACGGCCTCCATGTGGCGAGCGTGGGCGGCGCGTACCTCGCAGTAATCTCCGGCTTTTGCGGGCTATCCGTCCGGCCGGAAGGGATTGTTTTGGACCCGCGGCTCCCGCAAAACTGGAGCAGGGTCCGCTTCCGCGTCCATTACCGGGGAAGCGTTCTCTTCGTCGACGCGGCGCGGGAAAGCTGTTCCGTAACGGTGGAAGCGGGCGGGCCTCAGCGCGTGAAGATCGGCGGCGCCGTCTATACCGTGGGCCATACGCCCGTTACGGCGCTTTGCGGCGGATAAAAGAAGGAGAAGGGGTTTCAAAAGAAAAAAAGTTATTTCCTGTGAGGGGCTTCTTCCCACATTGCCGCGGCGCGCAACAGCGCGCGGCAAACTTCCCGCATGCGCTCAAATCCGCCGTTCTTCTGCATGGTAAGTTCATCCATATACAGCCTGCGGTTCACCTCCACCATCACGCTTTTTACGCGCCCGTCCCGGCGGTAATGCGCGATGGGCGTGATGCTGCCCGAATACGGCGTGTTTGTGCGCGCGTACATGCCCTCTTTGCGCGCCGCTTCCAGCATGGTATCGCGCAAAGAGCCGGGCGTATGGAAGGAATCCGTGCCGATGCAGATATCCGGGCGTTTGAACAGGCATTTTAGGCGTATGGGCCGCTTGGAGTGGAAGGAGTGGCAGTCCACGATCGTGCAGCGGCCGTATCGCTTGAGCGCCGTCTCCACCGCTTCGGCCAGGCGGCGGTGGTGCGGGTCGTAATACGCCCGGAGTATGCGTTCGCGTTCGTCCGCGTTGTACGCGCGCAGCGGCTTGCCGCCATATGTGCGGATATAGACCGCGCCCTCCCCGCGCTTTGCTCCCGGCTCGTTTTTATCGTCCCGGAAGCGCTCCACGTCGCAGACAAGACGGCTTACGGGCGCTACGACGCGCACGGGAAACTCCGCGTCCAAAAACAGCTCACCGGTGAATGCGTCCGTCTTGACGCAAAGCTCATGAAACAGTTCCGCATCGTTTAGCAGAATGCCCTTCCGGTCCTCGGGAGGGATCAGCACGGAACCGTGCGGAATATGCAGCACGACATGTCCCGTTTCCATAGGCGTCAGGGCAGCGGCACCCACGGGCACCAGTAATCAAACGGCGCCGGGTGCAGCTGGCGGAAATAGATGATGTAAAAGAGATCGCACAAAAACAGCAGCAGAATGAATACGCGCATCCATTGGTCGGCGCGGGAAGGCTCGTGCTCGCTGTACCAGGTGCGCTTTTTTTCCTTGCCGAAACTGCGAAGGTCCATGGAGCTTGCGATATTCTCCACCTTCGCGAAGGAGCTGATGATGAGCGGCATCAGCATCAAAGTGGTATGCTTGAGTTTTTTGAACACGGACACGCGTTTTGCGTCCAGCTCCAGCCCGCGCATCTGCATGGAATTCTTGATATCCGTATAATCCCGCGCGATATCGGGGATGGTGCGAAAGGCCAGCGACACGATGATGCATATCTTGTACGGAAGCCCGATGCCGTTGAGTCCCGCGGAAAGCTCGGAGGGCGTGATGGAAAGCACAAACACCAGCGCCGCGGCCAGCGAGCAGACGCGCTTGAAAAACATCACGCCGACATACCAGAGAAGCTCCTTGCTCAGGTACAGGCGCTCGGAATAACGCCAGAGTATCGTCTCCATGCCGCATTTGGTCAAGCCGGACTGCGGGGAGATGAAAAACACCATCAACGAGCCGATCACGCCGCTTACCAGCGTCAAAAATCCCAGTATAAAGAGTATGGGCTTGTAATTCGGCTTCATGGATATGATGAGCGCCGTGCACAGCAAAAACATCGGCAGCAGCACCCGGAGATCGAACGTCGCGATGATATACACCGTGATGGCAAGAAACAGCAGCACCTTTGTCTTGCCGTTGAGCCGGTGCATGAATGTCGTGCCGGGCGCGTAGCTGATGACAAACCGGTTATTCAACCGCCTTCACCATCCTTTCATACCGGATGAAGTGCTCGATAAACGCTTCCGGCGGCAACTCTAGAAGTTTTGCGAGCAGGTAAAGCGAGGTCTGCTTGAGGTTCGCCCGCTCTATGATCGCGTCGTCCGAAAGCACGCCGTACACGGAGGCGTCGGCGATGATCTCCCCGTCCGCGAATACGATGGCGCGCTCCGTATTTTCTATGGCCAGGTGCATGTCGTGCGTCACGAACAGCAGCGTCTTGCGGTACCACTCGTTCAGCCCGTTGATGAACCGTATGATCTCCGTATAATGCCGGTAATCCTGCCCGGCCGTCGGCTCGTCGAGTATGATTACGGTGGGTTCGAGCGCCACGATGGAGGCGATCGTCACGCGCTTTCTCTGCCCGTAGCTCACGGCGTCCACCGGCCAGTTGCGCATGGAATAGAGCCCGCAGGTCTCGAGCGCCCGCTGCACGCGGCGGTTTCTGTCCTCCTCCGGAAGCTTGCGGATGTCCAGCGCAAGCCCCACTTCGTCGGCTATGATGTCCTTCACAAGCATCTGGTTCGGGTTCTGCATGACGAAGCCTATTTTTTCGCCGATCTCCTTGATCGTCATGCTCGAATACTCCGCGCCGCTTATGTAGATGGCGCCCGTGCGCGGGCGCAGCACGCCGCAGATGAGCCGCGCGAGCGTGGATTTGCCCGCCCCGTTCTTGCCGATGACGGCGACGCGTTCGCCCTCGCGTATGGAAAACGAGAGGTTTCGCGCCGCATCCCTTCCTTTTTCCGTATAGGAAAAGGATACGTTCTCCGCACGGATGCACTCCGGCCCGTATTCGCGCTCCGCTTCCGGCGCGGGCGCGTGGTGGAACGCGGCGAGCTTTTTCCTGTCCTCCTCCGCAAGCTCCAAATGGTTGATGTCGCTTAACGTATCGTTGCCAGGAAGCGTACAGCCCGCGTATTTCATGGCGGTGATATAGAGCGGCTCGCGTATGCCGTATGTCTTTAAAAGCGAAGAGCACAGAAGCTCGTTGGGCGTCATATCCGCCACGATGCGCCCCTCGCCCATGAGCAGTATCCTGTCCACGGGGCGGTGCAGCACATCCTCGAGCCTGTGCTCTATGATTACCACGGTCTTGTTGTGCTCCCTTGAAATCTCATCGATCAGCTCGATCGCGCCGACGCCCGTCTGCGGGTCCAATGACGCGAGCGGCTCGTCGAAGAGAAGGATGTTGACGTTCTCGTGTATCACGCCCGCCAGGGCGACCTTCTGTTTTTGTCCGCCGGAAAGATCGAAAGGGAGCGCGGCGAGAAACTCCTGCATGGAGACGATGCTGGCGGAGTCGTACACCCGCGGGAGCATCTCGCTGCGCGGCACCATTTCGTTTTCCATCGAGAACGCGATATCCTCGCCCACGGAAAGCCCCACAAACTGCGCGTCCGCATCCTGCATGACGGTGCCGACCTCTTTGGAGAGCTGAAACACCGAAAGCGCGCGCGTATCCTTGCTGTTTACCTTGCAGCTGCCGGTGATCGTCCCCGCACGGGAGAAAGGGATCAAGCCGTTGATGCAGTTGGTCAGCGTGGATTTGCCGCAGCCCGAAGGCCCCAGTATCAGTACTTTTTCGCCTTCGTATATCGTCAGGTCGATATCGTATAGCGTGGGTTTGCTCTGGACTTTGTACTGGAACCCGAAGCCTTCAAATTGGATGACGGGTTTTCTTTCCATGGGCCGTTCCTTACGCTTCTTCCTTGAGGTTGGTACGCGCCTTATAGCGGTTGGAGAGCAGTATCAGTATGGGGATGCCCACGATGATAAGCACCGCCGTGTTGGATATGCCCGAAGCGAAGGACTGGAGGAACGTGATCTCGAGATCCGCGGAATAGAACAGGCTCGTCAAAAGCGGCGTGATGAGGCCGAACGCCACCGCGTTGCCGACGATGACCAATACCGAATAGATGATCGCGTGGCGTACCTTGAACACGCCTTCCGTAATGTGCGCGCCATACACCGGCAACAGCCCCACGAAGAAGCCGAGGAACGCGTTGCCGATCGACCAGTCGAACCAGAAGCCCCAGCCGCCGATGAGGTCGGCGAGCACGTTGCCCAAAAGCAGCGTTGCCATGGAGGGCAGGGGGCCAAACAGCGCGCCCACCACCACGGGTATGACCATGGCGGTCGTCAGGTACGTGTTGGTGAAAACGGGAATGCTCCCGAACACCATAAGCACCCCGAACAGCGCCGCGCCGACCGCGATGCCCACGATCGTCCTGGTATTCCATTCACCAACGATGAGTTTGCCCAAGCTCTTTTTTACTGCCGGATTTTCCATTGTAACACCCCCATAAATTTTTTATATATGACTGCGTCCGCCAGCAAGGATAACAAAATAAAAACGCGTCACAGCTTCCGGAACAGCACCCGCCAGTGCGTGCCCGTGCCGATGTTGTAGGCTCTTGCGAAGCTCCCCTGGTTGATGGCCACCGCGATGCGGTAGAGGGAGTTTACGTAAATGATCGGCTCCCCGATGTGCACATCCGCGAACGAGCGCCCGTAGACAAGGCGGTTCTGGTATACGAGCGACGGGCCGTTGTATATCGTCATCTCCGCGCGCTCCCCAAACGCGGAGCAGACGCGCTCGAACGCCTCCCGCGGGATGTTCGTCCACAGGCTTCCGAACCGGACGTCGAGTATGTCGATGCATCCGGCCACGCCGTTTTCAATTTGCGTCACTTCGCCCACGGGAAGCTCCAGCATGTCCTCCACGGGAAGCGGGCCGCCCGCCTCCTCAAACGCGATTTTGCCGGAAGCGAGCTTTGCGCCGGTATTCGCGTACACGTCCCGGCCGTGGAACGTGTAGGAAAATTCCGTATTTTTCCTGCGGTGCCGCTCCTCGTCGATTTCGCGGACGGCCGCAAGCCCTATGAATTTCTTGATATGCGTCAATGTGCCGTTGTCCGGCGTGACGATATAATGCCCGCTCTTCGTTTCTGCGACGACGCTCTTTCGGTCGCCTCCCACGCCGGGATCCACGACGGATACGAACACCGTGCCTTTGGGCCAGTATTCCACCGCCTGGAACAGGCGGTAGGAAGCCTCCCAGATGTTGTACTGCGCGATCTCATGCGTGAGGTCATAAATTTTGAGCGTATCGTCCACCACGAGCGCCACGCCGTACATGGCGCATACCGCGCCGTCGGAAAGGCCGAAATCGCTTTGAAAAACCAGGCTGCTTTTCATGCTTCCCCCCGCTTTGAAAATTCCACGGTCCAATCCGGGCCAAACCCCAGCCCGTAACGCTCCGAAAGGTCCGCCTGCGCAAGCGCTGCGCCTATGCGCATGAGCTCGTTCGTATAGATGACGGGCGCCCCCTTTTCCACAAAGCCGAAGGAGGGGGCGAAGGGGGCGAAGAACGAACGGACCAATTTATCCCCATGGAGTACGCGCAGCGTGAGCGTATCCCCATATGCAAAGCCCGCCCGCGCGAACGTTTCATACGGAATGTTTGTCCACAGGTTCCCGAAATTCGGGTCGCCGATTTCGAATATCCCGCGCACAACCCCATCCTGTACGGAGCAGGAAATCAGCGGATGGCGCATGATCTCCTCCACAGGATATTCGGGGCCGATCTCTTCATACCCGATGACGCCGGAGGCGAAGCGCGCCGCAGTATACGCGAATACGTCCCGGCCGTGGAACACGCTTGTCCCGACCGTCGCGGGCAGGCGGTTCACCGTTTCGTCGATCTGGCGGACTTTAGCGATCCCGTGGCTGGCGGCGATATGCGTCAAAGTGCCGTTGTCCGGCGTGACGATATAGTAACCGTCCGCGGTCTTCGCGACGCAGCTGCGGCGGGAGGTGCCCACGCCGGGGTCCACCACCGAAACGAACACGGTGCCCTTGGGCCAGAAGCGCACCGTCTGCAAAAGGCGGTAAGAAGCGCTCCACGTATCGTACCGCGGCAGCTCGTGCGTGCCGTCCATGATCTCTAATGTCCGGTCCACCGTTTTTACCACGCCGTACATGGCGGAAACGGCGCCCTCCTTATACGTAAAATCCGTCTGGAACACTAAAATTGGTTTCATATTTTTTCATTCCTGGATGTTTTTGCATAGTATAATATATTCTT
>DATMXR010000080.1:0-5373 GCA_035561315.1 Feifaniaceae bacterium
GCGAAAGAGAGGGTTGTCCCGAGGGGGATAGCGCCTCTTTTCTTTTTGCCTGATTAAACAAAAACATATTGACGTTTTTCAATTTGGCGCATAGTATTATCATATCGAAGTCTTTGGATTTGAGGCGTTGCTATGGAAGGTTATTCGGAATATTCCAAGGTATTCAAGGCGCTGGGCGATCCTAAACGGGCCATGATCGTGGATATGCTCTCCTGCGGGGAGCTTTGCGCCTGCATGATTTTAGAGAAGTTTGAGATGTCCCAATCCACGCTGTCCCATCATATGAGGCTCCTGTGCGAAAGCGGGCTTGTCAAAGGAAGGGAACAGGGGAAATGGACGTACTATTCCCTGGATGCGGATACGGTCGGCAGGACAAAGCGGTTTTTTGACGGCGTCACATCCGATAAAGAAAACTGCATGTGCAAGGAAAAGGCGGCCGGCCGCAAAGGAAGTGATGAAAATGAGTAGCGGGAAGTCCTGCTGTGCAGGCGGTGGCTGCCGCGCCGGGGACTCCGTCACGCCGTACAGCGAAAAGGATACATGGGTAACGGGCGAACTCCGTACCCCGCAGGGCGGCGTGCCTGTGGCCTCAACGTCTATCGGCTTGAAGGATACGCTCGGAGCGTGGAAAGTGCGCTGGGGCATGGGCCGGATGGATTATAAAATCAGCCCGGGGCTTTACGCCGTGGGCAGACCCGGCCACACCTCCCCCGTATTGGTCAGCGCAAACTACAAGCTGACATTCGACGCCTTGCGCAAAGAGCTTTCAGGGCTGAATTGCTGGCTCCTGATACTCGATACGAAGGGCGTCAACGTCTGGTGCGCCGCCGGAAAAGGTACGTTCGGGACCGAGGAGGTAATCAACCGTATATCAAAAACCGGATTGTCCGAGATTGTATCGCACAGGACATTGATTTTGCCGCAGCTGGGCGCGCCCGGCGTGAGCGCCCATGAAGTAACTGGGCAAACCGGGTTTTCTGTGGTTTACGGGCCTGTGAGGGCGCGGGATATCGGGGCGTTCATTGCTTCCGGCTTTCAGGCCACGGAAGAAATGCGCACCGTGAGATTCACGGCATGGGATCGATTGGTTCTCACCCCTGTGGAGCTGGCGGCGGCCGCAAAGACTTCGCTGATGGTTTTCGGGGCATTGTTCCTGATCAACCTGTTCGCGGCAAGGCCGTTCGGGCTTGCGGATTTTATCGCGTATGCGGGCGCCGTGGTAACGGGGACCGTTCTTACGCCCCTGCTGCTTCCCCTTATTCCCGGCAGGGCGTTCGCATGGAAGGGCTGGCTGCTGGGGCTTCTCTGGACGGCGGGATTTGTTTGGCTGAACGGCTGGTTCGCCTCTGACTTTTTGCTTCTTGCCATAGGCTACCTGCTGGCGCTGCCGTCGTTGTCCGCATATCTGGCGATGAATTTCACGGGCTCGTCAACGTACACCTCCTTTTCCGGCGTGATCAAGGAAATGAAAGCGGCGGTCCCGCTCATTGCCCTTTCGTCCGCCGCGGGAATTGTGCTGGTGCTCATAAAGAGTCTGTCGGCCTAAAAGGAGGGCGCTGTGATGAAACGGAAGTATCTGAAAAATGTCGCAACGCTTTGCCTTACGGCCGAAGAATGTATCGGCTGCGGAAGATGCGCGGAGGTCTGCCCTCATGGAGTATTCAAGGTGGATGAACGGAAAGCGCGGATAAAAGACAAAGACCGTTGCATGGAGTGCGGCGCTTGCGCAAGAAATTGTCCTGCGAACGCCATCACGGTTGGCGCCGGGGTGGGATGCGCCGCCGCCGTGATTATGGGCTGGCTTACCGGCAGCGAACCGAGCTGCGATTGCTCGGGCGGCGGGGAATGCTGCTAAAAATGGAGGATCGGCTTTTATGAGCAAAGAGAATACGGGTATCGGCTTCTTTGAAAAATATCTGACCCTTTGGGTTTTGCTGTGCATGGCGGCAGGCATCCTGATTGGAAAATTCCTGCCGGGCGTTCCCGCATTTTTAGGGCGCTTTGAGTACGCGCATACCTCCATTCCCATTGCGGTTCTGATTTGGGTCATGATATACCCCATGATGCTGAAGGTGGATTTCCAGTCCGTCAAAAATGTGCGCAGGCATCCGCAGGGGCTTCTCGTATCCAGCGGAACAAGCTGGCTGATTAAGCCCTTTTTGATGTTCGGCCTTGCGTCCTTTTTCTTTTATGTGGTATTCAAAGCCTTTATCCCCGCGGAACTGGCAAGGGATTATGTGGCGGGCGCGGTTTTGCTGGGCGCGGCCCCCTGTACCGCGATGGTATTCGTATGGAGCCATCTGGCGAAGGGCGACCCCGCCCATACGCTCGTCCAGGTATCCATCAACGACCTGCTGATTATTTTCCTTTTTGCGCCGATTGTATCCTTTTTGCTGGGCGTATCGAACATTCAGGTTCCGTGGGATGTGCTGCTTTTCTCCGTGGCTGTGTTCGTGGCGATCCCTCTGGCGGGGGGCGCGCTCACCCGCATGTGGATGATCCGGCGCAAAGGATCGGATTACTTTAATAACCGCTTCATTCCCAAGTTCAACGGCGTGACGACCATAGGGCTGCTTTTGGCGCTGGTTATCATTTTCTCATTCCAGGGGGATGCCATACTGAACAATCCCCTGCATGTGCTGATGATCGCCGTACCGTTGATACTCCAGAATATTATTACGGCGCTCTTTGCATATTGGCTCTGCAAGAAGCTCAAACAGCCGCATAATATTGCCGCTCCCGCCGCGCTCATAGGCGCTTCGGATTTCTTTGAGCTATCGGTGGCCGTCGCCATTACGCTTTTCGGGGCTACCTCCCCTGTCGTGCTGGTTACGACCGTCGGCGTACTGACCGAGGTCCCCGTAATGCTCCTGCTGGTGCGGTTTGTGAACAGGACCCGGCATTGGTTCCCAAAGGAAGGAGAAGCAGCATGACAAAGGTCGCCTTTATTTGCGTCCACAATTCCTGCCGCAGCCAGATCGCGGAGGCGCTGGGAAAGCACCTTGCGGCCGATGTGTTTGAAAGCTATTCGGCGGGAACGGAAACAAAGCCGCAGATCAATCGGGATGCCGTCCGCCTGATGAAACGGCTTTATGGGATCGACATGGAAAAAACGCAGCGCCCAAAGCTGCTTTCTGAAATTCCTCCTGTCGATATTGTCATTACCATGGGCTGCAATGCCGCCTGTCCCTACCTGCCCTGCAAGCACAGGGAGGATTGGGGGCTGGACGACCCGACAGGGAAAAGCGACGAAGACTTTATTGCCGTGATACGCGGGATTGAAGGCAAGATACGGCAACTGGCCGCCGATGTTACGAACGGAATATAGTGCAATCCTTAAGTTCCGTTCTAAAACTCTGAAGAAGTTTTTTGTTCCAGGGTGCCCCAAAAAACGATCCGGCTTGCATGCGCGGGCCGGATTTGCTTTGCCTTAACATAGATTGTATAATTGTAGTCAATCAGAATTGCGTACTAACTATGAGGGAAAGAACCAGTGACAGACAAAAAAACTGTACAATTTACGGTCCTGACATTCTGCATCGCCTATCTTGTTTCGGGCGCTTTGATTGTTCTTGGCCAGTTCGGATATTCGGTGCACAATTGGGTCCGCTCGTTAGAGGAATTTGGGGCGAATATTCCTTTTGCGATCTATATTTTGTCGCCCGCCATCGCTTCGTATATCGTTCTGAAGAAAAACAACAAAATAGCGGGTTTTAAGGAATGGCTGAAAACTGTTTTTTACGCCAAAAACCATATGGCGCTCTATTTGTACGTTGTTGGGGGGCTTGCGCTGTATTTTTTGATACATTTTGCGGTTTCGGGCCGCACGGAAATGGGGCTTCCGTTTTATACGTTCTTCCTTTCCCTGCCCGGTAATCTTATCATCGGCGGATTGGAGGAAGCCGGCTGGATGTATATATTGCAGCCTGCGCTCGATAAAAAATACGGCTTTGTTTTATCCTCCGTTTTCACTGGACTCATATGGATCTTATGGCACATCCCCCTTTTTTTCATTCCGGGGACGAATCATGGCGAGGGACTGATCAACTTTTGGATGTTTGCCGTCCAGCTCGTCGCGTTTCGGTTCTTCAACGGGGCAATCTACAAAATATCGGGGAAAGGCCGCGTGTTTCTGTGCGTATTGTTTCATACCATGTTCAATGCGGCGTCCCCCATATTTGGCGGCATGACGACGACCTGGCCGGGAACCGTCGCGGCAAACGCCGCGATCATACTTGTTTCGGTTGCAACCGTTGCGATATCCGACAAAAAGAGCGGGCAAATCGTATAAACGTCTTTCCTTGCGCCGCAGATACAGCAGGGAAACAAAAGATTTGCTGACCATCCAAAAACGGAAGCCGTAAATGGCTTCCGTTTTCTAATAGGCGTCTTCCAGTAATAAGCGTCTTCCATTATTCATGCATTTCCTTCTTTCTCCAACTCCCGTTTCAGGGCTTCCAAAGCCCTCTTCCGATGGCTGACGCCGTTTTTTTTCTCCGCGCTCAACTGGGCGAAGGAGCGATGAAGCGGCTCGTAGAAAAAGAGCGGGTCGTAGCCGAAGCCGTTTTCTCCCTGCTCCTTAAACAGCAGCCTGCCTTCGCAGGAGCCCGTCACAGAGAGGGTGGGGAGGCCGCGCCGTGCGAGCGCCACGGCGGAGACGAAGCGGCAGGTCCGCTCCGCCTCCGGCACATGCTTCATGTCCTTTAAAAGCTTTTGGTTGTTGGCGTCGTCGTCGTGCCCCTCGCCCGCGTAGCGGGCGCTGTACACGCCGGGCGCGCCGTTTAACGCGTCCACCATAAGCCCGCTGTCGTCGGCCAAAGCCGCGTCAAAGCCGGGGGCGGCAAGCAGCGTCTCCTCCGCTTTTTTGACGGCGTTGGTACGGAAGGTATCGCCGTCCTCCACGACTTCAATCGTGATATCGGCTTCCTTTAACGTGGAGATGGAGGGGAAATATTCCCCCATGATCTCTTTGATCTCGCGCATTTTGTGCGCGTTGTTGGATGCGATGATCAGTTTCATACGGGCTTATTCGCCTTTCCCGGTCATATTGGAGCAATTGTACCATAAAGCGCGCATGCATGACAATGCGGAGCGGTTGAAGGTTTTATCATACAAGCTTGCAAATACACATATGCCGGTTCGCGCGGCGGATATATAAAACGCATGCAAAGGGCGCTATTCGCATAATAATGTACGGATTTTTATCGCGCAAGGCAGGAAGAATGTGTGAAAAATGCAGCAGAGCATGCGTTTTTCCCCAGGGAAACGGAGTTGAAGGGATGAAAACTTGCGGTTATGCGCCTGATTTTGCATGATTCACATTAAATTCTTGCAAAAGCATGTTGACAGCCATGCAAGAAGCGCGTATAATTT
>DATMXR010000081.1:0-14529 GCA_035561315.1 Feifaniaceae bacterium
CTATAAGTATTTATTGGGAGTAAGATATGGCCATCAACCGCGAGCGTCTGCTCGGCACGTTTGCCGGGCTTGTGGAGATCGACAGCCCGTCGCTTTTTGAAAAGGACACGGCGGCGTTTATTGAGGAGCGCCTTTTGAAACTGGGCTTTGCCGTAACGCGGGACGACGCCGGGGAAAAGATCAACGGCAATTGCGGAAATCTGTACGGATATCTGGAAGGCGGCTTAAAATATCCGCCGCTCCTTTTGTGCGCGCATATGGACACCGTGGAGCCCTGCCGCAATAAGCGCGCCGTGTTCCACGAGGACGGCACGATCACGAGCGCCGGGGATACCGTACTGGGCGCGGACGACTGCGCGGGTATCGCCGCCATACTGGAGGCCGTGGAAAGCATCATAGAATCGGGCGTTCCCCACCGCCCCATAGAGGCGCTCTTTACCGTGGCGGAGGAAATCTACGCCTGCGGGGCCAAAAACGTCGCGTATACGCGCATCCGTTCCAAAGAGGCTTATGTGCTGGACCTTGCGGGCCCGGTGGGAAACGCCGCGTACAAGGCGCCTACCATACTGCTGTTTACGGCGCAGATCACGGGCAGGGCCGCGCACGCCGGGTTTGAGCCGGAAAAAGGGGTCCACGCCGTACAGGCGGCCGCCCGCGCGGTATCGCAGCTGAATATGGGGCGGCTGGATGGCGAGACCACGCTGAACATCGGGTTTATCGGGGGCGGCACGGTCACAAACATCGTGCCGGAAAGCTGCACGGTGCGCGGGGAGATCCGGAGCTTTTCGCATGAAAAGGCGCTCGCCGCGCTGCGCTCGGTGGAGCAGGTGTTTTTAAAGGAAGCTGAAAGTATCGGCGCAACGCTGGAATTTGAAGAACGACTGGGCTGCCGGGCGTACGAAACGGCGCCTGACCACCCTGTGACGGCCCGTTACCAAAAAGCCTGCGGGGCGCTGGGGCTTGCGGGGGGCCTGGAAGCGACGTTCGGCGGAAGCGACAACAACTATCTCTCGCAAAACGGCATCACCGGCCTGGTGCTCGCCACCGCCATGAACCGCTGCCACTCGAAAGAGGAATACACGGCCGCGGACGAGCTATATGGCATCGCGTCGCTCGTGCAGGCGATTTTGCTCGAAGCGTAAGGAGCCGGAGTATGAAGAACCCGCTCAGCTACCAGATAACCGAATACGACTGCGGGCCCACCACCGTGATGAACGCCGTGAGCTTCCTGTTCAGGCGGGAGGAGATACAGCCGGACATCATCAAGCACATCATGCTCTATACGCTCGACGGCTACAACCAAAAGGGGGAAAGCGGCAAAAACGGCACCACCGGCATGGCCATGCGGTTTTTGTGCGGCTGGCTCAACCATTTCGGCAAGGTGATGAAATTCCCCATTCATTGCGAGGAACTCACGAGCGAGGAAGTGTTCGTGGCCCAAAACAGCAGGCTGGTGGCGGGGCTGCAGCAAAACGGCGCCGCGGTCGTGCGCCTGCGGTACGGCTGCTGGCATTACGTGCTGTTCACGGGGGCGGACGAAAACTACATTTACCTGTTCGACCCGTATTACAGGAAGCGGCCGTTCAGGCAGAAGGATATCAGAATCATTTTGGACGCGCCCACAAAATGGAACCGCAGGGTGCCGTATTCGTATTTTAACAGCGAGGAGGACGGCCCCTACGCGCTCGGCCCCAAGGAAGCGCGGGAGGCGACGCTGCTGTTTAACGCCACGACCAGGAAGACCGTAAACGATACCATAGAATATTTTATATAGCTCCGGTTTCCGGCTGCGTTAGCCGCTTTCCGGCGTTTGACGGAACGCCCGCACCCCCTTTACAATAAGAGCATATGAAAAAAGGGGGACTTGTTCTGTGCAATATGCGGTGGAGCCGTTGACGCCGGAATTGGCGGAAACATTTTTAACATACTTTGAGGCCCTGGATTTCTGCCATGCGCCGAATTGGGCTGCATGCTACTGCCGGTTCTACCACACGGATTGTCCCGGCGAGGAATGGGCGGCGCGCACGGGGGAACAAAACCGGGCGGAAGCGCTTGAAAGCATCAAAAACGGCGGTATGAAGGGCTGTCTCGCGTTCGACGGAGCGCGCTGCATCGGCTGGTGCAACGCCAACGATATCCGCGCGTTTGTCCGGCTCTATGCGGATATCGCGCCGTACGCGGAGGGCAAAAAAGCGGGATGCACCGTCTGCTATGTCATAGACCCCGCCTACCGCAGCCGGGGCGTGGCGCGCGGCCTCTTAAAAGCGGCGGTGGAAGGCTTCCGCAGGGAAGGGTTCGACTTTGTACTGGCCCTGCCTGTGGAGGAGCAGAAAAACGAGCGGCGCTACCGGGGAACGTTCCATATGTACCGGGAGCTTGGCTTTGTTGAGCTCGCGCGGGAAGATGGCGCCGCGGTCCTCCGGCTTGACCTGGACTGCGGCGGCGCGCATTGACAAAACGGTATGACAAAGACAAAGCCGGGTCCGATTACCGAGACCGCCGCCGCAATGGCGCTCACCTTCCTGGTTACAATCGGGTTTGTTTTGCTGGTGCCCGCCGCGCTTGCGCCCTCCGTTCCCGTACCGTTGAAGATTTTGTTTGAGCTTTCGCCCTACCTCCTTCTTCTGGGTATGGCGGTGCTCTTTTGCAAAATCGGCGGCAAGCCGGCAGCGGAAGGCCTCGGGTTTTCGTGGGCGCAGTTGAAACGGCAATTGGCCGCGGCGTTCGTACTGTTCCTGGTGACCATTTCCCTCGTATTGCTGCCGCTGCTGTTCGGCGCGGCGCCGGGGGATGTGCTGGGCGCAAAGATGCGGACCCCGCTGCTGCTCTGCTATTCCGTCATAAAGGCGATGCTGGTGGTGGGCCTGGGAGAGGAACTGCTCTTTCGGGGTTATTTCTACGGGCGGCTGCTGGAGATCACGGGCTCCCCGGCATGGGCTTTGGTGATTTCCTCCGTATTCTTTGGGCTCTGGCATTATCCAATCGGCCGGAATTTTTTGCAGGTGCTCGTTACGGCGTTCCTCGGATTCCTTTACGGCCTCGCCCGGCTGAAAATACGCGGCTGCTCCACGCTTGCGACCGGCCTTGCGCACGGCCTGCATGACGCCGCGCTCCTTGCGCTGGGGTATATTCTGCTGTAAAATACAGGGAGGACATTTGAAATTGCGGCAGGGAGGTCACCGAATGAAGCCGGATCGAAAACGCGCCTGGGTGCTTGCCGCGCTGGCTTTTATCATCGTTGCGCTCTCAGCGCTTCTGTTGTATTTGAATCAAAGGCCGGAGCCCCTTGTCTCCGCTTTCCTCACCAAGCTGTATACGGTGGAGGACCCGGCGCTTGTCAGCGCGCTGTATGAAAAGGTGGAACTGGAACTCCAGCGGAACATGAAACGGGACGGCTCGCAGGGCGTTGTTGTGCTGGAAGGAAACGAGGACCCCCTGTATGTGCATTATTCGGCGCAGTACGGTTCCTTTTGCACCAAAGACGGCTTTGAAAAAATGATCGCGAGCCGGGTATTCGACCAATACGCAAGAATTGCCGTACGCCGGAATTGGAAGCTGGAAGCGAGGCCTGTCACGCTGGACCCCCATACCGAAAACCAGTTTGGGTATACCGTTGACGTGACCGTAACCGACGTCGCCACGGGAGCGCAAAAAACGGTGTCGCAGATCGGCGTCATTCTGGTAAAAAGGACGCTGTTCGGCTATAAGGTGCAGACCGTCCGGATGCAGTCCAGGGACCTTATGGACCCGCAGCCCGGGCTTTTCTGACAGGCTTTTTCTACAGGCCGGTCACAAACAAAAACGGACGGTGATGCCGCCCGTTTTTTTCCGAAAGCTATTGTTCCATCTGTTTGCCGATAAAGCTTGCGGCCGTCTCGGCGACCTTTAGTTCCATCGGCCCCATCACGACGTCCGGCTCGCGGGAGAGAAGCATAACGGCGCCAATGGCGTCGCCCTCCGCCAGTATGGGTACGATGACCTGCGCCCGGTAGGGGTGATTTTCCTCGTCCCCTTCGGTGATGGCCAGCAGTTCCTCGCCCTTGGCGGCGGAGCGCATCACCTTGGTGCGTGCCTGCATCACCTGCTCCACGTCCTCATGGATGGCCTTCTCCAAAAGCTCGCGCCTGCTGCCGCCCGCAACGGTGATGACGACGTCCTTGTCGCAGATCGCCGCGATATGCCCGAGGTTTTGGTGCATGGCCACCGCGTATTCGCGGGAAAAATCGTTCAGCTCGCCGATGGGCGAATACTTTTTGAGTATGACTTCCCCTTCACGGTCGGTAAAAATTTCCAGAGGATCGCCTTCCCTGATCCGCAATGTCCTGCGGATCTCCTTGGGGATCACAACGCGCCCGAGTTCGTCGATGCGCCTTACAATGCCTGTCGCTTTCAAAGAAAAAACCTCCTGCTTGCCTGTGTTTTTGGATGCAGAAGTAGTATTTGTCGCTTTATGGGTTTTATGCGGACAATAAGCAAAACATGAAAAAATTCAGCGTGACAGATATAAATAGGTTGGAAATCCGTTCCCGGCGGCGGAGCGCAAAAATGACTGAAACAAATACGCCCGGCTGCCGCGGGGCGTATTTGTTTCAGTCAATTGTTGGGGGCTGTTACACATACGAAGGAACCGCCCCCGCCCATAAACCGGCTGTCCGCCGGGAAGCGGCGGCGGTCTAAAGCGCCTGTTCTTCGAGGGAGCGCACATGGAACATGGCGAGCACCGCCTCTATCGCGTCCTCATCCAGCGCGGCATATATGGTGTTCATGGCCTGCGCGGCATATTTGCCGTCCTCGGCCGGATATTCTATGCTCACGCTGAACTGGGCAAAGGGCTTGCTGATATCGGGCGAGGCAGCGTCGCCGGAGAAAAGCGCGTTTAAAAGCTTGCGCGCCTCTCCGATGGGCAGCACGTCCTGACCCTGCCCTTTCACGGCGGCGATTTGCTCCGTGTCCTTTATACCCCTTATCGCGATGTATTCGCTGTTGCATGCGCCCTCGTCGGTCGGGATATTGCAAAGCTGAAGCCTGATGCTGATCCAATCGATGGATGCGCCGCCGTTCAAGATTTCCTGTATCGTCTGCATCCGTTCCTGCTCCTGACCGTTGCAGAAACGCATGGCGGCGTTTGCGGCGTTGGGCGTTTTTTGCGTCAGGGCGTAATAATCGGAAAACAGACGGTACTTGTGCATGCCCTCCGCGTGAAGCGAGAAATCAAGCGTCGCGTCGCCCCTGTACAGCGTAAGCTCCAGATCTTCCCCGGTGGCGGGCACCGGCGCGGCCTCCGCAGCTTTCGGCGTAAGATGATTGACCAAATCCTCATAGGAAAGCTTGCTTCTGTCCTCACGGTATAGTTCAAACAGATGCCTGATCTCAGCCTCATTTTTATATGTGTTTCCGTACGTGGTTTCGACCCGATAGATCTCCTCATCCCTTGGCATGGCAATTGCCGCGGCACGGTAAGCGGCGTTTGCCGTCAGCGCCTCGTCAAAGCGCATCGCATTCGGGGAGGTCATGCGGATATTTCTTACGATATCGCCGCCATTTTTTCGCTGCAGGCTGAGCGTTGGAGCATACCTGTCCGATTGCCCCGCATAGAAGCTTTCCGCATAAAAGCTTTTATAGGAGTAATCCAGGCTGTCCGCGGCAAGCTCCATTAGCTCCGGCTCGGTAAACGTAAGCTCGGACTGCAGCAGTTCCGCATAAGACGGCCGGGAGGAGTTTGGCGGGGCAAGCCGGATGCCCGTAAGCTCCGCGGCGGAGGGCAGCACGCGCATTTCCCTGTTTCCATAGGATACCGTGCCGAACGCGATGCCAAAGCTTATAAGCACCGGGATGGGGAGCACATACAGGGCCGTAAGCAGATTTTTGAACCGTTTTGTCGTAACCAGCTCATACAGGAAATACACGAGCACCGCGGATATGATGAGCACAGCGTACCCGCCACCCAAAGTATGCCCGGCGTTCTGCGCGATCAGCATGGCAAGGAGCAAAAACAGCGGCATGGAAATGAGGCTTCTGTATACGTGCTGCATCCGCTTGGAAGGCGCGGATTTTTCCGCCGTCTCGGAAGCGCGCCGCATGAACGCCAGGGCGCCCCATGCCGAATACAGCAGGGCGAGCACGAACGTATAAAGCTGCGCCTGCCAGGAAACAAACGTGTTTCCCGCGGCGAAGCTGCTGCCGAACAGATAGCGCTTGATCCCCAGCAGCCCGTCCAGAAACCACATGACGGGGATATTCAGCGTAACGTCGAAGAATGCGCCGAGATCGACAGGCGAAAGCAGCGGGGCCGTGTTTGTCAGCACAAAGCCGCAAAGCGCGGAAATGCAGCGCGGCAGGAACAGGATAAGCCCCGCTACGACAAACGCCGAAAAGCGGGTGCCTGTCATGGATACGCCGATCAGGGCGCATGCGCCTATCAGGAATGCACCCGCGCAGTAGGAGAGCGTTTGCAGGGCAAAATACCCGGGGGCAAACGCCTGCCCCTGCAGCAGCAGGCACAGATACGCGAGCAGGCGCGTGATGAAAATGGTGCCGAACATCCATGTGAAAACGGACGCCGAAAGCGTGATATAAAGGCCTGTGCGCGTAATGGGAAACGCGTGGTAAAGATCGGACGCGCTCCTTTTAAACAGGAAGGAGAATGCCGTAAACACCAGAAGCACGGGGGCGATATACATGTATGCGTAAAGCACGGGGGTAAGGTCCGCGTAGCCGGATACGGTGCCGGGAAGGTCCGACGTCCATATCAGGAACAATGTAAGAATCACCGTAACGGCCAGAAGCGCAAGCCCGACCATGCGCAGGCGGCGAAGGCCGTCCGCATAAAGTTTTTTATGAAACCAGATCTGCTTCATTGCATATCCTCCACATCCGCGAGTATCGCATTATCAAAGGAGTAGCCCAGCGCCTCCATCTCGTGAATAAATACCTCCTCCAGCGTCAGGGGCAGCACCTCTACCAGCAGCGGGTCCTGCGCCACAAGCTTTTGCCGCACCTTCCCCCTGTCGCCGCGGACGATCGCAAGCGCGACGGAGCCCTGCTTTGTGAAGCTGACCACGTCGGTTCCTTCAAATACCTTGCGGTCAAATTCTCCCTTGAAGGCGACCTGCACCTTGAAGAGGGAGGTCTTGAGGTTTTGTATGTCGCTTTCGAATACGAGCCCGCCCTTATGCAGCAGCGCAAGCTGGTCGCAGGTATCCTCAAGCTCGCGGAGCGAATGGCTGGCAATCACCGCCGTAGCGCCGCGCTGCTCCATTTCGGAATAGATCACCCGCTTCACAAGCTCGCGCATCACGGGGTCGAGGCCGTCGAATGTTTCATCCATAAAAATGAAATCCGCATAGCAGCACAGGGCGAGGATCACCGCCGCCTGGCGGCGCATGCCCTTTGAAAACGAGGTGAGGGGGGCCTTGGGGTCAAGCCCGAACATGTGGCTGAACTCCTCAAAGCGCTTCATGGAAAAGGAAGGATAGGCGGCGGCGTACAGAAGGGCCATGCGCCGCATATTCGCCTGCGGCAGGAAATAGATATCGTCCGAAACGTATACCATACGCCGTTTTACCGCAGGGTTGTCGAACACGGGCGCGCCATTTACGGCGACGCCGCCCCGGTCCGGCCTGTATACGCCCGTCATCAGCCGTATCAGCGTCGATTTGCCCGCGCCGTTCGAGCCGACGAGGCCGTAGATGCGGCCGTTCTCTATGGCGCAGCTTAAATCGTTGAGCGCCGCGCGGCCGCCGAATGTCTTGGTAACTCCCTTTACTTCGATCATATCGTTTCCTCCCCGGATCTTTTGTCCGCGACGCCGTCGACAAACGCGTGCAGCTCGTTTCTGCTCATGCCCGCCTCCATAAGCCCGGATAAAAGCTTCTCCAATTCTTCCTGCCTTTTTTGGTAGCGCAGCGTCAGCAGCGTCCTGGCTTCGCGCGCGACAAAACGCCCGCTGCCCGGAACGCTGAAGCACAGGCCGCGCCGTTCCATTTCCGCATACGCTTTTTGAAGCGTGTTGGGATTTACCCCGGCGGAAACGGAAAGCGCGCGGACGGAAGGCAGCGGCTCTTCGGGCGAAAATGTCCCCATCCGGATATGCGTTTCCAATTGGGCGATGATCTGCTCGTAGATGGGAACCCTTGAAAATTTATCTAGTTCAAGCATGGTTCTCCTTTCACAGCATTAACCGTACTAGCACTAATAATACACATAGTATAAAATGCGGGGAAAGGAAAATCAAGGCTCTCATGAAAAAAATTCTGCTCCATTTTGGATGCAGTAAGGCTTTATTGGTTCTATATGGACAACCAACAAAATCAAAAAACCGGCTGCAAAAGCAACCGGTTTTTGAAAACAATTTTTTGAAACGGTTCCAATTACCGCTTGGTCCACCGGTCCAGTTCCTCCGGCGTGGCGAGCACATAGTGCTGCCCGCCCATATGGTGCTGGACGCCCTTTTGGTAATCCACCCCCTGCTCCCTGTAGTCGTAGCTCTGCGCCACCCGGCTCTTTTCCACCCGCGGGTTGGGGCGGGGGATGGCGCTGAGCAAGCTCTGGGTGTAGGGGTGCACCGGGTTTTCAAATATCTCGTCGGTCGTGCCGGTCTCCACCAGGTGCCCCAGGTGCATCACGCCGATGCGGTCCGAAATGTACTTGACCATGGACAGGTCGTGCGCGATGAACAGATACGTGGTGCCGGTCTCCTGCTGCAGGTCCTTCATCAGGTTGACCACCTGGGCCTGTATGGATACGTCGAGCGCGCTGATGCATTCGTCCGCGATCACGAGCTTCGGGTTCATGATGAGCGCGCGCGCAATGCCCACGCGCTGGCGCTGCCCGCCGCTGAACTGGTGCGGGTAGCGGTGGGCGTGTTCGGGGGCGAGGCCCACCTTTTTGAGCATGGCCGCCACCTTGCTTTCGCGTTCGGCGCGCGTCTTGTACAGATGATGGATGTCGAGCCCCTGGGCTATGATCTCCCCGACCTTTTTGCGCGGGTTCAGGCAAGCCATGGGGTCCTGGAATATCATCTGCATCTCGGTGCGCAGCCGCTCGGTGGTGGTGCGGTTCATCGCTGCGGAAATGTCCATGCCGTCGAACTCGATACGCCCGGCGGTGGGCTTATACAGCCGGATCAGGCTCCGGCCGATCGTGCTTTTGCCGCTGCCGGATTCCCCCACCAGCCCGTATGTCTCGCCGGGGTATATCACAAAATCCACCCCGTCCACGGCGCGTACGGTAAACTGCCTGCTGACGGTGAAATGCTGCTTCAGGCCCTGCACCTTCAAAATAGGCTCACAGCTCTGCACGGTTTTTCACCCCCTCCATCATTCTGCGGATGCGTTCCTTCAGCTCGGCGGGCATCTCCACATTGGGCGCCCGGTCATGGAGCAGCCAGGTGGCGGCGTAATGGGTGCCGCTCACCTGGAACATGGGCGGCTCTATGCGCTTGTCGATATTCAGGGCGTACTGGTTGCGGGGGGCGAAAGCGTCGCCGCTTACCGGGCGCAGCAGGTTGGGCGGCGAGCCGGGGATGGTGTAGAGCCGCTCGTCGGCGGTGTCCAGATCCGGCATGGCGCTCAATAAGCCCCAGGTATAGGGGTGCCGGGGGTCGTAGAAAATATCCTCCACCGTGCCCTTCTCCACGATCTTTCCGGCGTACATGACATTGACATACTCCGCGATCTTGGCCACCACGCCCAGATCGTGCGTGATGTAGATCACGCTGATGCCGCGCTCCTTTTGTATGCGCTGTATTAGCTCCAGTATCTTCGCCTGGATGGTGACGTCGAGCGCGGTGGTGGGCTCGTCGCAGATCAAAAGGTCAGGGTCGCAGGCCAAAGCGATGGCGATGACCACCCGCTGCCGCATGCCGCCGGAAAGCTGGTGGGGGTAGTTCTTCATACGCTTTTCCGGCTCCGGGATGCCCACCTCTTCGAGAAGCCGCACCGCCTTCTGCCAGGCCTCGGCCTTGGTGGCGCGCTTATGCCACAGCATGCCCTCCATGATCTGCTTGCCGATGGGCATGGTGGGGTCGAGGCTCGTCATGGGGTCCTGGAATATCATGGCGATGCGCTTGCCGTTGATGTGGCGTCGAAGCTCCTGCTTTTTCATTTTCAGGATATCCACGGTCTTCTTGGCGCCGTCGTCCTGGCGGTAGGTATACTTGATGACGCCGCCGTCCACTTTGCCGTTTTTGGCCAGTATGCCCATGGCCGCCTTCATCGTAACGGATTTTCCGCTGCCGCTTTCCCCGACGATCGCCAAAGTCTCCCCCCGGTGCAGGTCGATATCCACGCCGCGGATGGCGCGCACGGGACCGGCGGAGGTATCAAACGAAATGGACAGGCCGCGGATTTCCATCACTTTTTCTCTTTGTTCCATATGCGGCACCTCACATTTCCTTCAGCTTGGGGTCGAACGCTTCGCGCAGGCCGTCCGCCAGGACGTTGAAGCAGAGCATCAAAAGCGCCAGGACAAGTATGGGCGGCACGATCTGGTAGGGATGGGTCGTGAAGCTGTTGAACGCGTCGCTGATGAGCGAGCCCAGGCTGCATTGCGGCACCGGGATGCCCAGGCCGACGAAGCTCAGGAACGCCTCCGTAAATATGGCGGTCGGGATGCTGAACATCAACTGGGTGATGATCTGCCCGATGATGTTGGGCAATATCTCTTTAAATATGATGACGGGGCCGCTCGCGCCCAGCGTATGGCTGGCCAGCACGAATTCCTGCTCCTTGAGCTTGAGCATTTCCGCCCGGGCGATGCGGCTCATGCTGATCCAGTCGGTAATAACAAGCGCCAGCACGATGGTAAGAAAGCCGGGTTTTAGAACGAGCAGCAGCAGCGTCACGATCACGAGCCGGGGGATGCTGTTGTTGATTTCGGCAAAGCGCTGCATGACGTTATCCACCCAGCCGCCGTAGTAGCCGCTAATAAGCCCGTAGCACATGCCCAGCGTCATGTTGATAAACGCGCTCACCACCGCTATGCCCAGGGACACGCGGGCGCCCTCCCATACGCGGGTCCAGATATCGCGGCCCAGCGTGTCGCTGCCGAACCAATAATATACGTCGGTCAGTTCCTTGTCCCGGTAGCCGTTCACGATTTTGTCGCCGGATGTGGTATGCAGCGATTCGTCGCCGTTGAATATGCCGATATCCTCCAGCCCCGGTATCCGGGGCGCCAGGTTCTTTTGCGACAAATTCTGGCTGGAATAGCTGTACCCTGTCATGGCCGGGCCGATAACGGCGAACAGTACGATAATAAGAATGACGATGAGCGCCACGACCGCTCCTTTGTTGGAAACGAAGCGCTCGAGGACGTCCTTCCAATAGGTGTTGCCGGAAAAGCCGGAATCGATCTGCGCCTCCGGCTCGCCGCCGATCAGCTCGAAATCGTCCGGTAAAAAGGCGGCGCCGTTCAGTGTTCCGGCAGCTTTATTTTGTTCCATCCACGCTCACCGCCTTCCGTTTTTTGATGCCCAGCACCCGGGCCCAGCGCCCGAAGAACCCAAGGCGGCCGGAGCCGCCGCCCTCGCCGTCTTTCGCCAGACGGATGCGGGGGTCTATGACGCCGTACAGGATATCCACCGCCAGCATGATGAAGATGTACATGGCGCTGTAAATAAAGCTGAGCGCGATGACCACGTTATAGTCGTTGGATTGTATGGCCGTGACAAGAAGGCTCCCCACCCCGGGGATGGAGAATATTTTTTCCACCACCAGGCTCCCGGTCATCAGGTCCACGACCAGCGGGGCCAGCACCGTGATGATGGGGATCAGCGCGTTTCTGAGCGCGTGGCGCGTGATGAGAGGCGCGCCGCTGATGCCCTTGCTTTCGGCCAGCAGCATGTATTCGCTGTCCAGCACTTCCAGCATCTCGTTGCGGGTGAACCGCGCGATGGAGGCCATTGTAAACATGCTCAGCGCGATGCTCGGCATGATGCTCGACAGGAAGGGGTCCTTCATGCTGTACAGCATCGGCAGCCATGTGAGCTTGAAGCCCAGCGTATAGCTGAGTATGAGCGCGAACACATAGCTTGGGACCGAAACGCCTAGCACCGATATGACGGTGCAGACGGTGTCTATGGCGGTCCTGTGGTTGAGCGCCGCGACGATGCCCAGCAAAAGGCCGATGAGCGCCCCTGAGCCCACGGCCATGCCGCCGACCTTGATGCTCACCGGCAGACGCGATTGCACAAGCTGGCTGATGGGCGTATTTTTGCTGATGTTATAGCTCACCCCGTAATCGCCCTGGACAAGGTTAAAGACATACCGGCCGAACTGCACGTACAGCGGCTTATCCAGCCCGTATTTCGCGTTGAGCGCGGCCCGCTGGTCCTCCTTGAGCTTTTCGTCGTTGAAGGGCGAGCCCGGCATTAACCGCAGCAGCGCGAACAGCACCAGGGTGATGACCAGCAGGGTAAACACCGAGATGAGCACGCGTTTTATGACATAGTGTTTCACGATTGTTCCCTCTTTCCGCTTTTTACCGAAAAAGCGCAGCGGCTTTGTCAGAGCCGCTGCGCGGGCAGCATCGGGAATAAAGGCCTTACGCCGTTACTGCTTTACCGCATTCTTGAATACGCGGTTGAGCGCAACAGGGTGGAATTCGATGCCGCTGACGCCGCCCTTGATCATGTTGGCGTCGGCCTTGGTGTACAGGGGTACGATCACGGCCTCGTCCATCACGATCTTTTCCGCCTCATACATGGCGTTCCAGCGCGCGGCGGCGTCCAGGATGTAGGCGCCCGTCGTGCAGTCGGCAATGAGCTGGTCATAGGCCGCGCTGCTCCAGAGGCCGTAGTTGTTGTTGTTGTCGGTCACCCACATGCCGAGGTAGGTCATGGGGTCGGCATAGTCCGGGCCCCAGCGGGTGAGGCAGACTTCATAATTGCCGTTCTGGATGTCCTCCACGCGCTGCTTCTTCGGCTCCACCTTGAGGTTCAGGGTAACGCCGGGCAGCGCGGTCTCGATCTGCTCTTTCAATACCGCGGCCACGTTCTGGGTCTCGGTCTGGTCTTCCAGAAGCAGCTCGAACGTGAACGTATCCGTACCGAGCTCCGCCTTGGCCTTTTCGTAGTACTGGGCGGCCTTCGCGGTGTCGTCGGCGCAGACGTCGCTGAACCTAGCCTGGTCGCCGCTGAAGTCGGAGCCGTCCGGGCCGGTGGCGAACTGCGGGGGAACCGCGGTATAGGTGGCGACGGAGCCGTCCTTTACGACGTCGGCCACGATGGACGCGCGGTTCACCGCGTTGGTAAGCGCGAGGCGCAGGTTGACGTTCGCGAGGGCCGGAACATCATGGCCGTTCAGGGTAAGATACCACATGTAACCGGCGCCGACTACGTTGAGCTCCGGGTCGCCGGAAACCTGGTCGACCTGGTCGCCGCTGAGCTTGACGATGTCAAGGTCGCCGTTCTGGTAGCTCATGAAGGCCTGCTGGCTGTCCTTTACCACCTGGTAGTTGAGGCCGTCCAGCTTCACGTTCGCGGCATTGTAGTAATCCGGGTTTTTCACCAGGCTGAAGGACAGCGCCGCGGGCTCGTAGCTTTCGAGCTTGAATGCGCCGTTGCTGAGCACGGTCTCGGGGCTGGTGCCGAACGTACCGACTTCGAGGCTCTCATAGAAAGCGCGGTTGATCGGGTAGAACGTGGGGAAGTACATGAGGCTCTCAAAGTACGAAACGGGCACGTTGAGCTCCACTTTCAAAGTCTTCTCGTCCACGGCGGTGATGCCGAGGTCCGTAACGGGCTTCGTACCGGCAAGCACGTCGGCCGCGTTCTTGATCTGGCCGATATCGCTGAGCATGTAGGAATACTCCGCGGCGGTGGCGGGGTCGGCGGCGCGCTGCCAGCCGAACACGAAATCGTCGGCGGTGACGGGGTCGCCGTTGCTCCACTTCGCGTCTTCACGCAGGTGGAAGGTATAGGTGAGGCCGTCCGGGCTGATGTCATAGCTCTCCGCGATGGCGGGCACGGCCTTGCCGGTCGTGTCCATCTGCATCAGGCCGTCGGTGTAATCCGCGATGACTTCAAAGCTGGTTCCGTCGGTAGCGATCTGAGGATCCAGACTGGCCACCTCCACCTCAACCATGATGTTGAGGGCGCTGCCTCCTTCGGCGGCGGGCGGAGTGTCGGCGGATGCGGTGGCTTCGGGTCCGGCGCTGCCCGAAGGCGGCGGGTTGTTGGCCGGAGTACCGCAGGCAACCAGGCTCAGGGCCATTAAGCAGGCCAGAGCGAGGGTTGCGATTGACTTGACCGGTTTCATCTTCATTGTCCCCCTCTTCCAAAACATTTTGGGCGAATAACGCCCTAAAATAAAAAAACGCATGTCTGACAAAAGACGAGCGTCTTTGCTTCATGTAACTATACTTTATGCATATCTGTTTGTCAAGGCTGTGCAGGATTTTTATTTCCGGCCTTCATTTGCTGGAAAACACACTAATTTGGCGCATCCTGGCGCCGTTCGGGAAATTCGGCGCCGACAGCCCCGGGCGTTCGTTTTTATGAAATAAATGTGCCCTTGAAAACATAAAAAG
>DATMXR010000082.1:0-2109 GCA_035561315.1 Feifaniaceae bacterium
GAAGAGGCCACCATTATCGAGCTTTCCGTCGCCCCCGACGATATGGGGCAGGTCATCGGCAAGCAGGGGCGTATCGCAAAGGCCATCCGCACCGTGGTCAAGGCGGCGTCCGCCAGGGGAGACAAAAAGTATATCGTGGAAATCGTCTGATGGAGTACTACCGCATCGCATGCGTCGTACGTCCCCACGGCGTGCAGGGCAACGTAAAGCTTGAGCCGCTCACGGGTAACGTGGACCGCTTCCGGGGCCTGACTGAGGCGTACCTGGAAGCGGAAGGCAGGCGGACGCCTGTGAAGCTTACTGGCATCGGGATAAGCCCCGACGCCGTGACGCTGCATATCGAAGGCGTGGATACCCGCGAAGAGGCGGAGAAGCTTCGCGGGGCGTACCTGTGCGTGGACAAGACCCATGCCGTCAAGCTTCCGCCGGATACGTACTTTGTGGCGGATCTCATCGGCTGCACTGTGACGGATACGGCAGGTATGGCGTACGGCCGTATTACGGATGTGCTTGAAACCGGCGCGAACGACGTGTATGTGGTGGAGGGCGAGCGGAGTATGATGCTGCCGGCCTTGAAAAAAGTGCTCCATACGGTGGATGTGGAACAAAAACGCATCGTACTGAACAGCGAGGTTGTCGGGGAGGTCGCTTTCTTTGCGGATTGACGTGCTCACGCTATTCCCGGAAATGTTTCCGGGCGTGCTCAACGCGAGCATATTAAAGCGCGCCGCGGAAAACGGCCTGTTGCGCGTGGACGTCCACGACATCCGCGACTATACGGACAACAAGCACCGCAAAGCGGACGATTATCCGTTCGGCGGCGGCGCGGGACTTGTGATGATGGTCCAGCCGATCTACGACTGCGTGGATGCGGTGCTGCGCGGCAAAAAAGCGCGGCGCATCCTGCTTTCCCCGCGCGGGAAGACGCTTACGCCCGAATACGCGCGCGAATTGTCCCGCGAGGAGCATTTGCTGCTGCTGTGCGGGCATTACGAGGGCGTGGACGAGCGCGTGACGGACATTATGGACGAAGAGGTCTCCATAGGCGATTATGTCCTCACCGGAGGCGAATTACCCGCCATGGTGCTTATCGACTGCCTGTCCCGCTTTATCCCGGGTGTGCTCGGGTGCAGCTCTTCGGCGGAAGAAGAGTCATTTTCCGGCCCTGGGCTTTTGGAATACCCGCAGTATACGCGCCCCGCGGACTTCCGCGGGAAAAAGGTGCCGGAAATACTTTTAAACGGCCACCACGCCAACATCGCCGCGTGGCGGAAGGCGCAGGCGGTCATAAAGACGCAGGCGACGAGGCCCGAGCTTTTGCGGGGCCTGACGCTCACGAAGGCGGAAAAAGCCGCCTTAGCGGAACTGACCGCCGAAAATCCGGCGGAACATCAGGAATAAGCTTGCCATACCGCGTGGTGTGTGTTATACTAGCCAACGGAAAACGGGCGGTCCTCTGTTCGCATCAAAAAAACGGGCACGAACGTCTATGAAAAAGGAGTAAAAATATGTCTGACATCATTCGTGAACTCGAAAAAGAACAGCTTCGCACGGATCTGCCCAAGCTGCAGATCGGCGACACCGTCCGCGTATTCGTCAAAGTCGTGGAAGGCAACCGCGAGCGCCTTCAGAACTTCGAGGGCATCGTCATCAAAATGCAGGGCGGCGCGGTCCGCAAGAGCTTTACCGTACGCCGCGTATCCTACGGCGTAGGCGTGGAGAGGACGTTCCCGTACAACAGCCCCCGCATCGGCCGCATCGAGGTCGTACGCCACGGCCAGGTCCGCCGCGCAAAGCTGTACTATCTGCGCGACCGCATCGGCAAGGCCGCCAAGGTGACAGAGCGCATCGAAGTTTCCAAGAAGAACGCGGACTAACCAAGAGAAAAGAAAAGAACCCGACTGCACGCCGGAACACCGGCCGGGCGGCGGGTTTTTTTATACGAATGGAACACATGAACGAGTCCAAAGCAGCGAGGGATTTTCGATGCGGGGCAAGGAGCTTGAGCGAGACGTAGCAGCGCTACGCTACCGCGGAGGGCGACGCCGCCCCACGCGAAACGAGCCGCGGCGACGATGCGTTAATGTTTGGAATTCGTATATATATCAC
>DATMXR010000083.1:0-11333 GCA_035561315.1 Feifaniaceae bacterium
CTGTTAAGCGAGCTTCCTAGCTGCTGCGGCACCTATTTCCGCGGCGTCGAAAGCCAGACTTCCGTGCTGACGCGTTACGGCTACGCGGTGGACCTGAAGACGTTCTTCGCGTTTTTGACGGCCGAAATCGATTATTTTAAAGGAAAAGAAGTCAAAGACCTGAGCCTTTCCGATCTGGAGCAGGTAAAAGCGCTCGATATCGAGCTGTTTTTGGAGCATCTTACCCTGTATTTAAAAAACGAACGCGAGGTAACGAACCACGAACGCGCAAAGGCGCGCAAGCTTTCCACGCTGCGCTCCTTCTTCAAGTACTTCTTCAAGCACGAAATGATACAGAACAACGTCGCTTCGCTTGTGGAGCTTCCCAAGCTGCACGAGCGGGCGATTATCCGGCTGGAGCCCCACGAGGTCGCGGACCTCATCGATACCGCGGAATCGGGCGGCGGCCTCTCCCCCGCCCAAAAGAAATACCACAGATTCACAAAGGCGCGGGACGCCGCCATACTGACGCTTTTTTTAGGCACGGGCATCCGCATCAGCGAGCTTGTGGGCGTGGATATCAACCACCTGGATTTTGTCAGCAACTCGTTCCTGGTCACGCGCAAAGGCGGAAACCAGGATTCGCTTGTGTTTGGCGAGGAAGTGCGGCAAGCGCTTTTAAAATACCTTTTGGTACGCGAGCCCATGGAGGCCCTGCCCGGCCATGAAAACGCGCTGTTCCTTTCGCTGCAAAAAAAGCGCATCACCGTGCGCGCAGTGGAAAACCTGGTGAAAAAATACGCCTCCGTCGCGACGCCGTTAAAAAAAATTTCCCCGCACAAGCTACGCTCCACGTACGGGACCATGCTGTACCAGGAAACGGGCGATATTTACCTTGTGGCCGATATTTTGGGCCATAAGGACGTCAACACCACAAGGAAGCACTACGCGGCGGTCGAGCGGGACAGGCGGCGTTTCGCGGCCCAGGTCATCAAATTAAGGGAAGACCCTGCGTTTTCCCAGCCTGCGCCTGCGCCTCCCGCGCAAGAGGAGCCGGTATCTGCGGCCGAAACGGAGCCGACAGAAAAGCCGGGCTCAGCGCCCGGCTGACAAAGATTATTCCCTGGGGCGGCGCTTTCGCACGCCGTGGAGCGCGGGAGGCTGCTGCTTGGTTTCAAACGATTTGAGCTTTTCCTCCCATTCGGCCAAAAGGGCGGGGTCGGGAAGATTATAAGAGGGTAACGTAAGGCTCTCCCCCTCCCCTTCCTCTTCTTCCTCATAGAATTCGCTCAGGTATGCTTCCGTTTGATCGGTCACGATATCCTGCACGGGAATCTTGGCAAAATTCCCTTCCCATTCGTCGATGCATTTGCAGCAGTTGTCGCAAAGCTTGCCGGGATCGAGGTCGCAGCGGTCGCATTCGCCGCATTCTATACATTCCTTTGTATCGTCAAGCAGACAGCGCTTCATTTAAAAATACTCCTCCTTGGTCCATGATACCTCGTTTTATCGGGTTTGCAAGATTGTTATGAGCGATTTTGCGCGATATTTTGCGAACGAACGTTTTCAAACCGTTCTATCCATGCTATACTTGATGCATGGTTGAATAACCTGTACAGGAGGTCCGCCATGAAGAAACTGCGAAATCCGCAAAAAGCGATCTACGATTTTATCGTATCCTATTACGAAAAGAACAGCTTCCCTCCCACCGTTCGGGAAATCTGCTCGGCGGTCGGCCTGGCCTCCACCTCCACCGTCCACGCCCACCTGACAAAGCTTGAACAGAACGGGCTCATACAGCGCAACCCCGCAAAGCAGCGCTCGCTGGTAATTACGGATTCTCAGGTAGCTTCCGGCGGCATGCCGGTTCCCCTGGTGGGCAACGTGGCGGCAGGTTCCCCCATACTCGCGGTGGAAAACATTGAAGAGGAATTCGTGCTCCCGCCCCAGCTGCTGCACGGCGCAAGCAAGGATGAGGTGTTTATCCTCAAAATCGAAGGCAGCAGCATGATCGACGCCGGCATGTTCAACGGGGACTATATCGTGGTGCACAACGGCCTGCAGACCCACAACGGGGATATCGTGGTCGCCCGCATACAGGGCGAACGCGCCACCGTAAAACGCTTCTATGAGGATAAGGAAAATAACCGCGTCCGCCTGCAGCCTGAAAACTCCGCCATGCAGCCCATATACGTCGCCTACAGCGACGTAGAGGTCGTGGGCAAAGTGATAGGGCTCATGCGCAGCTATTGACGTTCACACCGCTTTTTTGCAGCGCGTCCAGCGCAAGCATGGCCCCCAGTCTTCCGTGCGCATATGTAAGCGCCCCTTGGATATAGGCGACATACGGCTCGCGTATCGGCGCGTCCGCGCTTAATTCGATAGACGCCCCCTGTATAAACGTACCCGCCGCCATAATGACCTGGTGGCTGTAGCCCGGCATATCCCACGGCTCGGGCGCGGCGCTGCTGTCGATTGGGGCGGCTTTTTGTATGCTTTGGCAGAACGCAATGAGCGCCTCCTTGGTGGGCAATCGCAGCGATTGGATGATGTCCGAGCGCTCCGCGTCGCTTTTGGGCATCGTGACCATGCCCGCGTTTTCAAACGTGCGCGCGAACAGCGCCGCGGATTTTAGCGCCTGGGCCGTGACGTGCGGTGCCAAAAACAGCCCCTGATAGAACGGCAGGTAGGAACCCGCATAGGAGCCGACCTCGCGCCCCATCCCCGGCACCGTCAGCCGGTGGCCGATCCTTTCCACCAGCTCCCGTTTTCCCGCAATATAGCCGCCGGTGGGCGCAAGGCCGCCGCCGGGGTTTTTGATGAGCGAGCCCGCCATGAGGTCCGCGCCTATTTGCGCAGGCTCCCGCGTTCCTGCAAACTCCCCGTAGCAGTTGTCCACGGCGATGATAACGTCCGGGCGGCATCGCTTCACGGCCTGAAAAACTTCGGCAAACGCGTCCACGGAAACCGCCTCGCGCCACGCGTAGCCGCGCGAACGCTGCGCGTAGACCATGCGGACGCTCTTGTCCTCCATAAGCACGGAAAGCACGCGGGGGATGTCGATCGCGTCTTCAGAGAGTGGTACTTCACGGTATTTTATACCGTATTCCTGCAATGAGCCGAACCCCTCTTCCCCGCCGATCGCCTGCTCCAATGTATCGTAGGGTTTGCCCGTGACGCACAGCAGCGTGTCCCCGGATCTCAGAACTCCGGAAAGCATCAGGTACAGCGCGTGCGTCCCGTTGACGATCTGCGGGCGCACCAAGGCGTCCTCTGCCCCAAACGAGCGTGCGAACACGCGCTCCAGCGTATCGCGCCCGATATCGTCATAACCGTACCCGGTCGTCGGGGAAAAATGGCGCTGCGCGACGCCCTCCAGCTGAAACGCCTGGAGCACCTTCCATTGGTTGTGCGCCTCTATGGCGTCGATCTTATGAAACACCCCGGCCAGCTCGCTTTCGGCCTTCCATACGGCCGAGACGGCTTTTTCCGAGGCGGGAAATCCGTGCAATTCCTGTGTACTCATACTGAATGTCCTATCTTTATTCCTGTTTTTCCTGCGCTTCGTCCGCGGAAGCGTCCAGCGCCACGGGCGTTATCATTGTGATGGACGAAATGCCGTGCTTGTAGAGCATCATCTGTTTGCCTTCCGTCTCGATCACGATCACAAAGTTATCAAACGCGCGGACTATGGCGCCCTTGATTTGAAAGCCGTTCGCCAAATGGATGACACAGGGCGCTTTTTTCCTGCGCAATTGGTTCAATATGCGATCCTGCGGGTTTTCTTTCCCTGTACCTGTATTCATACTGTTTCCCCTTCATCCCCCATGTAAATTGCCGCCATTTCATCCGTAAGCGTATCCAAATCTCTATATTGCGTCACATCCAGCCAGCGGATGCGTTGGTCCCGTTTGAACCAAGTGACCTGCCGTTTGGCAAAGCGGCGCGTTTCGCGCTTGATTTCCTCCACCGCTTCCTCTAAAGCCGTTTCGCCCCTAAGATGCCGTAACAACTGCTTGTAGCCGAGCCCCTGCAAGGCGGGCAGCGTATGCGCGTACCCGGCCTCGTGGAGCTTTTTCGTTTCTTCCAGCAAGCCTGAACGCATCATGTCGTCCACGCGCTGTTCGATCCTTTGGTACAGCAGCACCCGCTCCATCGTAAGGCCTATTTGCGCCACATGATAATCGATTTCCTGCCGCGCCTTGTTTTCAAAATCCGCTCCAAAGGAGCTGAGCGGACGGCCTGAAACCTCCAGCACCTCTAACGCGCGGACGACGCGCTTTCGGTCGTTCGGGTGCAGGCGGGCGGCGGAAGCGGGGTCTTCAAGCTGCAATCTGCGGTAAAGGCTGCCGGGATGCTCCCGCTCCTCAAGCTGCAGCCGTTCGCGAACAAGAGGGTCCCCCGGCACATTGGTAAACTGCAGCGGGTAGGTAAGGGCGTTCACGTACAGCCCCGTCCCCCCTACCACAAGCGGCGTTTTCCCGCGCGAACGGATATCGGCTATCGCAAACTCCGCCTGCCGTTTATATTCCGCTACGCTGAACGAAGTATCGTCCACATCCGCTACATCAATTAGATGATGCTCGATTCCCTGCCGCTCCTCCATAGTCGGCTTGGCCGAGCCGATGTCAAGGCCCTTGTACACCTGGATGGAGTCCGCCGATATGATCTCCGCGTTGAGCTTCTTTGCAAGCAGCACGGAGGCCGCCGTTTTTCCGGAGGCCGTGGGGCCCAGCAATATAAGTATGTGCGGCTTTTTTCCCACGCTGCACCTCAAACAATGCGCTTAAACAGCTTTTCGATTTCCCTGCGTGTCAGCTTTATCATCACGGGCCGCCCGTGCGGGCAGGTCAGCGGCAGGCCTTCCTCCGTAAATACCCGGATCAGGTCCTCGATCTCCGGCTTGGTCAGCGGGTCGCCCGCCTTTACGGCGTGCTTGCACGAAGCCTGTATGATGGCTTCCCGCTTTAACTCGACTGTGGAGGTACGCCCCTGCGCCTGCAGCATCTCCAGCGCCTCGCGCAGTACCTTTCCGACAGGCACGTCCGCAAGCATTGCGGGCGCCGCGTGCACCCGGATGGAGGTTGCGCCGAAGGGTTCCAGATCGAAGCCAAGCTCCTCTAAGATTTCCTTGTGGCGCAGCAGAATATCGTATTCGGGCGGCGTCAGCTGGATCAACTCCGCGCTCAAAAACGTCTGCGCGGCCTTTTCGTGCGCCTGGGCCATGAACCGCTCGTAGAGCCTGCGCTCATGCGCGGCGTGCTGGTCAATTAAATACAGCGTGTCCCCCTGCTGCGTGACCCAATATGAGTCGAACGCCTGGCCGATGACGGCCACGGGCAGCGCGTGGAACTGCTGCTGCTCCTCTTTTTCCTGCTCCAGCCTTTGCTGCTCCTGCGCTTCGGATTCCGCTGCGGCGCGCGAAAGCTCCACGCGAAAATGTGGAATGTCGTAAAGCGCCTCCTTTACGCGGAACCCTTCCGCAGGTCCGACATGATCCTCAAGCGGAGCGAACGCGGCCGGCTGGATAGGCGCGGGCCGGTCCTGCGGCGTGATCGGGGCAGAAAACGCAGATTGGGGTCCAACGCGCAAAATGTCGGCCGGTTGGACGACATTCGATGTTTTCCGCTCCGGCTCCGGCTGCACGCGCTTTTCCCCGATCATGACGGCTTTTGCGACGCCCTCCGCCGCCGTAAAACGCACCTCCGGCGGCAGGGAGAACCCGAGCGCCTTCTTGGCGGCTTCCGTCATGGCGTATATCATGCGGTTTTCCTGCGCAAAACGGACCTCCAGCTTGGCCGGATGGACGTTGACGTCCACCTCCCGGGAGGACAGCAGGATGTTGACGAGCGCAAACGGATATCGCCCCACCATCAGCCGCGTGTCATAAGCCCGCTGCATGGCGCCGGAAAGCAGCATGGAGCGGATGAACCTGCCGTTTAATATAAAGGATTGCTGGGACCGGTTGGGCCGCGCAATCTCCGGCGTGCCGAGGTATCCGGTCAGCTTGACGTACCCGTCGTCAAAGTCCACTTCCCTTAAATGCGGCAGCACCTCAGCGCCGTACACGCAGTAAAGGGCGTTTTTGAGACTATTGTCGCCCGGGGACCGGTATACGTCCTTTTCATTGTTGACAAACCGAAAGGAAATATCCGGCCTGGAGAGTATCAGGCGGGAAACGTATTCCCCGACATAGCTTCCTTCCGTGCGGGCCGTTTTTAAGAACTTCCTTCTTGCGGGCACATGGTAAAAGAGGTTCTCCACCTCGATGCGGGTGCCCTCCGGGCAGGCGGACTGCTCGTGCGCTTTGCACTCCCCCGCCTCGATACGGACATGCATGCCCGTTTGCGCGCCGCGCTCGCGGGTGGAAAGCTGCACCTGCGCCACCGCCGCGATGGAGGCCAGCGCCTCTCCTCGGAACCCGAGGGTTTCGATATGCGCCAGATCCTCCTGTTCGCTGATTTTGCTTGTGGCGTGCCGCTCAAAAGCAAGCAGCACGTCCTCCGCGGGAATGCCCGTGCCGTTGTCCGTGACGCGGATATAATCGACGCCGCCGTTTTTGATCTCGATGGTGATCGCGGTGGCCTCCGCGTCTATGGCGTTTTCCACAAGCTCCTTCACCACCGAAGCCGGGCGTTCCACCACTTCTCCCGCGGCGATCTGGTTTGCGATATGGGGGGATAATACGGTAATTTTGCTCATTTTGCGTTCCTGATCAGCTTCGCGCGCTGATGGAGGTCGTTGATCGTGTTCAGCGCCATAATGGGCGTAAGCGCGTCCACCTGCAAGAGGGCAAGCTCCTGCAGCAGTTCGTCCGTCTGGCCCTCCGTAAGCAGGGAAAGCTGCTGCGAGAGTTCCTCCTGGCCGCGCTTGACGCCGCGCGGGCGGTTGATGTCCGCCTTTTCAAGCTCCTTTAATATGCCTTTTGCTCTGCGGATGACATCATCCGGGAGTCCAGCGAGCCGCGCCACCTGGATGCCGAAGCTCTTGTCGGCGCCCCCGCGCATGATCTTGTGGAGGAACAGGATATCCTCCCCCACCTCTTTTACGGCGACACGGTAGTTTTTGACGCCGCTTAAAGTCCCCTCGAGCTCGGTCAGCTCATGGTAATGGGTGGCGAACAGCGTCTTCGCGCCGCATTTGGCATAATCCGCGATGTGCTCAAGCACCGCCCACGCGATGCTGAGCCCGTCGAACGTGCTGGTGCCGCGGCCGATCTCGTCGAGCAGCAGCAGGCTTTTTTCGCTGGCGTTATGGAGGATGTTTGCCATTTCGCTCATTTCCACCATGAACGTGCTCTGGCCCGCGGCAAGGTCGTCCGACGCGCCCACGCGCGTGAATATGCGGTCGGTCAGGCAAATATTCGCCTCGTCCGCCGGGACAAAGCTCCCGATGTGCGCCATCAGCACGATCAGCGCGATCTGCCGCATATACGTGCTTTTGCCCGCCATATTGGGGCCGGTGAGTATGATGAGGCGGTTGTCCGTATCGTCAAGATGCGCGTCGTTTGGGATAAACCTGTCCTTATGCGCGCGCTCCACCACCGGATGCCTGCCGTTTTTGATTGTGATGCCGCCCTGTTTGCTGAGAGCGGGCCTTACATAGTTATTCTCCGACGCGACCTGCGCCAGGGACTGGTAGCAATCAAGCTCGGACAGCAGCGCCGCCGTTTTCTGCATGCGGCCGATACAGGAAACAAGCGTTTCCCGTACCTGCGTAAAGAGCGTGTATTCAAGCGAAATGAGCTGTTCTTCGGCCCCGAGTATGGTTTCTTCCATACTTTTGAGTTCCGGGGTGATGTACCGTTCCGCGTTCGCCAGCGTCTGCTTGCGCTGGTAGCGGTACGGCACAAGGTTCTGGTAGGAACGCGTCACCTCGATATAATAGCCGAACACCTTGTTGTAGCTGATGCGCAGGTTCTTGATACCCGTGGCTTCCCGCTCCGCAGCCTCCATATCGGCAAGCCACTGCTTGCCGTTGACGGCGGCTTCCTTGAACTTGTCCACCTCCGCATTGTAGCCGGGGCGTATGATGTTGCCTTCTTTTACGCTTAACGGCGGCTCGTCCACAATGGCATGCGCAAGAAGTTCCCGGATATCCTCCATGGGGTCCAGTTCCGCCGCGATCTTTTTAAGGGCGGGCGCGGGAAAGCTCCCCGTCAGGCCGATGATGACGGGCAGGCGCATCAAGGAGTTGCGCAGGGCCACGCAATCCCGTGCGTTGACGGTGCCGTAGGCGATGCGGCTTGAAAGCCGCTCGATATCGTAGATGCCGTTCAGCGCCTCGCGGAGCGAGTCGCGCTGGATGAGCTGGGCTTTGAGTTCTTCGACCGCGGAAAGCCTGAAGGCGATCTCAGGAATGGACTGTAACGGCTGTTCCACCCAGCCGCGCAGCATGCGCGCGCCCATGGCCGTCCTGGTTTCGTCCAGGAGATATAGAAGCGTGTTCTTTTTGCTCCCGCCGTAATGCAATGGCTTTGTCAGCTCCAGGTTGCGGCGCGTGGAGCTGTCCAGTACCATGTAGCTAGAACGGCTCATCAGGCGTATAAACTGGATATGCGAAAGCGCGTTTTTCTGCGTTTCCTCCAAATAAGCCATCAGAGCGCCCGCCGCGCATATCGCATGCCGCATATTCGATATGCCAAAGCCGTCCAAGGAGGCGACCTGGAAATGCCGCAGCAACCGCGCCTCCGCCGCTTTTTCTTCATACGCCCAGCCGGCGTAGTTCTGCAAAAAATAGGCGGAGGAAAGGCTCCTGGTCAGCCCTGCCTGCAAAAACAGCGCGTCGCTCGCCAAAATCTCGGTGGGCTGTATGCGCGCGATTTCGTCCTTTAACTGCGTGTTGATATCCTCGCCGAATAGCTCCCCTATGAAAAAGCCGCCCGTAGAGACGTCCGCATACGCGAAGCCGATCCGCTCCTCCTGATAAAACAGGGAGAGCAGGAAATTGTTCTTGCTTTCCTCCAGCATGGTTTCCTCTATGACCGTGCCGGGGGTAATGACGCGCACCACGTCCCGCTCCACAAGGCCTTTAGAAAGCGAGGGATCGGAAAGCTGCTCGCATATGGCGACCTTATATCCCTTTTCGATCAGGCGGTTGACGTACCCGTCTACGGAATGGTACGGCACGCCGCACATGGGCGCGCGCTCCTCCAGCCCGCAATCGCGCCCCGTGAGCACAATTTCAAGTTCCCGCGAGGCGGTAACGGCGTCCTCAAAGAACAGCTCGTAAAAATCCCCCAAACGGAACATTAAGAGACAATCGCTGTACTTTTCCTTGACATCCAGATATTGGCGCATCAAAGGCGTCAAAGCGCCGGGCATAGGCTCCCCCCTTCTCCAGCACGCTCTTTTGTACGGTTGAAAGCTTAGTGGCAGCCCTGGCAGCCTTCGCAGGAACCTCCGCTGCAGCCGCCGCCGCGGCTCTGCGCGCCGATGCACGCGGCGATCTCCCCGTTGACCTGGCTCATCAAAAGCTGGAACGCGTTCTGCGCGGCCATGGCCTCCGCGAATATCGGATTTTCCAAAAGCTGCTCCTGCAGCGTTTCCACGTCCCTGGACAGCGAGGCGATCAAAAGCCTGTCGGCGTCCTCGCCGGATAAAAGCTCCACCAGTTCCTCCTGCTTTTCCTTGTACTCCGCAAGCGCGGAGGTTACGGCTTCGTTTTCTCCCATCAGTTCGCGCGCGCTCTGCATGCGCAAAAACTCCGGCGTCTCGCTCAACGCAATGCCCAATTCCCTGGCTTTATCTAATATCATGATCGATTTCCTTCCTATTTATTGTTTCACAGCGTCTTCCAAGACGCCTATCAATGAATTATTGTGCGCTTTTTGCACGCAAACCCTCATATAAGAGCCGATTTTGTCGGGTGTTCCGGGGAAATACACCATTTTGAAGCTGGACAATTTCCCGTACAGCATCTCCTTGCGCGTATCGCACCCTTCCACCAATACCTCGCCCGTTTTGCCGATGTAGCGCTCGTTTGTCTTCCTCGTCATCCGTTCCTGCAGGGCGTTCAAGCGGTGCAGCCGCTCTTTTTTGACCGGGGGCGGGACCTGCTCCTCCATTGCGGCGGCTTTTGTCCCGCTCCGCGGGGAATACATGAACGTGAACGCGGCGGAAAAGCCCACTTCCTCCATTAAAGAGAGCGTTTCCTGAAAATCCTCCTCCGTCTCCCCCGGAAACCCTACGATGATATCCGTGGTCAACTCGATACCTGGGTTCGCTTTGCGCAGCTTTTCCACAAGCGCAAGATATTCCGCGCGGGTATAGACCCGGTTCATCCTATTCAATATCCTGTCGCTGCCCGCCTGCACGGGCAGATGGATATGGTCGCATACCTTATCCAATGCGGCCATGGCCTCGATCAGCTCATCCGAAAGGTCCTTGGGGTGCGACGTCATGAACCGGATGCGGCGGACGCCGTCAACGCCGTTGATCTGCCCCAGAAGCTTCGCAAACGAGATCGTGCCGAGGTCCTTCCCGTAAGAGTTGACGTTCTGGCCCAGGAGCTGGATCTCGCTGTATCCCTGTTTCGCGAGCGCCCTCGCTTCCTCCAGAATATGCTCCGGCCGGCGCGAACGCTCTCTGCCGCGCACATAGGGAACGATGCAGTAGGTGCAGTAGTTGTTACAGCCATACATGATGTTGATGCTGGCAGTCACGCCGGGCACGCGCTTTACCGGCAGGCCCTCTATGACGTCCCCTTCGGTATCGTGCACGCTCAAAGGCCGCTCCCCCTGCAAAACAAGCGAGAGCAGCGCGGGCAGTTCATGCAGGCTGTGCGTACCGAACACAAGGTTGACAAACGGATAGCGGTCGTAGAGCTTTTTCGCCACTTCGGGCTGCTGCATCATGCAGCCGCATACCGCGATAATAAGCCCCGGGTTCTCATCCTTCCGCTTTTTGAGCGCGCCGACATTGCCGAATACGCGCTTTTCCGCATGTTCGCGCACGCAGCAGGTATTAAAAAGAATAAGGTCGGCTTCTTCTTTCTTACTAGCCGCCCGATACCCTATTGCGGTGAGCATGCCCGCTATTTTTTCGCTGTCGTGCGCGTTCATTTGGCAGCCGTAGGATTCGATATGGTACCTGAGGTTTCTTTGCGAAAGCTCCAGGAAGAGCGCGCTTGTCAATTCCTGCGTCTCAAAAGAGGCGCCAATATTCTCCAAATTGATTTCCACCTTTTTTCAAGCCCATATGGACGTCATCATACAGTTTCATTATAGCGGCTTCCCGCGCCGCATGCAAGGCGGGCGGCTTTGCGGCGCCCGGCCGATGGATACGCGCCCAAAACGCCCTAAAATGGGGAGGAAATTTCATGGTTGACATTTGATTTTCGTTGTTGTATATTAT
>DATMXR010000084.1:0-3727 GCA_035561315.1 Feifaniaceae bacterium
GGCGTACACCAGGCGGTCTATGAAAGCCGCAGGGATATCTCGTTCATCGTGCGGGCGACGGAGCACGGCCTTTTGGAGCTTTCCGCCGCGGGCCAAACGCTTTTTCCCATGCTGGACGATTTCGCGCAGCTTGGCGGCGTGAGCATGCGCCCCGCAAAAAGCGGCGCGCCGGAGGACGCCGTGCGCGCGCTCAAAGGGCGCTCGGCCGTGTTCCTGCCCGGCGGCGGGGCGCTGTGCTGCGCCGGTACGAAAAGCGACGCCGAAGCCGTCCGTATGGTGGCGGAAAAGAACGCGCTCGCATGGCTTTGCTCCCGGCTCACCGGCGGGGGCGGGCCCATCCATCCGCTGGAATGCCGCCTGATGCGCCTTGTGTATGTAAAAAGCTACTCCAAAAAAGCGAACGCATAGCGAATAGAAATGCGGACAATGCGGTCCTGCCCCCAAACAAAATGAGGCGTGGCCGCATTTTGTATTTTGGCGATATGCCGGACTGTGATAGAATATTATAGAATATTTAAGAGTCATGCATCGGCACACATCGTGCAATCGCTTACATCAGAGTGAAACACATATGGGGAGGGGAATATATGAGGACCTTGCTCAAAAACGGGACGGTCGTGGACGGCAGCGGACATCCCAAATACCCCGGTTCCGTCGTGCTGGAGGACGGAAGGATACTCTCCGTGCTGCGCGGGGAAGCGCCCGAAGATTTTCCGGGCGCGGTGATCGACTGCGCGGGCCTTACCATAGCGCCGGGGTTTATCGACGCGCACTCCCACAACGACTGGTACGCGGCAAGAACGGAGCCCCTGCCCTACTTCACGCCGTTCGCGGAGCAGGGCGTCACCACGCAGGTAACGGGCAACTGCGGGTTTTCCCCTTTCGGCTACAGACAGGGAACGCCTTACAGGCACCTTTTGGGAAGCGGCCTGTTTGATGTGGGCGACGCGCCGGACGAAGGCTTCCACACGTTTTCCGGCTGGCGGGAGGAAGCGGAACTGCGTTCGCCCCTGAACCTGGCGCCTTTGCAGGGGCACGGCTCCATACGCATCGGGCTGAGCGGGTATGAAAACCGCCCGCTCACGGCGGAGGAAATGAAGCTGCACGACGAAACGCTTGAGGAATCGCTTAGCCAGGGGGCGTTCGGCCTTTCCTACGGCCTGATGTACGAGCCGGACCGCTACGCGACGCGGGAGGAGCTGTATTCCGCCGCGCGGACGGCGGCAAAACACAATAAAATACTCACCGTCCACGCCCGGGCGTGCTCCGCCGCTTCCACCTCCTACAGCCCGCCGTTCGGCGGCAGGGCGCACAACCTCAGGGCACTCGACGAAATGCTGCTGCTGGCCTGGGAGACCGGCGTAAGGCTGCAGTATTCCCACCTCATATTCGTGGGCGAGGCCTCCTGGAAGACGGCGGAGGAAAGCCTTGCGCTGATCGACCGCGCCCGCGCCGACGGCGTGGACGTCCAATACGACATGTACGCCATGACGTTCGGCGTTTCCGTCATCACGGTGGTGCTTCCGAGCTGGTACCTTTCCCTGCCGGAAAACAAGAAGCGCTCTCCCGCCACCCGCGCGCGGCTCGCTCTCGAGATCGGCGTCACCAAGCGGGCGCTGGGTTTCGGATTTTCGGATATGCAGATCGCCTGGCTGGGCGAAGGGCACGAGGACCTCTGCGGAAAGCGCGTGCCGGAGATCGCAAGGCTTTGGAACGTTTCCGAGCTTGACGCGTACCTGCGGCTGGCGGACCTGAGCCGGGGCAAGGGCCGCGTCAACATGTACCGGTATTACAGCGAGCCCATATTGTTCGAGCTGATGCAATACGAGCACTCGCTCTTTATGACCGACGCCTGGATCGAGGAAAAAGGCGTGCAGAACGCCGCGGCGTATTCCTGCTTCCCCACGTTCCTGCAATGGGCGCGGGAGAGAAAAAGCGGGCTTACGCTGGAGCAGACCGTGCGAAAAATGACGGGGGCCACGGCCGACCGGTTCCGGATCAAAGAGCGCGGATATCTGCGCGAAGGGTACTTTGCCGACGTCACGGTGTTCGATTTTGACCGCATCGCCGCCCACGGCGATCTCCCCGTAAAGCCGGAGGGCGTAACGCACGTATTCGTCAACGGCAGGCATGCGGTAAAAAACGGCGCGGCCGACCCCGCTTCCCTTTCAGGGGCCGGGAGCATTCTTGTTTCCCGCCCGTAAAAGCCATATATTCCGTCACCTGTTCTTTGCATGAATCATAGTATATACAAAATCCATATGGAAGGATCTCGTATATATGCAAGGAACAAGATTACTTTTCAGGACCGCGCCGGGCGCCGTTGCGATCCCTGCCGGGACCATACTCGATTTGACAGCCCGTTTTCCCCGGGGCGTATGCGTCTCCGCTTACCCTTCCATCCGCATGGCGTCCGCCAGCCGCCCCACCTCCAACGTCCCGGTGACATTGCGGCTTGCGGTCATGGCCGGCGAGGAGGGCGTGTCATACCTCGACCAGTTCACGCTGCTTCCGGGCGGGCCTTACTCTTTGGCCTATGACGTTCCGGGCGTGGGGATCAAGGTATACGCGGAGGCCGCCGCCGGTACGGGCAACGCATACGTAGACTTCTTGCTTTATGGGTACGCGCCTTATCTTTCCACACGCAATACCATTTGCAGTATTTAGCGCCATATGGCCGCGGGCATACAGGAAAAGCCGCCGGGAGCAGGCGGCTTTTTCATGCCGCCAGAGACGGGACGGATTTCAATGCATTCTCTAATGTTCTCTGCGCTGGCGGGGCGGCGGAGCGCCCCGCCGGGAAACTCGGTTTTTTAAAAAAATCCCATGAAAATTCAGGCGGTTCCGTAAAATTTTAATTCGGTTTTCCTGAATATGATCCGGAGAAAATAACAATGCATATGCGGCCGCATACAGCACTGAAAAAGGAGGATAAAAATGAAGCGAAAACTCATTTCTTTCCTGTCCGTTTTCATATTGTCCGCCGTGCTGGCCAGTCCGACGCTCGCCGCGGGCGAAGCGCCGGGCAGGCTTATTTTCGTCAGGGCGGAAGCAGGCAGGACGCACCGGCAGAAAAGCCCTCTTGACGCGAAAGCGTTTGTCGACGGGCTTGTAACCGACAATGTCATCCCGCGCGAAACGGGAGACAAGCTGCTTACGTATCTGAGCCAAAAACGGGAGGCGCACAAGGCCGAACGGGAAAAGCTCAAATCCATGACCGAGGACGAACGCAAGGCCTACCTGGAGGAACAAAAGGCCAAACGGGAAGCGGACGGGCCGTTTGCCGAGCTTGTAAAGGACGGGACCCTGACAAGGGAGCAGGCCGAAACCATCGCCAAGGCGCTGCGGGAATATAGAAAGAAATAGCCTCTTTTTAGAATTTCCCGGCGCAAAACCAAAAGATCCGGCAGGTAAAACCTGCCGGTTCAGACTATCGACAAAGGCCCGTGTTTTCAAGCGAAGCACGGGCCTTTGTTTAAAGAAAGAGCGGAAAGGAAACGCAGCAAAGGCTGACCTACCGCCTTAACGATTTTTCTTTATGTTCTGGACAGCCGCGGTGAGGAAGGATTGCTCGCGCATGTTTCTAATCCCGCGCATGCGGGCATAGCGGAGGCCATGGAGTTCCTTGGCGTCCGCAAAGGAGCGTTCAATTGTCTCTTTGACGGTCTCTGTCTTTGCGTAACATATGGCACGCCCACGTTTCCTTAGTTTCTCCCCTATATATTCG
>DATMXR010000085.1:0-3228 GCA_035561315.1 Feifaniaceae bacterium
CCTCCAAAGGCGTGATCGCGGAGGATTTTCCTTACCTTTCGATCACGCAGGAATACGAGGCGGCAGGGGCTGCGGCCATCTCCGTGCTGACCGAGCCGTATTTCTTTTTAGGAAGCGACGCGTATCTTACGGAAATTACGCAAGCGGTCTCCATCCCCGTGCTGCGCAAGGATTTTACGGTGGACGCATACCAGATCTACGAGGCGAAAGTCATAGGCGCGCACGCCGTGCTGCTGATCTGCGCGCTGCTGGACGGCGGTATGCTCCGCGACTATATTGAAACCGCCCGCTGGCTCGGGCTGACAGCACTGGTGGAGGCGCATTCGGAACAGGAGGTCGGGCAGGCGATAAAAGCGGGCGCGCGGGTGATCGGCGTCAACAACCGGGACCTTCGGACATTCGAGGTGGACGTATCGCTCAGCCTGCGGCTTCGGGCGCTTGTCCCCAAGGATGTGCTGTTCGTTTCGGAAAGCGGCATTTCCGCGCCGGCACAAATCGAGCTGCTGCGGCAGGCGAATGTCAACGGCGTATTGGTCGGCGAAACGCTGATGCGGAGCCGCGATAAAAAAGCGGCGCTACAGGCGCTTATGGGAGGGGGAGCATGACAAAGCTCAAAATCTGCGGGCTGTTCCGCGCGGCCGATATCGCGTATGTGAACGAAGCGAAGCCGGATTATATTGGCTTCGTGTTCGCGAAAAGCCGCAGGCAGGTCACCTACGCGCTCGCGCGGGCGCTGCGCGAACGGCTCGCTCCCGAAATCATGCCGGTGGGGGTATTCGTGAACGCGCCGCAGGCGGAGATATTAAAGCTCTACCGGGAGAACGTCATAAGCGTTGCGCAGCTGCACGGCGGGGAAAGCCGCGCGTATATCGAAAGACTGAAGGAGAAGGGCGTGCCCATAATCAAGGCCGTGCGGGTGGAAAGCGGGGCGGATATTACGGCGCACATGGACTCGCCCGCGGACTACCTGCTGCTGGACAACGGCGCGGGCGGCACGGGGACGATGTTCGACTGGAGCTTTTTATCCGCCTGCACCCGTCCGTATTTTCTGGCGGGAGGCGTGAATCTTGGCAATATCGCGGACGCGCTGGCGTTACATCCATACTGCGTGGACATAAGCTCCGGCGCGGAAACGGACGGCGTGAAGGACGGCGAAAAGATCCGGCTGCTTGCAAAGGCCGTTCGAAAAGTATAAATGTTTTAAATTGCGTAGGTTTTTCTTTTGGTTCTTTTCTTTTTGCAAAAAGAAAAGAACCGTACCTGAAATACCATAGGAGGCACAATCCAATGACAACAGGAAGATACGGCATACACGGCGGGCAGTATATCCCGGAAACGCTGATGAACGAGCTGCACGCGCTGGAGGAGGCGTACGCGCGGTACAGCGCGGACGCGGAGTTTCAGGCGGAACTGACGGAGCTGTTAAACGGCTACGCCAGCCGCCCGTCGCTGCTGTATTACGCAGCGCGCATGACTCGGGATTTAGGCGGCGCGAAGCTGTATTTGAAGCGGGAGGACCTCAACCATACGGGCTCGCACAAGATCAACAACGTGCTGGGGCAGGCGCTGCTGGCAAGACGCATGGGCAAGACGCGCGTCATCGCGGAAACGGGCGCTGGGCAGCACGGCGTGGCGACGGCGACGGCGGCGGCGCTGATGGGCATGGAGTGCGAGATATTCATGGGGGAAGAGGATACCGAGCGCCAGGCGCTTAACGTCCACCGCATGCGGCTGCTGGGGGCTAAGGTGCACCCGGTGACAAGCGGGACAAGGACATTGAAGGACGCGGTCAACGAAACCATGCGGGAATGGACGCGCAGGATAACGGACACGCACTATGTATTAGGCTCGGTCATGGGCCCGCACCCGTTCCCCATGATGGTGAGGGAGTTTCAGAGCGTCATCGGCCGGGAGGCGCGCGCGCAGATGCTGGAGCGGGAGGGGCGGCTGCCAAACGCCATACTCGCCTGCGTGGGCGGCGGCAGCAACGCCATGGGCATATTCCATCCGTTCCTCGCGGATGAAAAAGTAAAGCTCATAGGCTGCGAGGCGGCGGGGAAGGGCATCGATACCCCGTACCACGCGGCGACGATCACGAAGGGCACGCTGGGCGTGTTCCACGGCATGAAGTCGTACTTCTGCCAGGATGAAAACGGACAAATAGCGCCCGTCTACTCCATTTCGGCGGGTCTTGATTACCCCGGCATCGGGCCGGAGCACGCCTACCTTGCGGATACGGGCCGCGCAAGCTATGTCGCGGTCACGGACGAGGAAGCGGTGACGGCGTTTGAATATCTGGCGCGAAAGGAAGGAATCATCTGCGCGGTGGAAAGCGCGCACGCCGTGGCGCACGCCATGAAACTGGCGCCTGAAATGGGGAAGGAAGAAATTCTGCTCATCAATCTTTCGGGCCGCGGGGATAAGGACGTGGCGGCGCTGGCCAGGTACAGGGGGGTAAACATCCATGAGTAACATACAAAAAGCGTTTCAAAACGGCAAAGCGTTCATCGGGTTCTTGACCGGCTGCGATCCGGACTTTGAAGGGAGTATCAAGAACATACTCGCCATGGCGCGGGGCGGCGCGGACTTGATCGAGATCGGCGTCCCGTTTTCCGACCCCGTGGCGGAAGGGCCGGTGATACAGGCGGCGAATCTCAGGGCGCTCGCTTCGGGCGCGACCACGGAACGGGTGTTTGAGCTTGCGGAACGCGTCAGGAAAGAAACAGACGTGCCGCTGGTGTTTTTAACTTATCTCAACCCCGTGTTCAAGTACGGCTACGGGCGGTTCTTCGCCCGCTGCAAAGAGGCCGGGGTGGACGGCGTCATCATCCCCGATCTCCCGTATGAGGAGCAGGGCGAGGCGGCGCCGTACGCGGAAAAATACGGCGTGGATATCATATCCCTTGTCGCGCCCACGTCAAAGGAGCGGGTGCGGGAGATCGCAAAGTCCGCAAAAGGGTTCTTGTACCTCGTTTCCTCCATGGGCGTCACGGGCGTGCGCAGCGAGATCGGGACGGATATCGCTTCCATCGTACGGGAGGTACGGGCCGTAAGCGATGTCCCCGTCGCGGTCGGGTTCGGCGTGAGCACGCCGGAGCAGGCGAAGGAGATCGCGGTTCATGCGGACGGCGTCATCGTGGGCAGCGCGCTGGTCAGGCTCGCGGCGGAGCGGGGCAAAAACGCGCCGGAAGCCATAGAAGCGTATGTGCGGCAAATGAAACGGGCGGT
>DATMXR010000086.1:0-5151 GCA_035561315.1 Feifaniaceae bacterium
GCCCCAGGCCGACCCCCCTGCCGACCGGCTGCGCCGCATCCGCCGCCTGCCGGTAGGGCAAAAAGATATTCTCCAGCTGGCCGGGCGGTATCCCCGGGCCGGTATCGGATACGGAGACGGCAGCAAATCCCTCCTCTTCGCGGCAGCGGAGGGTGATTTCTCCGCCCTCGGGCGTAAACTTGACCGCGTTATCCAGCAGGTTTGAAAGCACCTGCCCAAAGCGCTGCTCGTCCGCCAGGACATAATGGGTATGCGGAGGGATGAGATTGAGGATGCGAAGGCCCTTGCCCTCCGCAAAACAGGTATGGATATCCGTGATATAAGCGGCAACGGCATGCACGTCGAGCACCGCGGGGCGGATCACGATATCCTGATTGCGCAGGCGCGCATAGTCCAGAAGATCATACACCAAGGAGCTCAGCCTGCGGCCGGTGGCCGTAATGATGCGCATATTCTCGGTTTGCGCGGCATTAAGCGCGCCGCCCGCGCCATCCATCAGGGACTGCGCGATGTTGATGATGCCGTTGAGCGGCGTTTTGAGCTCATGCGAGGTGGAGGCTAGAAACTCGTCCTTGAGCCGGTCCGCCGCGAGCAGCCGCTCGCTCAGGTCCGTTATGGTTTGGTACATGCGGTTATATTTTTCGGACATATACAGCGCGATGGCCAGCACGAAGGCAGTCTGAAAGACAAGCTGGAAGACGTTTTTCTGGTAAATCAAAATCAGCATATGCGACACGCTGAACATGCCCCCGCAAAGGATAGCGGTATAAAGATAGTACTTGCCCTCCACGTCCCGCCTGGCCTGCCGGTATATGATATGGAGCAGATACATTAGCACGAATGCGGTGCAGCCGATATAAAGGAGCTCGATGTTCTTTGCGACATAAAATTTCGTGAATATGACCAACAGCGCAAACAGCAGCGCCACGACGCGCGCCCACGCCTTGCCGCCGGGAGGGGACGCCAGATCGAAGATATTCCACGTAAGCTCTATGAGAAGGTAAAATTGCGCGACGACCAGGAGGTATTTTAATTTTATGAGCACCGTCCACGGCGGTATTTCCGGGAAAAAGAACAGCAGAAGGTGTTCCGACTGCACAGAGGAGTAGGCGGCCAGCACGAAGCAATAGAGCGAAAAGAGCAGCATCGCGCGCCTGAGCTCCCTGCGCTGCAAGCTCATGCCCCCAAAGTACAGCGCCATGAATACCAGCGAAAAAATGAGCGCCGCGTCAAATATGACGCCGCTTTGATGCATGGCCCGGATCGCCTGCTCGGAACCGAAATAGACGGGCTTGGTGATGCCGGCGCCCACGTGGATCCGGCTTGATACCTGGATAATCAGTTCCAATTCGCCGTTTGCCCCGTTTATTGCGGCAATATAGGCGCCCCCATGCTCAAAAGCATAAACCGATGTCTCCGGCGAATCGGAGGGATAGCCGATCTCCAGGACCTGGCTGCCGTTTGCGAGGACCCGCGCGTTCATGCCGGAGTACGGGAGCTTTATGCCATAACCGCCGTTCTCCTCCGGGAGGAGGATGCGCAGCCGGTAAGTCGCACAGCCGAAGGCGTCGCCGTCGATCGGAAGATCCTTATAATAGATCCAGTTCCCGGGCACCTGCTTCAGCGTCCTTCCCGGAGGCTGCCCGTTTATAAAATCCTGATCGGAAAGAAGCTGCCCGTAATAGAATTCCCATTCCCCATTCAGCGCCAGCACGCCGTCCGCTTCGTATCCGCGCATATCCAGCACGCCGTCCTCCGCCCGGAGCATGCGGGGCTGCAGAACAAACGCATCCACCAGCATGAATACGGCGCAGGCGCACGTCAGCAGGACGGTCAGCGTAAAAAACACGCGCGGCATCAGCGGCTTCCGCATTGCTCCGGTCCTTTCGGCTGTTTTGGGAAACACAATTATTATAGCATAAACCGTATACAGCGTAAAAGTACCGCCCTTTCGCTCAAGCTGTTCAGAAAATGTTCAGACGGCTTTATTATCATAAAGCTATTTACAGAGGGATCGCCTCCTGCGGGTTTTGAACCGCCGCCGGGCGGCGCCCGAAACGGAACGAATATAAAGGGAGTGTAAGCATGCAAAAGAAAAAGCTGATCAGTATGGTTTTATCCATATGCATTCTGATTGGGGCAATGACGCCCGGCGTGGCCGCCGCCGCCATGCCCGAAGACCTGACCGGGCAAACGGCGTATTTGGCGGTGCATGAAACGGGCGGCTCCTATGCGGGGCTTGGCGGGCCGTCCTCGCTTACGGTCACGGCGCCCGGCGGCGCGGTCATTTCCCCGGTCGGCAACGTCTACAGCAACGTGCCCGCCGGGTCCGCGCTCAGGCTGGACCTTGTGTTCCACCTGAACGACGGCGACGGCGAGGGTGTCCTGTATGAATATTCCGGCAGCAGCTACTTTACCGTAACCCTTCCGGAGGGAATCACGTTCGCGTCCCCTTCCGGCGAAGAAGCCAATATCTATGCCGTCGATGAATCCGGCGGCGATCCCTGGCTTTTGGGCACGTGGTCGTTTACCGGCCCCAACGTGATCCGGGTCGATTTTGGCCCGGACGTCGCGGCGCATACCGGCATGTGGGGCAGCATCGGCATCGACGGCACATTCGACGCCGTCGGTACGGGCGGGGATACCGAAACGGAGCTGGTGCTCGGCTCCCAGCATATTACGTTTACGCGCGAGGTCCCTCCCCCGGCCGCCATCGGCATCGCCAAGGAGGGCGCATACAATCCGGACGACAATACCATCACATGGACGGTGACAATAACGCCGCCCGGCTCGCCGTCGTCGCTCGCGGGCTACACCCTTGTGGATACGTACAGCGGCAATCAGAGCTATCAGGCAGGCTCGTTCCGCCACGGCGCCGCCGTGATTGCGGACGGCGGTCTCGATTTGACCGTTGCGGATCAGATCTCCTACACCTTCCCGGCGGGGACCGAGGGGGAGCAGACCGTCACCTACAAAACCAGCCCCGATACCTTTGCGGCGGAAACCGGCATAGATAACGTCGAAGCCTCCGTATTCTCAAACGCCGCGTCCCTGAAGCTGGGCACGGAGCCCGCGGCGGGGCCGGCCACGGCCGAGGTGACGGTGGACTGGATCAGCAAGAGCGGTACGGCCGTCACGGCCGACGATCCGATCGTCATCCGGTGGCAGGTTGACATCGCCGTCCCCAGCGGCGGGAGCATCACCGGCGCGTCCATTGTGGATACCCTTCCGGCGGGGCTTAAGCTGATTGAAAACAGCGGCACATATCCCATACAGATATCGGTCAACGGAGGCGGCGCGGCCGCTGTGCCCGAAGGAGCGGGCGCGGGGACCTATACGTATGGCTATACCGGCTCCGGCGATCCCAGCACCCTAAGCTACCGCTTCCCCGAGGCGGACGGAGTGGACGGAAAGCTTGCCGGAACGGCCAGATTCACCTATTATACCGAGGTGACGGACCGCGAAGCGTATCTGAACAACAACGGGGCGATCTCTTCCCAAAACTCCGCGGGGCTGTTGTGGACACTGATGCCCGGCGCCACCCCGCCCACGGATACGGCCAGCGCGGGCGTTGTGGGAGAGGGCGGCCTGCTTTCCAAGACGGCCGGTTCCACGCAGGATTACGCGCATCCGGGCGTCATCCACTGGACCATCACCGTCAACCGCAATAAAATCAGCGTCCCGGATGCGGCGATCGCCGATACCGTTCCAGCGGGGCAGGAACTGCTCATAGACGCCGAACATCCCTTTACCGTCAGAAAAGCCAGGGCCGTTCAGGCACAGGCGGCCACGGCCAGCGGCATTCCGGGGCTTGCCTCCGGGGACGGGTTCGTACGGGAATTCTCCTATACGTTCCAGGACGACCCCGTTACCGACACCTATACCGTTGACTATTACACGCGCATCACGGATATCGGCACGCTGTATGCCAACAGCCCTTCCGGAGCGCCCGTGGGGTTTGGGAACGCTGTCGCGCTTACGCGTACCGGGGAAACGGTAACGGCAGACGGCACCCAATACTATAACAGCCAGATGCTTGCCAAGGCGGTGGCGGAGGCTTACGACTATACGAACCATGTCACAAAATGGCGGCTTACCGTCAACCGCAACAGGCTGCCGCTGACAAACGCCGTGGTCACGGACACGCTTCCCGCCGGGATGGCGCTCCTTATCGACGCGCAGCATCCCTTTGCGGTCGTTGAAAACGGCCCGGACGGTTCGGATACTCCCATTGCCGCCGCTCCCACTACGGGCGTGAACGGCGGAAACTCGTTTACCTATGCGTTCGGGAGCACCGCGACGACCTCCCAATACACCATCACGTTCTACACGCTGCTCACGGATGAGGCGCTGCTTTCCCAGTGGGGGGGAAACAAAGCCTTTACCAACCATGCGGAGCTGGACGCGGACGAAATCGCGGCGCCCATCGGCGCCAGCGCCACGGTGAACGTAAGGAACCCCGTCATCTCAAAATCGCGGGCGTACGCGGAAGGCTCCGATCATATCGATTGGTCCGTGGTCATCAACCCCGGAAAAATGACACTGCGCAGCGCGTCCGTTACCGACGTTCTGGCGGAAGGGCTCCAGCTTGACCCGGGCTCCGTAAAGCTTTATTCCGTCGCGGTAGCGGCCGACGGCACCGCCGCGCCGGCGTCGGAGGGGACGCTCATGACCGGCGGCTACACCCTGGACCTGCCGGCCGCCGCCAACGGCAACACGCTTACCCTAACGCTGCCGGATAACAGCAGCGCCACCTACAGGCTGGAGTTCACCACATTCGTGCTTTCGGACGACCTGGACTTTACCAACACGGTATCGCTTACGGGCAGCGCCGGAAGCCCGGAAGGCGGCGCATCGGCGCAAAATATCGTGATCAACAACCTGTGGTCGAGCGGCGGCAGCGGCAGCAATACGCTTACCGTCCATAAAGAGGACGGCGCCGGGAATCCGGTGGCGGGCGCGGCCTATCAGCTGCTGAATTTCAACATGCAGCCGGTTTTGAAGAGCGGGAACCCCATAAAGGCCGTTACGGATGCCAATGGGGACGCCGTATTCACCAACCTGCCCGCCTGGATCTTCTACGCAAAGGAAATTTCCGCGCCGGACGGATACCTGCTCAATCCCGAGCCGTTCGGGGGCGGGAGGCTTTCC
>DATMXR010000087.1:0-15164 GCA_035561315.1 Feifaniaceae bacterium
GCCCTTGACAGTCTGGCTGCCCCGGACTTATAATAAAGAAAATTGCAAACGTTTACATTTTAAACATACAAACGCATTTCTCGATTCGGCCGCTTTGGCAGGAACCCCTGAAATAAATGTCTTAGATTCTCCGGGACGGACAAATCCGCATCCATAAAATCAAATCAAAGGAGTGCAGGAAACATGGCAAAAATGAGAGGCGTTACCCTGAGCGCGGCATGGGCGCCCAAGCCCGGGTTTAAGCTGGGCGCGAAGGACATCGACAAAGTGCAGACGTATCTCGGCAGCCTGGTATGGAAAGATCCAAAACTCGATATCCGCGAATATGACATCCCCGAACCCGGCCCCGGACAGGTGCTCATCAAGGTCAGGGCCTGCGGCATCTGCGGCAGCGACGTGCATATGGCCCAGCCCCAGGACGACGGCTATATCTATTATCCCGGCCTCACCGGCTTCCCGTGCATCCTCGGTCATGAGCTTTCCGGCGTGGTCGTAAAATCCGGCCCGGGCGCAAAAGACAAGGTCACAAACAAGCCGTTTAAGGGCGGGGAGCTTGTCTGCGCCGAGGAAATGCTCTGGTGCGGCTCCTGCAAGCCCTGCGCGGACGGCTGGCCCAACCACTGCGAACGCCTGGATGAGATCGGCTTCAACGTGAACGGCGCGTTCTGCGATTATATCGTGCTGCCCGACCGCTGCCTGTGGAGCCTCGAACCCCTCCGCCGCCAGTACAGGAACGAAGAAGACATATTCCTTGCCGGTTCCCTCGTAGAGCCCACCAGCGTCGCCTACAACGCGGTCATAGAGCGCGGCGGCGGCATCCGCCCCGGCGACAACGTGGTCATCTGCGGCGGCGGCCCGGTCGGCCTTGCCGCCTGCGCCATATTAAAGCGCCAGGGCGCCGCCATCTGCATCATGAGCGAGCCCCAGAAGGAGCGCGCGGAGCTGGCCAAAAAGCTTGGCGCGGATTATGTCATAGACCCCACCAAGGTGGATTTCGCGGAGGAAGTGCTCCGCCTGACGGACGGCATGGGCGCCTCCCTGTATCTCGAAGCCACGGGCCTGCCTACCATCGTGTATCCCGGCATCGAGAAGGCGATCTGGGAAGGCCGTACGCTCAACGCCACCATCGTGGTCGTCGCACGCGCCGAAGCCAAGATGCCCGTCACCGGCGAAGTGCTGCAGGTCCGCCGCGCCCGCATGATCGGCGCGCAGGGCCACTCCGGCCACGGCACGTTCCCCCGTGTCATCTCCTGCATGGCGAGCGGCATGAACATGCTGCCCATGATCACCAAGCGCATCAAGCTCGACGACGTGCCCGAAAACATCGTCGCCCTTCGCACCGACCGCTCCAACTGCAAGATCACCTGCATCATGGACAAATAAATCCCGGAGGACAGTAAAATGGCGAAACAGCAAATCAACTGGCTCATGACGGATATGCCCGGCATCATGTTCGAGGATACCACCGTCGGCCGCCTGAAGAAGGAAGTCTGGGACATGACCGAGGAGCAGATCGACGCGGCGCTTCTTGAATACGGCATCCCGGCGGACTCCGAACTCGGCAAGGCCGGGACCTATATCCAGAACACGCCGCGCGTTAAGGTGATTGAAAAGCGCCGCAAGAACGACATCGTGTTCGTTCCCGTCGGCTGCACGGAAAACCACGGCCTGCACGCGAACACCGGCCTCGACACGTTTATGGTCACCCAGATACTCGAGGGCGTGCGCCGCTACACCGCCAGGCAGGGCCGCGAAATCAACCTCGCGTTCCCGGCGCTCAACTACGGCGGCCACCCGTACCACCACATCGGCATGCCCGGCACCGTCAACATGCCGCATGAAGTCGTGGTGGAGACCCTCATCTACATGATGCTGGGCCTCTGGAACGACGGGTTCCGCAAGATCATACTCATCAACAACCACGGCCACCTGTGGATGCTGGAAAGCGCCATACAGGAATTCTGCAAGCGCTTCCAGCTGCCCGGCATATTCCGGACGCTGGAATGGCACAGGGCCGTGCGCGAGTTCTTCATCCCCAACAACAAACCGGACAGCCTGGATACCACGTTCATCCACGCCGACGAATGCGAAACCTCCGTCGCGCTCCTGCTCTTCAAGGACATGGTGGACATGAGCGCCGCGCAGGACAAGTGGGGCGAAACCTACCTGCCCGACGGGCATTTTGACAAATCCATAGAACCCTACCGCCGCCCGCACCGCTGGAGCGAGGGCGAAGGCCACGCTTCCATCGAAATGGCGACCAACCGCGAGGGCGTGGTGGGCACCCCCACCATATCCGATCCGCGCAAGGCCAAGCGCCCCATCGTGGCGATACTCAAGTACCTGACGCTGCTCAATGACCAGATACTCGATGCGTTCCCGCCGGGAACCGTGCCCCCGGTGGAAAAGACCACGCTGCGCACCGAGGAAGAGATGGCCCCTTACCTCAAGGAACCCTTCTCCGAGGGCTGGAAGAGCGTATACGAAATTCCCATGCGCGGGCCGTTCACCAAGCTGTAATTTCTTACCGGCCGGCCGCCGGGGTATCCCGCGGCCGGCCTCTCCTTTTCCGATTTTCTGATCGGAAGCGGCGGAGGGGCCTATGGAAAACAAGCTCTCGCAGACGATTCCCTGCCAGTACGATACGATATTCTCTCCGTTCCCGGCGGGCGCGTTCCCCGAGGCCCTGACGTTTTTGGAGAAAACAGGCTTTACGGGGGCGGAGCTCGCCGTGGCCTACCCGCATAAGGTCAACGCGCGCGCGCTGTATAAGCAGCTCGAGGCCCACGGCCTTGCGTGCACCACGATCTCCACCGGCCAGATCTACGGGTTGGACGGCCTGTTTTTATCTTCCATGGATGCGGATATCCGGGCGCGGGCCATAGGGATCATAAAAGGGCACATCGAGCTTTCCGCGGACCTGGGCGCGCCGAACGTCACGATAGGGCTCGTGCGCGGCAAGCTTGAACCGCAGGAGAAAAAGGCGCTGCTCGAAAATCTGAAGCGCGCGCTTCTCCCCTGCATCGAATACGCCCTGAAACACAATGTCACGCTCCAGATAGAGCCCATCAATAAGGCCGAAACCGGCCTGCTCAACAGCACGTACGACGTGCTCGCGTTCCTGAAAGAGCTGGGGGACCCGGAAAACGTGGGGATACTATACGACACGTTCCATTCCAACCTGGAGGACGGGGGCATGGCGGAGGCCATCCGCGCGGCCGCGGGGAAAATCACGAACGTGCATTTCGCGGATTCCCACCGGGGGCTTCCCGGCTACGGCGATATCGATTTCAGGGCGGTAACCCGCGCCCTGGAGGAAACGGGGTATACGGGCGCCTACGCGCTCGAAACGCTCAGTATCCCCTCCCCGGAATTCGTAAACGCACATTGCTTTGAAAGCCTGCGGGCGGTTTTTCAATAGCGGCGGGCTTTTCATTATGCGGACATCGGCAAAGTAAAACACAATCAAAAATAGGAGTTTTGCTTATGATTCAATTAGGCATCATCGGCGCAGGCCGTATCGGCCAGGTGCACGCAAAAAGCATACTGACCGGCGTACCCAACGCGAAAATCGCCGCCATTGCCGATCCGTTCCTCTCGGCGGAAACCGCGGCGTGGGCAAAATCCGTGGGCATTGAAAACGTCTCTCTCGATCACCGAAAAATCATAGAGGACCCGTCAATAGACGCGGTGCTGATCTGTTCCTCCACCGATACGCACAGCCCCATCTCCCTGGAGGCGATCTCCGCCGGAAAGCATGTGTTCTGCGAAAAACCCATCGACCACGACCTTACAAAGATCAAGGGCGTCATAGAGGCGTTAAAGGGAAAAAACCTCAAGTACCAGGTCGGCTTCAACCGCCGGTTCGATCACAACTTCCGCGCTTTGAAGCAGGCCGTTGTGGACGGGAAGATCGGTGACGTGCATATCGTCCGCATCAGCTCGCGCGATCCCGCGCCCCCGCCGATCCCCTATGTGAAGGTCTCGGGCGGGCTGTATCTCGACATGATGATCCACGATTTCGATATGGTGCGCTATCTGTCCGGCTCGGAAGTGGAAGAGGTGTACGCGAACGCCGCGGTGCTCGTCGACCCCGCCATAGGCGAAGCGGGGGACGTGGATACCGCCATCGTCACAATGAAGCTTAAAAACGGCGCGCTCGCGGTGATAGACAATTCCCGCAAGGCGGTGTACGGCTATGACCAGCGCGCGGAGGTGTTCGGCTCCAGGGGCTGTGTGGCAAACGGCAACGATACCGCCTCCACCGCGACGCTCTCTAGCGCCGACGGCGTGATTTCAGAAAAGCCGCTGCATTTCTTCCTGGAGCGCTATATGGTGGCCTACCAGAACGAGATCAGATCCTTTGTGGACGCGATCGTAAACGATACGCCCACCGAGGTGGACGTCAACGACGGGCTGCAGCCCATATTGATCGGCCTTGCGGCCAAACGCTCCACCGAGGAAGGCCGCCCGGTCAAAATTTCAGAAATATAAAAGGCTGAGCCGTAAAAGCGGCGATGCGGATATGACCGCCCGGCTCGCGGGGAAAGCCTTGTGAAACCTTTGAAAGGCAAGGAAGTCCCGCACGCCGGTGCGGACAGGGAAAAGGAGGGCGCGCTGCGGCGGCCCTCCTTAAACAATGGGCTTACCCGCTGCGTTACGGGCCGGAAAGCCGATGTATTCCGGGCGCCGTGCGCGGGCTATTTGAATATGCGTATTTTGTCTTTGGGCACGATCAGCCGGATCGTCTGCCCGCTGTAGTTTTCCTCCCAATCCGCCAGCATGGTCTGCTCCTTCAGGCGGATGACATGCTTATATTTGGAGCCGATGTACATGGCGCTTTCCGCCCTTGCGCTCAAACAGAGCGCATCCGGCATATCTCCGCAATCATGTCCGGCGGGGCAGAGCTTTAGATCCGCCGCGCGCAGTATGATGGTGACCTTGTCCCCCTTGGATACGCCGCCGTCCGCGTGGATATCGGCGTTTTCAATGATATGCCCGGCAAGCTCCGCCGTGCGCGCGCCGAGCGCGACGCCGCTCAGCACCGCGCTGTCGCCTATGAACTCCGCCACAAACAGGTTGGCGGGCCGCGCGTAGATATCCTCCGGCGTCCCGATCTGCATGATTTCGCCCTTATCCATCACCACGATGGTATCCGCGATGGAAAGCGCCTCCTCCTGGTCGTGCGTGACATAGAGCGCCGTGATGCCCACCTTTTGCTGCACCTCGCGGATGTATATCCTCAGCTTGGAGCGTACCTTGGCGTCCAGGTTACTTAGCGGTTCGTCCAGCAGGAACAGCTCCGGCTCGATCACAAGCGCCCTCGCGAGCGCCACGCGCTGCTGCTGGCCGCCCGAAAGCTGCGTGGGCTTGCGGCCCTTTACGAGCATTTCCGGGTCAAGTCCCACAAGCTCCACCACCCGGTCCACGCGCCGCCTGATCTCCGCCTTGTCTGCTTTTTTGATTTTCAGACCGTAGGAGATGTTCTCATATACCGACATATGCGGCCAGAGCGCGTAATTCTGGAACACCAGCGCCGCGCCGCGGTCCTGCGGAGGCACGTGCGTCACGTCCCTCCCGCCGAAATAGATGCTGCCGCCGTCCACGGGAAGGAACCCGCCCAGCGAGCGCAGCAGAGTGGTCTTTCCGCATCCGGACGGGCCCAGCACCGCCGTCATGGTCCCCGGCTTGAGCGTGAGGTTTATGCCGTTGAGCGCGACGTTATTGCCGTATTTCTTGGTCAGGCTTTCAATTCTTACGTCTATCATGGTTGACTCTCCTATTGCGATTACAGGCGGCCGAAGGACGACAGATATTCCGCCTTCATAAACTTCTGGAAGCAGAACAGCAGCAGAATACCCGGGATCGTGACCATCAGGCTGGTGACGGAGGCGATCTGCATCTCATATCCCATGGACGCCGTATACATCTGCACCGGCAGTGTCTTTACGAAGGGCGAACCGATCATCAGCGTCCCCGTGAACTCGTCGAGAGAATACAGGAAAACGAGAAGGGCGGATACGAATATGCCGGGCGCGGCGAGGGGCAGGGCCACGTCGAAGAATGCCCGTATCCGCGAGGCGCCCATGGAGAACGCGGCGTCCTCGAGCACCTTGGGTATGGATTGGTACACCGACACCATGGTCCATATGGAATAGATGAACGCCGCGCCGATATGCACCAGCACCACGCCGGACATCTTCCCCGCGAGGTCCCACCGGTAGAACAGCGTGGCGAGGTTTGCGAATATGGGAAGGGAAGGGAAGGCCTGGGGCAGCAGGAACAGCGCCAGAATGATGGGCTTGAACGGGATCTTATACCGCGCCAGCACATATCCGAGCGGGACGGAAATGAGCATGACCACAAACGTCGTGATGACGGCGATCTCCACGCCGTTGGCAAACGACGTCATCATGTCCCCGCGAAACGCCTTGATCCAGTACGAGAAGCCGAACTGCTGCGGCATGATGTTGGGCCAGTACCACTTTTCGGCGAGCGACCAGATCACAAGGCCGCTTAGCGGCCCCACGATGACAAATATGGTGATTAAGTACGCCAGCAGGCGGCCGGTCAGCTTTAACAGGCTTCTGCCGCGGGGCATATCGTTCTGTTTCATAGGCTCACTTCACCGCCTTTCTGAGATATATGACCGCCGCGCCCAGCGCGAACGCATAGGAGATTACGCCCAGCGCGTTTGCGACGTTCATGTTGTTGAGGTAATTGATCTGCTGGAATATGTCCACCATGATGTGCCGCGCGCCCGAGCCGCTCCCCATCATCATCACGACGGAGAAGTTCTGCAAAAAGGAAGTGAATATCAGCACCGCGGATACCGCGATGCTCCCAAAGGACAGCGGGAGCAGTATTTCACGGATCAGCCTGAATTTTGACGCGCCCAGGTTCCTTGCCGCCTCCAGGTAACTCTTGTCCACGGATTGGAACGCGGACATCACCAGCAGCAGCGCGAACGCGATCTGCTTCCAGCTGAGCGCGATGATGGTGCCGATCGGCCCGTAGGCGTAATCCGGCGGCGCTTCGATGTTGACAAGCCCGATCAGGCTCAGCAAAGAATTCAGTATGCCCTTGGGCGCCAAAAACGTCCGCATCGCGTGGCCGACCACCACGAACGGAATGAACAGCGGCAGCTTGAACATGAATTCGATAAACGGGTTTTCATTGAGCGTCAGATACCCGCCGATCATGATGGAGGCCGCAAGCACAACGATAAGCGACGCGACGGAAACGAACAGCGTATACAGGATATCCTGGCCGTAAATGCGCAGGATGTAGGCGTAGTTTTCAAGCGTGAACGCGCCCTCCTGCGTCTGAAAGCTGCTTAAAAAGGACAGCAGGAACGGATAGACGTATTCCACGAGTATCAATATGACCGCGGGCAGCACGATGGCCGCCCCCAGCAGTTTATAGCCAAGCTCCTTGGCCGCCTGCTTTCTCTGCACGGCTTCCGCCGCAGGGTATCTCTTCACGTTGGCTTCACCCCAATCCGGCATTCGTTGAGCGGGAGGCTATCCCGCTGACAAAGCGAGGAGTCTTTGTCAGCGGGTTCTTGAAAGGATCCGCAATACCGCGGGCCGCGTTTTTGTGTTAGCGCACTTCCTCGTACGTTTTCAGCAGGTCGGCCTGGTAGGTGGTCAGCATCAGGGAAAGCCCCTTTGCCGCGAGCTCCTCGGATGTGACCTCGCTGAACAGCTTGGCCTTGGCCTCGTCGCTGCACACCTCGAATACGGCGCCGGCGTCGATGCCTGGATACCAGGTGCTGGCCTCCACCACATACTTGGCCTGTATCTCGGGGCGGGCGATAAAGTCTATGAACTTCTTCGCGGCGTCCTGATGCTCGCCCTTTGCGGAGACCACCAGGTACATGGGCTGGCCGGGCAGGCCGGGCTCGGGCAGTATCATTTTCATGTTGGGATCCATGCGCCCGTCGCTCTTCCAGAGGTAAAACATATCCACCCAGACGGGACCCATGGCGATCTCCCCGCGGTTGAGCATATCCAGCGTGCCCGCATTGCCCTGCGTATAGACGACGGGAAGGCTCTTGAGCTCCTTGATCACGTCGGGCCAGGCCGCCTCGTTCACCGGGTCGTATACGCCCTTGGCGAACGTATCGTACATGCCGGTCTTGTAGTACACATAGCCGATCGTGAATCCCACGCCGGACATGCCGCCCGTCACGCCATTGTAGCCGAATTTGTTCGGGTTCTCCCCGATCCAGGCCTCAAGCTCCGCAAACGTCTTGGGCGGGTTTGCTACCATGGCGGGGTTGTAGGCGATGACCACCTGGGACTGGAACAGCGGCACCACATACCCCTCCACCGGCGTGCCCAGCGCGTTTTGCGCGGATACGGTGTTGACGTATTTCCCGTTTTCCAGCTCGTCTACGAATTTCGCGATCAATCCGTCCGCGATCAGGTCGCGCATCACGCTTTGGTTGACGCACGCCGCGTCCAGGTCCCACGCTTCCTTTCCGGCGTCAAGCTGGGCGCGCAGCTTGGTATGGATCGTCTTGCTGCCGGAATCGCCCGCGCCGGTGCCCGCGACATTCACTGAAATATGCGGGTATTCCTTGTTGAATTCGGGCACGATCATGTTCTGGAAGAACTCCATCATGTTGGTGTCGCCCGCGGTGGCGAAGTTCAGGGCGACGGGGGTCGTGTCTTCGGTCGGCTCCGGGGGCGCCGCGGGCTGTTCGGGCTGGGCGGGCGCGGGAGCGTTCTCGGTCGGCGCCGGTTCAGAGGTTGCCGCGGGTGCGGGCGCGCAGCCCGCAAACGCCCCGGCGATCATGAGGATGACACATACCCACGCGAGAAGTCTGCTTTTCTTCATTGACGTACACCTCTTTCTTTGTTATTGAAAGCGTGGCGATTTTAAGAAAACTGCGTTTCGGCAATCGAACGATCACTTATGGCCGCCGCCCGGAAGGTTCAGCCGCACCGCCTGGGCGCGTCGGCGGCCGTACGTATAGGGCGGGTAATCCGCCTCGTCGCTGAATAAAAAGTCCGGCTGCGCGTCCGCGGGGAGCACGCTTGAGATCAGGCGGTACACCCCCGGGTTGGAGCTGTTGTAGCGGCGGTCGGAGGAGGAGGTCGTAAGCACCACCCGCGGCCGTACGGCGCGTATGGCGTCGGCCGTGACGCTGTCGATCTGGCCGTGATGCGGAAGCTTGAACACATCCGCGCGCAAATCGCTTTCCGTGAGCCCTTCCGGCCATGCGTGAGGGCAGCAATCCCCCGGCAGCAGCATGGAAAGCCCCGGCCCGGTAAACTTCAGCATCAGGCTCGCGTCGTTGGATTGGCTGTCCAGCGCGGCGAGAAACGGCAGCGCGTCCCCGTCCGCTTCGCACTGATACACCCGCGCCAGGAGGTCCGCAAACGCGGTGCGCCTTTTTGCGTCCGGGCCCAGCGCCTTCGCCTTCAGCCCGCCGCCCAGGGCGATGACCGCCCCGCGCGAAACCTCCCGGAGCCGCGTTCCCCTGGCTTCCGCCAGCCGGACCAGCCGCTCCATGGCGTTGAGCGCCTGCGTGAACAGCCGGATGTTTTCCGCCGTATCATCAGGGACACAGAACGCGCGCCCGGAATAAAAAAATTCCGCCGGGCAGGGCAGCCACAGCTCCTTTACGGCAAGCTGGCCGAGCACGGCCTCAAGCCCGCCCACATGGTCCTCGTGGATATGGGAAACGACGACGGCGTCCAGCGCGCCGACGCCGCACTTTTGCAGCCAGGCAAGTGCCGGCGTGCGGTCCCCCCGATATTCGTTCGGGTCCGCGCTTCCCCCGTCGACAAGAAGGCGATACCCTTCGGATTGCAGGAATATCGAGTCCCCATATCCGACGTTGATGCAGATGATCTCCAAATTTACTCCCAAACCCTTGTCTTTTTGAATTAGACTGCGCCGCTTCAAAGCAGGGCAGAACCGGAAAATCAAAATGAAAACGTTTGTATCATACAAAGAAACGAAAAGTCCGGCGTTGATCTTGGATGAAGGTATGGCGGGATTTTTGCCGCGGGTCAGGTGGTTTGGCGTACGATCAGTTCGGTTTTGACGAGCATTTCCCCGGGAGCGACCGGTTGATTGTTGATTATGGAGATGAGGCTTTCCGCCGCCAGACGTCCCAGCATCTGCGTATCCACGCGTATGGAGGTCAGTTCCGGCTCTATCATTTTGCAGAGTTCGCTGTCGTCGTAGCCGATCACCGCGATGTCCTGCGGTACCCGCAGCCCCATGCGCAGCGCCGCTTTTACGGCCCCCACCGCAATGGTATCGTTGGTGCAGAACAAGGCCGTGGGCCGGTCCGGCAAAGAAAACAGCGGGGCGGCGCAGCGGATCGCGTCCTCCACCGTGGGTTCCACGGTCTGGATAAAGCGATAGTCCAGCGCGATATCGTTCTGCCTGAGCGTATCCGCGTACGCGTTGTAGCGCATGGAATAGGTGTGGGGGGAGAACCGGCCCGCAAGCATGCCGATCTTGCGGTGCCCCCGGCCGATCAGGTGCTCCATCGCCTGCACCGCTCCGCCGTAATGGTCCGTCGTGACGCTGACGAGGCCGTCCATATCCAGCTTGTTGTTCAGCAGCACAAAGGGGATGTTCTGCTTCCTGAGGCTCAAAACGGTATCGGTATCCGTCTGCCCGGCGAGTATCACGCCGTCCATCTGCTTTTTCATGTACAGCTCGCCGCTGGGCAGGCGCAGGTCCTTATCGGAAGAAACGAACAGCCCGTAGCCGCCCTTCGCGGCCGTTTGCAGCACCGCTTCAAACACCGGGGAATAAAACGGGTTGAGCACCACGGGGTACTGGCGTTCGTATATGATGAACGCGATGTTGTCGGTCCGCTTGCGCACCATGGCGCGCGCGATGGCGTCCGGCGTATAGTTGAGCACCTTGGCCGCCTCGTAGATTCTGTCCCGCGTTTCGGCATTGACGTTGGAAGGCTCGACAAAGGCGCGGGATACCGTGGTTTTTGAAACGCCGCTCAGTTTTGCCACGTCCTTGATTGTCGCCGCCATATTGCCTCCAAAAAGATGCGCTGTAAAAGAAAATGCGAAATAACAAATAAAAACCCGAATGGGAACGTTTTCATATAAAGTATACGATCAGCATGGATATATGTCAATCAATAATTTGCCATGATCTTGAAAAAATTTTTTAAATAGCTTAGTATCAGCCTTTGTAAATGGCAGTAAAACGGAGGTCGGGCAAAATTTCATACGGGAACGTTCCCATAACAAACATCCATTTGACGTCTTCCCATTATTTTTCTTCCGCCGTTCACTTGACAGGTCCAGAGCCGCATATTATAATGCAACTAATTTTATAGCCGATAAACCGTTGAAGCGGGGATAACGGCGATACGTGCACTTACAGAGAGCCGGGGGGCTGAGAAGCCGGCAGAACGCAGTTCGTCAAATGGGCCGCTGAGGGCGCAGCCAAAGGGAGCATTCCTCCTGAGTATTCTGCGACGCAAGGCACGCGTAAGCTGCCGGGAATATGCTGGTATTCCGTAAAGCGTGGGGGTATTTCCCCCAAAGCAAGGTGGCACCGCGGGTATTGTATCCGTCCTTGACCGTTTGGTCTCGGGCGGTTTTTTTATTGGATTTTTTAGAGTTTGTGGAGGAGGAATAACATGTTCAGACCATCTCTGGAGGAAGCGCTGTCTTTCGCGCCGTCCTACGGCATGATCCCCGTTTCGCGCACCATGTACGCGGACATCCGCACGCCCATCGAGGTGTTACGTTGTCTCAAGGCGCACGGCGGGCATTGCTTTTTGCTCGAAAGCCTGGAGGATAAGACAAGGTGGGGCCGCCATACGTTCCTGGGCTTTGCGCCCAAACTGGAAGTGACCTGCGCAAACGGAATTGTCCGCATTGCAGAGGGCGGCGGGGTGCTGTTCCCCGCGTGCGGCCCCGCGGAGGCGATCCGCCGCATCGTGGAGGACAATAAAAGCCCGCGGCTTTCTTACCTGCCCCCCTTTACCGGCGGGCTTGTGGGCTACTTCGCGTACGATTTTATCCAGTACGGCGAGCCTTCCCTGAAGCTCCGCGCGCGGGATGAGGAGGGCTTCAAGGACGTGGACCTCATGCTGTTTGACCGGCTAATCGTGTTCGACAACCTGACCCAGCAGATCACGCTCATCGCCAATATGAAGACGGACCGGCCCGAAGAAAACTACCGCCTGGCGGCGGAAGCCATAGAAGAAATGGCGGCGCTCATCAAAGCGGGGACGGACGTGCGCCCCGCGCCCCTCTCCTTAAAAACACCGTTTATGCCGCTGTTCCAAAAAGACGACTTCTGCGCAAAAGTGGAGCGGGCAAAGCGCTACATCTACGAGGGCGATATCTTCCAGGCGGTGCTGTCAAACCGCCTGGAGGCGGAAGCGGAGGGGAGCCTCTTTGACGCGTACCGCGTGCTTCGCTCCACCAACCCCTCGCCCTACATGTTTTATTTCAGCAGCGGCGATATCGAGATCGCGGGCGCGTCGCCCGAAACGCTCGTCAAACTCCAGGACGGCACGCTCTTTACGTTCCCGCTCGCGGGCACCCGCCCGCGCGGGCAGACTTTGGAGGAGGATTTAAGGCTGGAACAGGAACTGCTTCAGGATGAAAAGGAGTTGGCGGAGCACAACATGCTGGTGGACCTCGGACGTAACGATCTCGGCCGCATCAGCAAATTCGGCACCGTTAAGGTGGAAAAGTACCTGTCCGTGGAGCGGTTTTCGCATGTGATGCACATCGGCTCCACGGTAAAGGGCGCCATCCGTCCCGATAAGGATGCGCTCGACGCCATCGGCGCGGTGCTGCCCGCGGGTACGCTTTCCGGCGCGCCCAAAATCCGCGCGTGCGAGATCATAGACGAGCTGGAAAACAGCAAGCGCGGCATCTACGGCGGGGCGGTGGGGTATATCGACTTCACCGGCAACATGGATACGTGTATCGCCATACGCATCGCGTACAAGAAAAACGGCAGGGTGTTTGTCCGCTCCGGCGCGGGAATCGTGGCGGACAGCGTGCCGGAAAACGAATACCAGGAATGCATCAACAAGGCGTGCGCCGTGGTGCGCGCGGTGGAACTCAGCACGGGAGGGATCGACGCATGATTTTATTGATTGACAATTACGACAGCTTTTCCTACAACCTCTACCAGCTGCTCGGCTCCATACGGCCGGACGTCCGGGTAATAAGAAACGACGCGCTCACATTGGAGCAGATCGCGGAGCTTCGCCCTTCGCACATCATACTCTCGCCGGGCCCGGGCAAACCGAAGGACGCGGGCGTCTGCGAGGGCGTCGTCGCCCGCTTTGCAGGGGAAATCCCCATATTGGGCGTGTGCCTCGGGCACCAGGCCATCTGCGAGGTCTACGGCGCGACGGTTTCCTACGCCAAACGGCTCATGCACGGCAAGCAGTCCGATATCGTGCTGGACGTCGAGTGCCCGCTGTTTTTTGATATGCCGCTCATCATCAAAGGCGCGCGCTACCATTCCCTTGCGGCGAAAGAGGAGACCCTGCCCGCGGAGCTTCTGGTCACGGCGCGGGCGGACGGCGAAATCATGGCCGTCATGCACAAAAACTACCCCGTCTACGGCGTGCAGTTCCACCCGGAATCCATACTCACGCCGGAAGGCAGGCACATTGCGGAAAACTTTTTGGACGAAAAGGCGGCATAACGAACCGATAGAGCGTAAGGGGATACGTTGGAGGCTCTGCCTCCAGACCTCCGCTTAGGGCCGTAACGGCCCTAAGAACCCATATTGAATTCATATACCCAGGAGGGCAAGAGCATGATTAAAGAAGCGATACAGAGCGTCGTCAAGGGCGCGAACCTAGACTATACGGCGGCGGAAGAGGTGATGGACGAGATCATGGGCGGCACGGCCTCTCCCATACAGATGTCGGCGTATTTGACGGCCATGGCGCTGAAAGGGCCGACCATAGACGAAATCACCGCCTCCGCCGCGGGCATGCGCAGGCATTGCGTTCGCCTGCTTACCGATATGGATGTGCTCGAAATCGTGGGCACGGGCGGGGACGGCTCCAATTCCTTCAACATCTCCACCACGGCGGCGCTGGTGGTTTCCGCCGCGGGCGTGCCCGTCGCAAAGCACGGCAACCGCGCGGCAAGCAGCCGCTGCGGGGCGGCGGACGTGCTGGAAGCTTTGGGCGTGGATATCAAAATTCCGCCCGAGCACAGCAAAAAGCTGCTCAATAAAATCGGCCTGTGCTTCCTGTTCGCGCAGAACTACCACATCGCCATGCGGTATGTGGCGCCCGTAAGAAAGGAGCTGGGCATCCGCACCATATTCAATGTCCTGGGGCCGCTTTCAAACCCCGCGGGGGCGAACATGCAGCTGCTTGGCGTATACGAGGAGGAGTTGGTGGAGCCGATCGCCCATGTGCTCCATAATCTTGGCGTATACCGGGCGATGGTGGTGTACGGGCAGGACGGCCTCGACGAAATCTCTTTAAGCGCCCCCACCTCGGTGTGCGAGGTGAAGGACGGCGAGTTCCTTTGCTACACCATCACGCCGGAGGATTTCGGATTTGCCCGCTGCGAAAAGGACGCGCTCTTGGGCGGCACGCCGGAAGAGAACGCGGCGATCGTGCGGGAGATACTTTCCGGCGCGAAGGGCCCCAAGCGGGACGCGGTGGTGCTGAATTCCGCGGCCGCTCTGCATATCGCGCGCCCCATCCTCACCATGCGGGACGCCGCGGCGCTTGCGGAGCAGACAATCGATTCCGGGGCGGCCATGGAGCAGCTGCAGCGTTTTATATCGCTGTCCAACGAGGCGCAGCTATGATACTGGATACCATCGCGGAAAAAACACGCGGACGCGTGGCGGCGTTAAAGCGGGATAAAAGCTTTGCCGCCGTGCAGGCGGAAGCGCTCCAATTACCAAGCGATACCGGTTTTCCGTTCGAGACCGCGCTTAAAAACCATACGCCCGCCTTCATCTGCGAGGTCAAGAAGGCTTCGCCGTCCAAAGGCGTCATTGCGGCAGAGTTTCCGTACCTTGAAATCGCACAGGAATACGAGGGTGCGGGGGCAGACGCCATCTCCGTGCTGACCGAGCCGTATTTTTTTCAGGGCAGCGACGCGTATCTGAGTGAAATCGCGCGGGCGGTATCCATCCCCGTGCTGCGCAAGGATTTTACG
>DATMXR010000088.1:0-2734 GCA_035561315.1 Feifaniaceae bacterium
CGCCCTCCTTACTGATCCACTTTTTTGGTCATGCGGAAGTAAATGACCGTCAAAAAGCCGAGTATGATGCAGATGAGCACCGAAAGCGCCGCGGCCATCGGATAGTTATAATCCTGAAACGCATATCTGTATACCAGCTGCATAATGGATATGCTGGCGTTGTTGGGGCCGCCGTTGGTCATAATAAGCGGTTCATAAAGAATCTGGAATACCGATATGATCTGCAATATCAAAAGCGTCTTCCCAAGGCTCAATATGCCGGGAAGCGTAATGCGCGTAAACCGCTGCCACGGGGTCGCGCCGTCTATCGTGGCAGCCTCGTAGAGTTCCGGGTTGATGCCGCTGATGCCCGCCATATACACAAGCGCGGTGGAGCCCGCGGCCTTCCATGTCATGGTCAGTACGATCAGCGGTATGGTCAGATGCGGGTTGGTGAGCCAGAGCTGCGGCTCTATGCCGATTTTGCCGAGCAGTATATTCAATACCCCGTTTTCTCCGGGCCGGAAAAAGAAGCCCCACAGCATGACGGTGGAAATGCCCGGAATGATGTTGGGGAAATAAACGCCCACTCTGAAAAAGCCTTTGAGGTGCATCACTTCCGAGAGCAAAGAGGCCATGATGATGGGAATCCAGAACCCCAGCACAAGCGACCAGAAGATATACAAAAACGTGTTGCGCAGCGCGGGCAGAAAATCCGGGTGGGTAAATACGCGGGCATAATTTTCCAGCCATACGAACCGCTCCAGCCGTATACCTTTTGCCTCATACAGGGAGAGGCGCACGCTTTCGAGCAGCGGCGTCCATACGAAAAAGGCAAACAATGCGACGGCGGGCAGCATGATGAGCCACGCGGTCACGTCCTTTCTCAGTTTGTTGCCCATAAGCGGGGGCAAGGCTCTTTGCTTGGCCAAATAAGTCACCTCGTCCATATCGGAATAGGAAAGGGGGGCCTTAACAGGCGGAAGGCCCCCTTTTACAGGCTGCCGACAAAGTCCTCTGGACTTTATGGAGCGGGTTTTCTGTAGGTCAAAATGCGCATTGCAAAGAATGGTTACCTGTTGTCCAATATGGTCTGGTAGTTTGTGTCCGCAGTCTTCATGAGCGCCGCGACGTCGGCGTTCTTATCGGTAACGACAGCCTGAAGCACTTTGGTGAGTTCGTCATACATTTTCTGCGTCTCACCCTCCTCTTCCATGCGGAGGTTCCCTTCCGTCTTTGTGGCTGTGAAATAATCGTTAAAGAGCGCTTTGTTGATGTTGCTGTACTCGTCGATGATCTTGTTTTCCGCGTCGAGGAGTTCCTGTTTTGTCCAGCAGGGGAAGCGCGGGATGACGGGGATGCCGTTCGCGACGCGGTATTCCGCATCCGCCTTCATGCCTGCGATGGCGTCGTCGGACGCGACGGGAGCCTTGCCCATGATCTCAAGATAATCCAGGGCCGCATTGACTTCCGCGTCCGTCGCGCTTGCCGCAAACATGTACGGCGTGCCGCCGGAGAGGGAGAACTGGCCGCCCGGGCCTCCGGGCATGGGAACAAGCGCCAGTTTGTCTACCGCAAGGCCGTTGGTATAGGTGGGCTGGGCCACCGCGTCGTTCGCGCCGATGTACATGGCGGCGCCGCCCGTGCCAAGCTGGGTGAAGCCGGTGCCCCAGTCTTCACTGGTCGGGTCGGCGGTCAGCACGTTATATTCCCACCTGAGGCTCTTGACATATTCCATGGCGGCGATGGCTTCGGGCGTATCCAGGTTGGAAATAAACTTGCCGCTTGCGTCCACCGTGCAAAGGTCCGCGCCGTACGCCCAGGCGATGTTGCTGAAATGCCAGCCGCCCGCGCCGTCTTTGGCCAGGAGACACAGGCCCGCGGAGCCGGTCTTGTCCTTGATGGTCTTGCTCGCCGCTGCGACCTCCGCCCAGGTCTTCGGGTACTGGATGGTACCGTCCGCATTGACGAGGCCCGCTTCCTCAAACAGCTCCACGTTGCACATCAGGCCCAGCGCGTAGCCGTCGCGGGGGATGCCGTATACGCGGCCGTCCGCATCGCTCATCAGGGCACGGATGGAGGGGTTGATGGCGTCGAGCCAGCCGCGTTCGGCCAGGATATCCGTGATATCCTTCACAAAGCCGCCCTTGATGAGCTTCTGGGGCTCAGTATACCACGTTTCAAATATGGTGGGCAGGCTGCCGGATTCGGCCAAAGCAACGAACGTGTCCGTAGCGTATTTGTAATAGGAGGGAACGACTTCCACATCCGGATGCCCGGCACTGAAGGTCTGTACATACCCTTCATGCAGCTTGATCTCATCCGTCATGGTATCCTCGGGCCATATGCCCAGCTTCAGGGTGACCTTTTCCGGCACGGGGGTTGCTTCCGGGGCGGCGGGCTGCTCCGGCGCGGGGGCCGCAGTCTCTGCCGGGGTGGCGACGGGCGCGGGCGCGCACGCGCCGAGCATGCCGACTGCCAGCAGCAGCGCCAGCAGTGCTACAAGAGATTTTTTCATATCCTTGTTCCTCCTTTTTATTTGGGATGCCAATGAAACTGTTCCGGAAAATCAGTTAGGTTTGACGTAAAACCTAGCATGCCTTTGTTGGGTGTAAGGACGCGCCTTAGATGGATCGCTTTCAAAATTTACCGGGTCATTTTTCCGATGCAAGAGGGATAGCAGACGGTTCCGTGCCAGCCGCGGCAGTGCGGCGATAGAATTGGTTTATCGTTCAACTTGATGATAGCAAATAAA
>DATMXR010000089.1:0-2829 GCA_035561315.1 Feifaniaceae bacterium
CAAACAGCGCAACCATAAATACGGCCAGAATTTTTTTCATTGGTTCGTTCTCCTTCTTTATTTGTTTTTTATTTGCCCTAAGCGCAAATAAAATGAACTGTCTTTTTGATTTGGAAAGCCTTATTCGGCCCTTGCGTAGCGGTTGCGTACGGCGTCTATGAATACCGCCAGGAATATGACGGCGCCTTTGGCGACGTCCTGCCAGTAGGCGTCCACGCCCAACAGGTTCAACGCGTTCGCGATCACGCCCATCAGCAGCACGCCCACAAGCGTGCCCGCCATGTTGCCCGAACCGCCCGCCAGGCTTGTGCCGCCTATCACGACGCCCGCGATAACGTCAAACTCTATGCCCGTGCCGAGCGCCGTCCAGTAGCTTCCTATTCTGCCCACCGTCATGATGGAGGCGATGCCGCAGATGAAGCCCAGTATCGCGTAGGTGCTCATTTCGATCTTGCGGGTGTTGATGCCCGAAACCAGCGCGGCCTCCGCGTTGCCGCCGGTCGCGAACACCTGCCTGCCGTATACGGTCCGGTGCAGCAGGAAGTAGCCGACCGCCATGATGATGAGCATCAGCCAGATCAAAAGGGGGATGCCCAGTATGGAAGCCGTGCCGACATAAATGGTAACGTCGCTGAATTTCCGGTATGTCTGGCCGTTGGAGATGACCAGCGCAAGCCCTCTTCCCACGCTTTGCGTTGCCAGCGTGACCAGGAAAGCGGGCATTTTCAGGTACGCCACGGCGAAGCCGTTGATAAAGCCGAATCCCGTGGCGATCGCGATGATCACGAGCATGCCCAGCCACTGGTTGACGCCATGCTCCACAATAAGCACCGCGCCCACGCAGGCCGCGCAGCTCATGATTGCGCCTACGGAAACATCGATGCCGCCGGTTATGATGACGAGCGTCATGCCCACGGCCATAACGCCCAAAGTGGAATTCTGCAGCAGGATGTTCACCATGTTGGAAAGCGTCCTGAATTTATCGCTGGCCAAAAGCATGATGAGCACCACCGTCAAAAACAGGATATAGGTGCCGTATTTGAGTAAAAACGCCGTTACGGCTTTTTCATTGGTTTTCCGCATAGCTACGCCCCCATTGCCGCACTTAAGAGTGCTTCTTTTGTCATGGATTCCACGGAGAAATCAGCGACTGCCGCGCCCTCCTTGAGCACGATCACGCGGTCGCACATGCCGATGATCTCGGGTAATTCGGAGGAGACTAAAAGCACCCCCATATCCTGCCGGACCAGCTCGTCGATCAGGGCGTAAATCTCATGCTTCGCGCCGACGTCCACGCCGCGCGTCGGCTCGTCGAGCATCAAAAGCTCCGGCTTCCGGTTGAGCCATTTGGCGATAACCACCTTCTGCTGGTTCCCGCCGGACAGAAACCGGACCGCACGCTTGCCCGAAGGCGTCTTGATGCTCAGCGCCCTGATGTTCTCCTCGCAGATTCGGGTCTCTTTCGCGTCGTTGATGGAGAGCCCTTTTCGGATGGATTTCAGATCGGCGACGACCAGGTTGTTTTTCACGGATTGGTTCAATATGAGGCCTTCGCGCCGCCTGTCCTCCGTCACAAAGGCGATCCCGTGCTCCATTGCCTGCCTGGGGTTTGAGATGGTTACTTTTTTCCCTTTTACGCGGATCTCGCCGGAGTTGATTTCATACAGGCCGAACACGGAGCGCAGCGTCTCTGAACGGCCGGAGCCTAAGAGGCCGTAAATGCCCACGACCTCGCCCTTATGCACCTCCAGAGAAACGTTGCAGAGCTTGCCTTTGGAACAGATGTTTTCGACGGCCAACAGCTCCTCGCCCCTGACATGCTTCGTATGCTGGTAAAATTCCTCCACGCTGCGCCCGATCATGTTGTTGACCACCTCGTTGCGCCCGACGGAACCGATATCGGCGGACAATATTTTCTCGCCGTCGCGCATGATGGTGATGGTATCGCAGATGTCGTAGATTTCATCCAGGCGGTGCGTAATGAATACGATCGCCACGCCCTTTTTCTTGAGTTCGTCCACGATCCGGAACAGGACTTCGATCTCGGGCTTGGTAAGCGAGGAGGTCGGCTCGTCCAGTATGAGTATGCGGGTATTCTGCACCAGCGCCCGGCCGATCTCCACAAGCTGCTGCTCCCCGATCTTCAATTCCTTTACGATCGCGTTGGGCCTGATGTATTCCAGGTGGATGGCCGAAAGTATTTCCTTCGTTTTGTCCTGCATGCGCTTTACATCGAGCAGCATCCCCTTCTTGGGCATATGCTGGATATAGATGTTTGTGGCGACGTCCAGTTCCTTAAACAGGGACAGCTCCTGGTGGATAAAGGATATGCCCAGTTCCTCCGCCTGCTTGCTCGTCCCGATGACGGCCTTTTTCCCATCGATGGCGACTTCGCCGGAATCCGGCTGAATCACGGCGCCCAGCACGTTCATCAGCGTGGATTTGCCCGCCCCGTTTTCGCCCACCAGGCCGCAGACCTGCCCGGGATACAGCTCGAAATCCACGTCCTTCAACGCGTGCACGCCCGGAAAGCGTTTGTTGATGCCGCGCATGGTCAATATGGGTTCCGCGCCTTCATATTTTTTATAGCTGCTGATAAGGATCCCTCCTGTCTACGCAATTTGTCCTCCCATGCATGCGGCGATGAAAACATGGGGCTTTTTAGCGGTATAGCTTCCATTGCGATATAAATCGGGCAACGAAGACTGTCGAATTGCTTGGAAAATCGAATATTTTCTCGAAACGTTTTTAATATTTGCAGGTATATTTAAGCACACGCAAAATCCCGCTGTCAATTCTAAAATTTTTTAAGGCTCTATAGTATTATTG
>DATMXR010000090.1:0-17195 GCA_035561315.1 Feifaniaceae bacterium
CCTTTGGCGTATACGCTTGAACATGGAAAGGAGCAGCCGCGCGGACGTATCGTTGTGGCGGGCCTGGGCCCCGCGGGTCTTTTTGCCGCCTATTTTCTCGCGCGGGAAGGATATCGGCCCCTTGTGCTGGAGCGCGGGCGCGAGATCGAACGGCGCAAAGAGGACGTCGAACACTTTTGGGCGGGCGCAGAGATCGACCCGGACAGCAACGTCATGTTCGGCGAAGGCGGCGCGGGCACGTTTTCGGACGGCAAACTGACCACGCGCATCAAGGACGCGCGCGCCGGCGTCGCGCTCGAAACGCTCAAAAGATTCGGCGCGCCGGAGGATATCGTATACCAGGCGAAGCCCCATATCGGCACGGATTTGCTGCGGTGCGTGGTGAAAGCCATGCGGGAGGAAATCAGAGCCTTGGGCGGGGAGGTCCGCTTCGGGGCGCGGCTGGAGGATATTGGCCTGCAAAACGGGGAATTGCGCGCCATAACCGTATCGGAAGGCGGGCGGGCGGAGCGCATTGAATGCGCCGCGCTCATACTCGCGACCGGGCAGGCGGCAAGGGATACGTATGAAATACTGCTGAACAGGGGCCTGACGCTGCTGCCCAAGGCGTTCGCCGTGGGCGTGCGCGTCGAGCATCCGCAGGGCTTAATTGACCGCGCGCAGTTCGGCGCGCTTTCGGGCCATCCACGCCTGGGCGCCGCGGAATACCGCCTGGCCGGGAAAAGCGGCGCGCGCGGCGTGTATACGTTCTGCATGTGCCCCGGCGGGTACGTGGTGGGCGCGGCGTCCGGCCCGGAGGAGGTCGTGGTCAACGGCATGAGCGACCGCGCGCGGGACGGGCAAAACGCCAACGCGGCGGTGATCGTGCAGGTGGGGCCGGAGGACTTTGGCACGGGCGCTTTAGACGGCGTGCGTTTCCAGCGGGAGCTTGAGCGCAGGGCGTATGCTTCGGGCCTCGCTTCGGGCGCGTATTTCGCCCCCGCGCAGCGCCTGGAGGATTTTTTGAAGGGAAAAGCGACGCGGTCGTTCGGCGAGGTGACGCCGACCTATAGACCCGGCGTTCATCCCGCGCGGCTTGACGCGGTGCTGCCGCCCTATATCGCCGCGGGCGTGCGGGACGGCATTCTGGCGTTTTCCCGCCAGCTTGCGGGGTACGCTATGCCGGACGCCGTATTGACGGCGGTGGAAAGCCGTACAAGCTCGCCCGTGCGGATACTCAGGGAGTCTTCCGGGGAAGCCGAAGGCGCGCGCGGCCTGTTTCCCGTGGGGGAGGGCGCGGGCTACGCGGGCGGCATCGTCAGCGCGGCGGTGGACGGCATGAGCGCCGCAGAACGCGTCGCTTCCCGCTATAAGGCGCCGCAATAACGTGAGCCGCCACTCGCCCGTATGGATTATATATTGTGCGTGCTTTCTGACAAAACAGATGTAAACTATCGTATAATGCAAACAGAGAGTGTTGTACGATACATCTGTTAAAGGCGGCTGCTTCATGAAGCGCGTATATGTGTTGCTGGGCAATTTTGGCAGCGGGAAGACGGAACTCGCAATCAATTTCGCGGTGAACGCCGCGCAAGATTCGCGCACGGTTCTAGCGGACCTGGACGTAATCAACCCCTATTTCCGTTCGGCGGAGCGGAAGGCGGAGCTGGAAAGCGCCAACGTCAAGCTCATTCATCCCGTGTTCGCCTACTCCACCGTGGAGGTCCCGGCGCTTTCGCCGGAGGTATATTCCATATTTACGGACCGGTACGATACCGCGGTGATCGACGCGGGCGGCGACCCTTCCGGCGCCGCGGCGCTGGGGCAGTACAAAAGCAATTTTGTGCGCTTGCCCGAGGGCGCGCTCAGCGTGTTTCTTGTGGTGAACCCGTTCCGCCCGTTCTCCGCGACGCCCGGGCTGGTGCTGGACCTGATGGAGCGCCTGGAGGCGCGTGCGCGCCTCAAGATCACCGGCCTTATCAACAACGCCAACCTTTCGACCGAAACGGAGGCGGAGCATTTGATTGCGGGGTATGAGCTCCTGCGGGCGGTTGCGGAAGCTTCTAAAATACCCGTCGCGTATACGGCGGGCACAAAAGACAACCTCGAAAAATTTTTAAATTGGGCGCAGGCGCAGGGCAAATCTTTTACATACATCGGAACACCCATGAAAATCGAGCTGTATATGCACAGGGATTGGGACCGGTTTACGAGGCTGGGCATTTAGCGTGGGGATAGGTTCAACCGAATTGAAAGCGAGGATCAGGGATGGCGAAGGTAACGATCAATTTTGAGCGCTGCAAGGGCTGCGGGCTGTGCGTGCGCGCATGCCCCAAACATATCATGCGGCTCTCTCCCGCAAAGCTCAATGAAAAGGGCTATCATCCGGCCGAGGTGACGGATATGGCGGCCTGCATCGCGTGCGCGGCCTGCGCGCGCACATGTCCCGACGTGGTGATTCGGGTGGAGAAATAGGAGGAGCTATGGCAAAGAAGCTGATGAAAGGCTGCGAGGCGATCGCGGAGGCCGCCGTACAGGCGGGCTGCAAATTCTTTTTCGGGTACCCGATCACGCCGCAGAACGATATACCGGAATACATGTCCATGCGCCTGCCCCAGGTGGGCGGCTGCTTTTTGCAGGCGGAGAGCGAAGTGGCCGCCATCAACATGGTGTACGGCGCTTCGGGCGCCGGGGCGCGGGTGATGACCTCGTCCTCCAGCCCCGGCATCAGCCTGAAGATGGAGGGCATTTCCTACATCGCGGGCGCGGAATTGCCCTGCGTCATCGTCAACATGATGCGCGGCGGCCCGGGCTTAGGCTCCATACAGGCCTCCCAGGGCGATTATTTTCAGGCCACGAAAGGGGGAGGCCACGGGGATTACCGCATGATCGTGTACGCCCCCGCGTCCGTGCAGGAGGCGGTCGACGTCACCCAGCGGGCGTTCGACGCGGCGGACAAATACCGCATGCCCGTCATGGTGCTGGCGGACGGCATCATCGGCCAGATGATGGAGCCGGTGGAGATCCACGCGGCCACGCCCGCGCAGTACGACAAAAGCTGGGCCACGACGGGTTACCGCAAAGAAGAGGGCGGCCGGCCGAGGTCGATCGTGAATTCCCTCTACATCGAGGTGGAGGAGCTGGAGGAAATGAACCTGCGCCTGCAGGCGCGCTATAAGGATGTGGAGCGGGGCGAAGCGCAGGCGGAGCTTTATAATACCGAGGGCGCGAAGTACATACTCTGCGCCTACGGTACGGTGGCGCGCATCTGTAAATCCGCCATCGCGCTGCTTGCGAAAAAAGGGATAAAGGCCGGTTTGGCGCGGCCCGTCACGCTTTGGCCGTTCCCGTCCGCCGCCATGCGCGACGCGATCATTCAGGCTCCGGTAAAGCGCGCGTTCTGCGTGGAAATGAGCGCGGGGCAGCTGGTGGAGGACGTCCGCCTGGCCGTAAACGGGGCGAAGGACGTGGAAATGCTTGCGTACCTCGGGAGCCGCGTCCCCACCGCGGAGGATATCGCGAACAAAGTACTGCAGATGGAGGGGGTATAACGGTGGCTGTCGTTTTTCAGAAGACGCCCGTTTTGACGGATACGGAAATGCACTACTGCCCGGGCTGCGGCCACGGCATCGTGCACCGGCTGATCGCGGAGGCGATCGAGGAGCTGCAATTGCAGGAAAAGGCCGTAGGCGTGGCGCCCGTAGGCTGCGCGGTGTTCGCTTACAAGTATTTCAATATCGACATGCAGGAGGCGGCGCACGGCCGCGCGCCCGCCGTGGCGACAGGCATCAAGCGCGTGCTCGGGCCGGACAGCTGCGTGTTTACCTACCAGGGGGACGGGGACCTTGCCTCCATCGGCGCGGGGGAGATCGTGCACGCCGCGCATAGAGGGGAGAAGATCACCGCCATATTCATCAACAACGCCATATACGGCATGACGGGCGGGCAGATGGCCCCCACGACGCTTTTGGGCCAGCGCACCACGACCTCGCCCTTCGGGCGGGACCAGGGGCACAGCGGAAGCCCGCTGCGCGTATCCGAAATGCTTGCTACAATAGACGGCGCCGCCTATATCGAGCGCGTGGCATTGAATTCCACGGCCAACATCCTGCGCGCAAAAAAGGCCATACGCAAGGCGTTCGAAACGCAGATGGCGGGGAAGGGCTTTTCTATGGTGGAGGTATTGTCCACCTGCCCCACCAACTGGGGAAAATCCCCCGCGGAGGCGATGGATTGGGTGGAAAGCGACATGATCCCGTACTACCCGCTCGGGGTTATGAAGGAGGTATAGCATGCTGGAGCAAAACCTTTTCGCGGGATTCGGCGGGCAGGGCGTGCTGCTGATGGGGCAATTGCTTGCCTATGCCGGTATGCTGGAGGGCAAGGAGGTCACATGGCTGCCCTCCTACGGCCCGGAAATGCGCGGGGGCACCGCCAACTGCAGCGTCATCATATCGGACGAAGCCATAGGCTCGCCGGTGGTGAGCGGGGCGACCTCCGTGATCGCGCTCAACCGCCCGTCTTTGGATAAATTCGAGGGCAGCGTGCAGCCGGGCGGCAGGCTGTTTATCAACAGCTCCATCATCGACAGGCCCGCGCGGCGGCAGGACGTCAACGCCTACTATGTGCCCTGCAACGAAATCGCGGAGCGCCTGGGCAGCGCGCGCGTCGCCAACATGGTGATGCTGGGCGCGTATATCGAAAAAACGCATAGCGTGGATATGGAAAACGTGCTGCTTGCGCTCAAGGCGAAGCTGGGCGAGAAGAAGGCGGATTTGCTTGCGCTCAACCGCGAGGCATTGAAGGAAGGCGCACAGGCCGTGCGGTAAACCGATTTGAATGTCGCACATAAAGGCGGCAGGGGAGACCCTGCCGGTACGTTGAGGGCTCCGCCCTCAAACACCCGCTTAGGGCCGTAACGGCCCTAAGAACCCATAAAATTAAAAGCAGTGGGCGAGACCCTACTGCTTTTGTACATCAAAAAAGACATGCATATTTTATATGCGCTATCTCCATGCCCCCGCTATGAACGTTTTAAGGAAGGGGTGTAGGGAAACGCAGTTTCCCCACAATAGAAAATAACCGTCGGCGCTGTAAGCGCCGATACCTTGAAACCTTAAAAAGGTTATTGACACACAAAAGACGGCAGGTTTTCCTGCCGCCTTTTATCATAAAACTTTCTGTATTACCGGAACGAGGAAGCGCGCCGGTTCTTTCTGCGCTGGCCGAAATGCCGCGTCTGCGACGAAGACCGGGCCGTGCTTGGGGCAGAGGGAGCACCGTAACCCGGCTGCTGCCCGTAGGGCCGCGCCTTGCGCACAAAAGCCGCGTCCGCGATATCGTCCTCGATGGCGGGGCCGGTGGGGATGATGACGGCCCTGAGGCTTTTCATCATCTGCATCAGCTGATCCCGCTCGCGCGGGAATATCAGCGTGTAGGAGACGCCCTGCTGCTCGGCCCTTCCGGTGCGGCCGATGCGGTGGACGTACGAATCGCTGTCCAGCGGGATATCGTAGTTGATGACCGCGTCGATGTGATATACGTCGATGCCGCGGGAGGCGACGTCCGTCGCCACGAGTATGCGCAGCTCTCCGTTGCGGTATTTCGCCATGACCTTGTCGCGCTGGTTCTGGCGCATGTCCCCGTGCAGGGCGTCGGCAAGGAAGCCGTTTTTCTGCAGGTTTGTCGCCAGCCTGTCCGCCATGCGCTTGGTGTTGACGAATATCAGGGAAAGGCCGAACTCCTTTTCGCGCAGAAGCTTTGTAAGCGCCGCTTCCTTCGCGCCCGTGCGGACTTCGGTATAATACTGCTTTACGGAGTCCACCGTAAGCGAGCTCTGCGCGATGGTGAGCTGCTCCGCATCCTTCTGGAAGTTCCTTGCGATCTCCAAGACGCCCTTCGACATGGTGGCGGAAAACAGCGCCGTCTGGCGGACTTTGGGCACGCCCTGCAATATGCGGGTCAGATCGGGCCGGAAGCCCATATCGAGCATCCTGTCCGCTTCATCCAGTATCACGGTGCGCACGTCGTCCAGGCGGATGGTCTTGCGGGCGATGTGATCGAGCAGCCTGCCCGGCGTCGCCACCACGATCTGCGGCCTGCGCCTGAGCGCCGCGAATTGCTTTTCAATGCGTTCGCCGCCGAATATGGCGACGACCTTCAGCCCTGGCTTGCTCTGCGCGAGGTCCTTTAGTACCGACGCGATCTGTACGGCCAGCTCGCGGGTGGGGGAAAGGATGATGGTCTGCACGGTGGAGACGGAAGCGTCCATGCGCTCCACCACGGGAATGCCGAACGCGCAAGTCTTGCCTGTGCCTGTAGGGGCCTGTACGGTGATGTCCCCACCCTTTAAAAGCGGGGCGATGGAAATCTGCTGCACGGGCGTCGCCACTGTGAAACCCATGCGCCTAAGCGTTTCCAGCATGGGAGCGGAAACGCCCAATTGTTCAAATGTAACGTCTTGTGTCATGCGCTTTTGTACTATCTTTTGCCTGTGCCCGCTTTCAACCGCCGCCGGACTTTATGCTATCCGGCGCGAAACGAGCAAGCAATCTTGCGCGCACACCGGCACCAAAGCTATGGATAGATGCCTCCTAAAAATTTTACTCATGAAATCCGCATAAAAAAACGCATGCTCTTTGTAAATCTTTCATGACAATGACTTACAATCACATGCGAAGATGCCGATTCACATATATGATGCTACCACAAGTACACTGAATTTGTCAAGCAAGCCGGAAAAGAAATCCATAAATATACAACGAAAGGCAAGGGCCGTTCACAGCCCTTGCCTGAAAAATCAGGAGTAACAGACCCCGGATTATACGTTGAGCGTGAGTGTCAGCAGCGCGTCGTGGGCAGCGGCCTGCTTCAGGATATCGTCCGTCAGCTCGGCGCCGGCGGAAACGGTGAACGCGCCGTCCTCGCTCGTTACGGCCGTTTTCACGACCTTGCCCCGCAGGAAGCGGATGGAGTCCTCTTCGATTTCGGTGTACGCGCTCTCTTCGGGGGCATACTCGGCGTCGCCCAGATTCAAAAACGCCGTGTTTCCGGCAAGCGCCGCGATCTTGTCCGCCAGGAACTCGCTGCCGTTGCCGAGGAACAGCTTTTCGATCGCGCCCGACTTGGGGTTGAAAGAGAAATCGCTGACCTCGCCGACGATATCGCCCGCGTTCGAAAGCGCTGTGGCGCCCAGCAGGTAGAAGCCTTTTTCGGTGACTTCCAGGAGCTCCTTCGATTCGTAGATTTTATTGACGTTCTCGATCGTGGAGGTAATGGCATAGTCCGCGCCCATGCCCAATATATCCTTGAAATTGATCCCATAAAAACCGTAGCCGCGGCTATCCTTCAAAATCAGGTAGCCGACGCTCTTCTCTTCCGCGTTGACCACGATATCCTGAATGACGCCCTTGTCGCGGCCTTCTTTTATGCCCATGACCTTCAGCCCAAGAACCTCAGTTGACTTTTTCATTGTGCACCTCCTGATTATTCGCATGCGTCTTAAGCATTGCTAAGCTATTTGATGATCTCGTCCGTCCCCACCAGGACCGTGCCGCGCATCGCGCGGAAATGATCCTGATAAAGCAGTTCGCTCTTCACCACGACCCCGTCCTTGAGATAATGGCGGTAGGTGACGACCTCGTAGCCCTTGCGGCTGCGCACCTTGGTGCGCCTTGTGCCCGCCGGAAGCTCGTCCGTATAGATGAGCACGGGGTCGGGGGAGGGAATCTCCTTGAATATCACATTTTCCACTTCAATATCCAGGCCGTCCGGAGATTGCTGCCCGTATATCTCAACCGTTACAACGAGGTCCTGCATCGTGGCGGTGATGTAGATGGGGAACCCGGACCGGTTTTTGATTTTCAGGTCCTTGTTGTCCCAGTTGAGCGTCGCGTCAAGGCCTATGGGCAGATATTCCGAAGGCCAGGTATGGTGCACGCGCTCCACGATTTCCATATCCGCGTACAGCGCCGCGTTGTACAGCGTGCCCGCAAGCTGGCAGATGCCGCCGCCGATGGAATCGGTCAGCTGCCCGTCCACGATCGCGGCGGCGGCCTTGAAGCCCTTTTCTTCCGTGCGCTGGCCCACAAGGTCGTTGAGCGAGAGCGTCTCATCGGGTTGCAGCATCAAGCCGTCCACTGCCTCACACATCAGCCGGATGTTGGTGTTGCGGTCCTCGTCGTTGGTGGCGAGCGTTACGGCGCGGCCGATCAATACGGTGTTGTGTGCGAGCACCTCGGCCGTTACGGCAGGCTTTACGATATCGACGTACCCGTCGCTCACGGCAAACGTGCTGTAGTCTTTCTTTATGAGCCTGTCCTTTACCGCGTTTACCACGGCCGTAACGTCGGCCATATGGCCGGTCGTTTCATTGGTGTATACGAATTCTCGATTGGCCGTATCAAAGCTGGCCGCGGCGTTTTCCGCAGGGACGTCGCGCTCGTTTAAGAACCGCCCCAGGGCGTTCTTCAGCTTCGCTTCATCCAGTACAAGCTCCGTATCCCTGTGGAACGGGATGTAGGTCAGGTTAAAATCCCGGGGGAGCGTACCGGCCTTGTTCCGAAGATAAGCCTCATTCAGAAGCTCTTTGGCGTTGGTGGAAACGCCAAGCTCGTTAGCGCCGAACGTCTGAGACGCGCCGTTGTAGGAAACGGGCAGGGAAACCTTTGCAAGGGCATCCCTTTCGTCCTCAAGCACCCGGCGCTCGCCTTCCTCAAAGCTCAGGCCGCTGATATCGATGCCGTTGATGCTGGTCTCCGGCGCAAAAGCGGGGACGGTCGCCGCCCGGGCCACGCCGCCCAAAGCGCCAAGAAATATCAAAACAACGGTCGCGGTTGCCGTCAATATAATGCCAAACTTCTGCGAGAAGGCATATTTCGCATTTTTATTGTCTTTACCGGCTGCGCGCGTCCGCATTCGTCTTTTCCTTTTCTTTGAGTAGCTTCATCACCAATAAAAGCCGCCTCTTTTCCTCTTCAGTCGGTTCATAGTCCATGCGAAGCAGATCGAATATCAAAGCCTGTGCGCTGCGGTACTCTTTTGCCGCGGCCAGCGCGGTGAGTCTTGCCATGCCCGCCTCAAACAGCGCTTCCGCGTCGTTCTGCTGCCCAGGTTCTTCCGCCGCGGGCGGCGCGGGTTCCGGTTCCGGGAGATCCAGGGCGGGAAGCTCCGCGGCCGCGGGGGGGACTCCTTCCCGGACCGATCCGGCTTCTTCAAGCGCATCGGCCTCTTCGGCCGGTTCAGGCGCTGCGGCCAATTCTATCTCTTCAACCGGCCCGGTTCCTTCGGCCGGTTTGGGCTTCGTAACCAATTCAACTTCTTCTTCAGCCGTCACGGCTTCTTCGGCCGACTCAGGCTCCATTACATGCTCAAATACCTCCGCAACGGCCGCGGGCTCTTCAACGGCGGGCTGCTCTTGCGTAGCGGGGGCGGGTTCCTCCGCCCATTCCGCGGCGGCGGGGAGAACCGCGGCTTCTTGCGGCTCTTCCGGGAGAATTTCTGCGGGCGGTTCCTCGGCGGCGATCCACTGTGATATCGCTTCCCACGGTTCTTTCGCGGCGGGCAGTGTAATTTCCTCCGCGGAGGGAGCCGGAGCGCTCCGCTCGATTTCAGGCTGTGCAGGAACATCCGATACGGCCGTTTCCCGCGCAGCATCCGGGTCCGGCGCCGAAAGCGCGGGGGAGGACGCTTCCGCCTGTTCCCGGGCGGATAAGAAAGCGTCCAGGATCTGTTCCGCGGGAACGGGCGAAGTCTTCTTATGCACCTTGGAAAGGGGCGAAGGCGCATTCTTCTGCTTTTCGGCCGCGGGCGCGTCTTTCGCGACGGAGGATTTCGGCTCTGTCGCGGGTTCCGGCTTCTTCTGCGGGTCAAGTTTATCCCGCACAACGCGGAAAGAGAGGCTTTCGAACGCCTCGTCTTTTTGCTTTTCGGTTATGGGCTCCGCCGCGGGCTTTAAAACGGACGACACACGGAGCGGCTCGGAGTAAGGCTTGCGCTCTTCCGGCTTTACGCCTGCCCTGGGGCGTACCGCGGACTTCATACGGATGGCGGACGGGGGCAGCGGCGTGCCTTCGCGGAAGAAGGAGGTAATGGCGTCTGCCGCGCGTTCTCCCTGTTCCGGATCGGACTCGTCGGCAGGAGGGGCGGGCGTGAACGCCATGGATGCGAACGGGACGGGCGCAGGGTCTTCCTGCGGCGCGTTTGCGTTCACGCGGTGGATTTCCTTGCCTGCCTTTGCGGGCGCGGCGCTATATGAAATGACGGCCTCCCATTCCGAAAGCCGCATGGGTTCCCGCGAGGCGGTGGCCAGAACGTCGCTCTCCCCGGGGTCCTTCTCCGCTTTTGCTTTTGCGCCCTTTTGCTGCCTGCGCGTGCTCAGGGCGACGAACAAATAGACAAGCACAAGCGCCAATACCACGAAACCGACGACATAAAGCGCGCTTTGCCAGTTTTTAAAAATGCTGATCCGGGTGTAAAGAAGTATGCCGATGCCAAGCCCAAGGAGTATCATGCAAATACTCCATATACGAACCCGCCCGCGATGGAGCAATGAAACGACACCGATCATCGCCAGGGCGGCTACCACCAGTATGACGACCAACCAATCCAAACTGCCGATCTCCTTGCTGCTGTTACTAAGCCGGTAACGGCCGGATGGGCGCCTGTTGCGCATCGATTTCCATGGGTGCAAATGCCATACATCCCATACAAATGATATATTAATATTATATGAACAATCGTCATTTTTCAAGGAAAATTGTTAAGAATATATGGCTATTGGCGAAACGTGCGGGAAATGAGAGAATTATGCTCCATAACCCGCGTTTTTTGCGCGCGCCGTTTATGGATTTTTGCCATAATATCGGGCCCGCGCCGCTTTTGCATTGACAGGTCCATATTCCGCCGGTATAATAAACAATCAAAAGCGATGAACGGGCGAGTAGCGCTGCGTGCGGCAAAAGAGAGAAGCGGCCATAGGCTGAGAGCCGCTTGAAGCAATGCGGCAGCGTCGAAAGACACCCGGGAGCGGCGCGGCAGACCCCAAAGGTATCCTTGGGCAAGCCGCGACGTAACGCCTGCGTTAAAGGCAAAAGCGGAGCTTTTTAGTAAGCTCAATCAGGGTGGCACCGCGGGTCTTCCGTCCCTCATACAGGGGATGGAAGGCCTTCTTCATCATTATCAGGCATTTTGCCGGGCTGCAGGAGGGAAAAAGTATGGCGTTGCAGGCGCCCAAGGGCACAAAGGACGTAACCCCGCAGGACAGCTACAAATGGCACTTTATCGAAGGGCTCGTGCGGGAGATCTGCGAAAAATACGGCCTCAGGGAAACGCGCACCCCCGTGATCGAGCATACGGAGCTGTTCCTGCGCGGCGTGGGGGATACCACGGATATCGTGCAGAAAGAAATGTATACGTTTTTGGACAAGGGCGACCGCTCCATCACATTAAAGCCCGAAGGCACCGCGGGCGTCGTGCGCATGTTTGTGGAGCAGAAGCTTTTCGCGGAGGCGCAGCCTACGAAAATGTATTATCTCTACTGCCCGGTGTTCCGCTATGAAAAGCCACAGGCGGGCCGCCTCAGGGAGCACCATCAGTTCGGCGTGGAGATATTCGGCGCGCCCAAGGCCAGCGCGGACGCGGAATGCATCGGCGTCGCGCTGGAGCTGTTCGAGCGCGTGGGTGTGAAGGACTTAAGCGTGCACATCAACAGCATCGGCTGCCCGGAATGCCGCCCGAATTACCACGCGGCGCTCAAGGAATATTTAAAGGAAAGCTATGACGCGCTTTGCGCGGACTGCAAGACGCGGTATGAAAAGAACCCGCTGCGGGTGCTGGACTGCAAGGTGCCCGGCTGCAGGGAGATCGCGGCGAAAGCGCCGGTGATTCTGGATTACCTGTGCGAAGACTGCACGGCGCACATGGCGGAACTCAAAGGGTGCTTAAATGAGATGGGCGTCGATTATGAAATCGATCCGCACATCGTCCGCGGGCTCGATTATTACACCCGCACCGTGTTTGAGATCATTTCCACCCACATCGGCTCGCAGGGGACGGTGTGCGGCGGCGGGCGGTACGACGGCCTTGTGGAAGAGATAGGCGGGCCTTCTATGCCCGGCGTGGGCTTTGGCATGGGCATGGAGCGGCTACTGCTTGTGGCGGAAAACCAGGGGCTTAAAATACCCGAACCCGCGCCCTACGATATTTATATCGCGGGCATCGGCGAGGAGGCGCGCATCAAGGGGTTTTCGCTGGCGTACGCGTTGCGCAGGCTCGGCTTTAAGGCGGAGTGCGATCATGCAGGCCGCAGCATCAAGGCGCAGTTCAAATACGCGGACAAACTTTCCGCCCGTTTTGTGGCGGTGCTGGGAGAAAACGAATTGAACGAAGGCAAAATCAAATTGAAGCGGATGGCAACGGGGGAAGAAAACGATGTTTCCCTTACGGCGGAAGCCGTTGCCGAAGCGCTCAAATACTATCAGAAGGTGGAATAAGCAATGAGCGAATTGCTGGGCGGCTGGAAAAGAACACAGTATTGCGCGCTTCTTGGCGAAGCGGAGGCCAATACGAACGTCGTTTTGATGGGCTGGGCCAATGCGCGGCGCGATCTGGGCAAGCTGATATTTATCGCGCTGCGGGACCGCACGGGCATCATGCAGGCGACGTTCGACGAAAGCGAATTACCCGCGGAGCTGTTTGAAAAAGCGCAGACCATCCGCGCGGAGTACGTGCTTGCGGTAAAAGGCACGCTCGTTCACCGCGCGCCGGATATGGTGAACGCCCGCATGCAGACGGGCGCGTTTGAGGTGCGCGTGCAGGATTTTAAAATACTGGGCAAATCCGAAACCCCGCCCATAGAGATCGGCGACGATACGAAGACGAACGAGCAGATGCGCTTAAAATACCGCTATCTGGATCTCCGCCGTCCCGCCATGCAGAAGAACCTGATGCTGCGGCACAAGATCGCGCATATCGCCAGGACGTATTTTTCCGAGCAGGGCTTTTTGGAAATCGAAACCCCCATGCTCACAAAAAGCACGCCCGAGGGCGCGCGGGATTACCTGGTGCCCAGCCGCGTGCATCCCGGCAAGTTCTACGCCCTGCCGCAAAGCCCGCAGCAGTTTAAGCAGCTTCTGATGCTCTCCGGCTACGACCGGTACATGCAGATTGCCCGCTGCTTCCGCGACGAGGACCTCCGCGCGGACCGCCAGCCGGAATTCACGCAGATCGACCTCGAGATGTCCTTCGTGGACGAGGACGACGTCATCGCCGTGAACGAAGGGTTCTTAAAGCGCATGTTCGCGGAAACGCTGGGCGTGGATATCCAGCTTCCGATTAGAAGGCTCAAATACGCGGAGGCCATGGAGCGCTTCGGCTCCGACAAGCCGGATACCCGCTTCGGGCTGGAGCTTCAGGACGTGAGCGATTTGGTCGGGGACGCCGGTTTTTCCGTGTTCGCCTCCGCCGTAGAAAACGGCGGCAGCGTCAGGTGCGTGGTGGTGCCGGGCGGCGCAGAAAAATTCTCCCGCCGCGAAATCGACAGCCTTGCGGAATACGTCAGGACCTACCAGGCAAAGGGACTCGCGTGGATGAATTTAAAGCCGGAAGGGCTGCAATCCTCCTTTGCGAAATTCCTCGCGGAGGATACAGTAAACGCCATACTTGCCCGCGTCGGCGCGAACACGGGGGACACCGTATTCTTTGTGGCGGATAAAAACAGCGTGGTGTTCGCCGCCTTAGGCGCGCTGCGCCTGGAGCTTGCGCGCAGGCTTTCGCTCATCAAGCCCGATACCTACGATTTACTGTGGGTGACGGATTTCCCGCTTTTAGAGTGGGACGAGGACGCGCAGCGCTACTTCGCCATGCACCATCCGTTCACGCATCCCAAGGACGAGGACCTTGACAAGCTTGAAACCGACCCGGGCGCCGTGCGCGCGAAGGCGTACGATATCGTATTGAACGGCACGGAGCTGGGCGGAGGCTCCATCCGTATCCATTCTTCGGAGCTGCAGGAGCGGATGTTCAAGGCCCTGGGCTTTACGAAGGAAGAAGCCTGGAACCGGTTCGGGTTCCTGCTGGAGGCGTTCAAGTACGGCACGCCTCCGCACGGCGGCCTGGCCTACGGGCTTGACAGGCTGGCCATGCTGCTGACGGGCGCAAGCTCCATCCGCGACGTCATCGCGTTCCCCAAGGTGCAGACGGCGTCCTGCCTGATGACGGAATCGCCCGACGTTGTGGACGACAAGCAGCTGAAGGAGCTCCACATCAAGCTGGATGTCGAATAATGCCGTTTGATATCCGGGCTGCGCGGGTATGTTAGAAAAGTGCGCGCCGAAAAACGCGTATGGCTGGGCTTTGCCCGCGCATGCTAATGAGGAATGAACGTTACAGGAGGGAAAACATGTCTGAAGATGTGCTGTATTTGACAAAGGAAACATTTGACTCCACGCTTGCATCCCCGGAGCCGGTGCTCGTGGATTTCTGGGCCACATGGTGCGGGCCGTGCCGCATGGTCGGCCCCGTGATCGAGGAGCTGGCTTCCGATTATAAAGGCAAAGCCAAGGTCTGCAAGGTGGACGTGGACGAGCAGATGGAGATCGCGCAGCGGTACAATGTGATGACCATCCCTACCATTATGGTGTTCAAAAACGGCGAGATCGTGGAAAAGGTCGTCGGCGTCAAGCCCAAGTCCGTATTCGAGCAGATGCTGGACAAGCAGCTGTAAAATCCCGCTATAAACCCTAATATAAGCGTTTTAAGATCCTTCGCTGCGCTCAGGATGACGGGATGCGCCGTGTCATTCTGAGCGCAGCGAAGGATCTTTCTATACCAACGGATCAAAAGCAGGGGACGCCGCCTTCGGCGTCCCGCTAGACCGGGGGCGGATTGGCGCGCCCTACATGTTATGTTGCCCTGCGCATTTCTTTCTTGACAACCGCGGCCGATACGGTATAATAATCAAGGTGTAAAGCGAAATGCCTTTACAGGAACGGCGGGGCTGTTTATGGAGCGCAACATCGAGCTTTCCATGCTGTTGTCCTATTACGGCGCGTTTTTGACGCGGCGCCAGCGGGAATTGCTCGCGCTTCACGTGGACGAGGATTACTCGCTGACAGAGATCGCGGAGCGGGAGAACATCTCCCGGCAGGGCGTGCACGACGCGCTAAAGAGGGCGGAAGCGCAATTGTATGAAATGGAAGCGCGCCTCGGCCATGTGCGGCGGGTGCGGCAAATGGAAAACGGGCTCCTTGCGCTAAACGCGCAGGTGGAGCAAATGGAGCTCGGCACGGCACAAAGGCAGGCGTTGCTAGAGAAAATAGCGGGCCTGCGCGGCGTTTGGGAGGATGAACATGGCGTTTGAAGGGTTATCCGGAAAACTGCAGAATATATTCAAAAAGCTGACGGGGCGCGGCAAGCTCAACGAAAAGGACGTGCAGGAGGCCATGCGCGAGGTCAAGCTCGCGCTGCTCGAAGCGGACGTCAACTTCCTTGTGGTCAAGCAGTTCATCAAGGACGTCACGGCGCGCGCCGTGGGGCAGGAAGTCCTGGAAAGCCTCACGCCCGGGCAGCAGGTCATCAAAATCGTCAACGAGGAAATGGCGCGTTTGATGGGCGGAACCAACGCGAAGCTCGAATACGGCTCCGTCACGCCTTCGGTCATTTTAATGGCGGGCCTGCAGGGCGCGGGCAAGACGACGATGTGCGGCAAGCTCGCGGCCTATATCAAGAAGAACCACGCGAAATCCCCGCTCCTTGTGGCGTGCGATATCTACCGCCCGGCCGCCATCAAGCAATTGCAGGTGGTGGGCGAAAAAGCCGGCATCCCCGTGTTTGAGCGCGGGCAGAACGACCCGGCGAAGACCGCGCAGGAAGCGATTGACTACGCGCGGCATAACTTCCACGACGTGGTGATACTGGATACCGCGGGCCGACTGCATATCGACGGCGATATGATGCAGGAGCTTGTGCGCGTGAAGGAAGTCGCAAAACCCGCGGAAATTTTACTGGTGGTGGACGCCATGACGGGCCAGGACGCCGTGAATGTCGCAAAAACATTCAACGAAACGCTGGAACTCTCCGGCGTGATATTGACGAAGCTCGACGGCGATACCCGCGGCGGCGCGGCGCTTTCCGTGCGCTCGGTCACGGGCAAGCCCATCAAATTCTCCGGCATCGGCGAAAAGCTCACGGATATCGAGCCGTTCCACCCGGACCGCATGGCTTCGCGTATCCTCGGCATGGGGGATATGCTTTCCCTTATCGAAAAGGCGCAGGCGAGCTTTGATGAAAAAAAGGCCGTGGAGCTTGCGGAAAAGCTGCGCAAGGACACGTTTACGCTGGAGGATTTTTTAGACCAGTTCCGCCAGATGAAGAACATGGGCTCCATACAGGACATCCTCGGCATGATGCCGGGGCTGGACGCAAGCAAGCTTGGCAATGTGGAAGTGGATGAAAAGCAGATGGCGCGCACGGAGGCCATCATACTCTCCATGACGAAGGCGGAGCGCCTGAACCCGGATATCCTCAATTTCAGCCGTCGCAAGCGCATCGCGTGCGGCAGCGGCACCACGCTGCAGGACGTCAACCGGCTGTTAAACCAATTCGAGGCCACCCGGAAAATGATGAAACAGTTTTCCGGCGCGCGGGGCAAAAAAGGGCGCATGCGCATGCCCTTCCATTTTTAAGTTGAAGCACGGGTAAACCGTATTCATAAAGAAACCACCATATTTTAGGAGGATACACTATGCTTAAGATCAGGCTGCGCAGGATGGGCGCAAAGAAGGCGCCTTTTTACCGCATCGTCGTCGCCGATTCCCGCGCCCCGCGTGACGGCGCTTTCGTTGAGGAAATCGGCTATTACAACCCTATCAGCAATCCCGTCCAGATCGTTGTGGAAAACGAGAAGGCGGCGGATTGGATGAAGAAGGGCGCACAGCCCACGGACACCGTGCGCGCGCTCCTCAAAAAGAGCGGCGCCATCCAATAAAGGAGCGTAAACAATGGACGAACTGGTGAGATTTATCGCCCAAAACCTGGTGGATAAACCCGAGGAGGTCAAGGTGGTCGTCAAGGAAGGCGAAGAGGCCACCATTATCGAGCTTTCCGTCGCCCCCGACGATATGGGGCAGGTCATCGGCAAGCAGGGGCGTATCGCAAAGGCCATCCGCACCGTGGTCAAGGCGGCGTCCGCCAGGGGAGACAAAAAGTATATCGTGGAA
>DATMXR010000091.1:0-2471 GCA_035561315.1 Feifaniaceae bacterium
GTAATATTATTTTTACAACGGCGTAAATGTTCATATATCGTGAGGAGAGCAATGATCGAACTGACAGGTTATCTTTCCGGCAGACGCTACCCCGGAAGAGGCGTTCTTTTTGGCATAGTCCCCGGCGGCGCGTATGCCGCGGCTTCCTATTTCATTATGGGCCGCAGCTCCAACAGCCGCAACCGCGTATTTGAAAAAACGGAGGACGGCGCCATGGCCCGCGCGTACGACGCAAAGCTTGTAAGCGACCCTTCCTTGATCCTGTACGCGCCGGTCCGGTTCTGCGGGGGGGCGCTCGTTGTGACCAACGGGGACCAGACGGATACCATATGCTCGTATTTGAATAACGGCGGCAGCTTCCGCTCCGCGCTCCTTACCCGCCGCTACGAGCCGGACGCCCCGCATTTCACGCCGCGCATCAGCGGCATCCTGCGCGTGCAAAACGGCCGCGCGCACTATACGCTTTCGATACTGAGAAAAGCGCCCGCCGCAATGGACTGCCTGCGGGATTTTTACGAATACGCGGACTGCCCCGCGGGGACCGGGCATTTCATCCACACCTATGAGGAAGGGCCCGACCCGCTCAGGACATTCGCGGGCGAGCCGAGGCCCGTCCTGCTGCCGGAAGGCCCGATCGGGCGGTTTGCGGAAACGCTGTGGAACAGCCTCGATCCGGAAAACCGCATTTCCCTTTACGTATGCTTTTTACCGCTTGACGGCGGGGAACCCCGGACAGAACTACGCAACGCGCGCGACAAATAAAGGAGGCAACGATATGGAGCTTTCCCTCAAATACGGGTGCAACCCGAACCAGAAACCCGCAAGCGTCTCCATCCCGGAAGGCGAACTGCCGGTGAACGTATTGAACGGCAGCCCCGGCTATATCAATCTGCTCGACGCTTTGGGCGGCTGGCAGCTGGTGCGCGAGCTGCGCGCGGCGTTAAAGCTGCCCGCCGCCGCTTCCTTTAAGCATGTGAGCCCCGCGGGCGCCGCGGTGGGCCTTCCGCTTACCAACACGCTGCGGCAGATGTATTTTGTGGAAGGCGAAGAGACGCTTTCTTCGCTTTGCTGCGCGTATATCCGCGCGCGGGGCGCGGACCGGCTTTCCTCCTTCGGCGACTTTATCGCGCTGAGCGAACCTTGCGACGCCTGCACCGCCCGGTATATCGCGCAGGAGGTATCCGACGGCATTATAGCGCCCGGCTACGAGCCGGAGGCGCTGGAGCTGTTAAAGAAAAAACGCAAGGGTGCGTACCTCATACTGGAAATCGACCCGAACTACGCCCCGCCCGCCGTTGAAACGCGGGACGTATTCGGCATGACGTTCACCCAGGGCAGAAACGGCGCCCGCATCACGCCGGAGCTTTTGGGGAACATCGTGACCCAGAATAAAGAACTGCCCGCTTTCGCGGTGCGCGACCTGCTGCTCAGCATGATCGTGCTCAAATACACGCAGTCGAACTCCGTCTGCTATGCGGAAAACGGCCAGGCCATCGGCGTGGGCGCGGGCCAGCAATCCCGCATCCACTGCACGCGGCTCGCGGGCAACAAGGCGGATCTCTGGCATTTAAGGCAGCACCCCAAGGTGCTTAAGCTTCCCTTTGTAAGCGGTCTTGCCCGCCCCGCGCGGGACAACGCCATAGACCTCTACCTTTCCGAGGAGGAAAGCGAGGACGTGCTGCGCGACGCCGCCTGGCCGGGCTGCTTTGTAAAACGGCCCGAACGGCTGACATTGGCCGAAAAGCACGCGTGGCTCAATACGTTCCGGGAAGTCTCCTTAGCGAGCGACGCGTTCTTCCCCTTTGGGGACAACATCTCCCGCGCGGCGCGCAGCGGTGTGAGCTACATCGCCCAGCCCGGCGGCTCCATACGGGACGACCAGGTGACCGCTACCTGCGACAAGTACGGCATCGTCATGGCGTTTACGGGGTTAAGGCTGTTTTATCATTAAATTACGTTGTCCCGGTTCATCAAAAAGGCCTGCACGCATCGGCATGCAAGCCTTTCTCGTTTCAACGTTATTCCTCCGGCGGCGCCGCTTCTTCCGCCAGCCGGGCGAGCGTTTCTTCGTCGATCGGGGCCAATACGCCCGCAAGCAGCGCCTGCGCCCGCTCGTAATCGGATTCCGCCACCAGGAGATCGACGCCGTAAATGGACGAGCTGACGTAAGCCGCGCCCGCCCCTCCGTGCCTGAGCGCGAACGGGATGCCCTCCTCTTCCAGCAAGCCCGTAATCAGCCCCGCTTCCGCGTCGTCCCGCACGGAGCAAAGTTTTTTGACCGTATTCCGCATGGCATATTCCTCCTTTCGGCCTCTTATCTCTCTTCTTTAATCATACCCGATCCCGGCGGGTTTTGTCAGCAGCCGTTCAGTATTTGGTCGGAATGCTCTTAACGGCGATGATCAGCCCGTCGATCACGGGCGTTAAGCGCATGGCGCGCAGCATGTTCCCCTGAAAGCGCAGCCTGCCGC
>DATMXR010000092.1:0-8829 GCA_035561315.1 Feifaniaceae bacterium
AGACAGATATCATACTATTTTCATTCATACACATCAATGCTGAAGAATGCATAGTGTCTTTGTGGAATGACGGCAACTTGCAGCGAATATTGTAAAGCAAGTACCCTGCTTCCCGGCAAGTACATTGCCGCGCAGATGAGATCTTTAAGCCAAGTGTTTGAGCATTTGCAAAGTCTAAAATACTGAATCAATCTGAAAACAAAAGTTGCCGGACTGTATCCTGCCGACTAAGTTATACCAAGAGAAAGAAGTATGCCCTCAACCACTACTTCGCCCTATATCAACGGCTTGCTTTATGCGGAAAATCAGATGGCCGGGATCCCGTCAAGAGTTCCCGGCCATCGCATAGTCGATCGGTTCGTGGCCCCAATGGATGGAGATATCCCTGAGCTTTTACTCAATCTCGCTCACCGCCACCCACCGGCGTTCCACGCCGCTTTTCAATATGGCCTCGGTCACGCGCGCCAGGTAATGGCCGTCCTCGAATGTGGCGAAGTCGCAGGAGACCTCGCTTTGCCGTTTTCCGGCGCGGATAAACGCATAAAAGGCGGCCAGGTTATTCTTGAACGCGTCGTTCCATCCTTCGGGATGGCCTGCGGGCAGGTGCGTATACGCCCGCGCCCGCGGATGGATGAGCGCCGGGTCACGCATAATGAGTTCGCTGTTCTTATCTCTGTTGCCTTTCCACATGTGGTCCGAATGTTCATGGTCCCAGAAGCGTGGATTTCCCCGCGCCGTTTTTTCCTGTGATGCAATAGGTTTCTCTTTTTTACCAGTTAAAGCTGCACCGCTTCCAATATGGAGCAATACAAGCGTGCGGCCGCTGTATGGGAATACCCGTACGCAAGCAGCACATCAAGCATATAGGGGTAGAACGGCGGATCGGCGAGCAGCTTTGCAAAATGCATCCCTGCGATTTCGCTTAAGCAGGCCACCGGGGATCGGTTTTTAATCGGCCCCAGCTCCCACAGCTCTTCCCGGTGGCTTTTGGTGTAGATGGTATCGGATAAGTGCTCCACATGGTGGAACAATTCATGGGCTAAAAGAACATCCTCAATGAAATCGGCCGTACAGGGAACGAGCTCCCCGCATTCCCGCAGCGAAGTTTGTGCACGCTCCAGACAATCCGTAAATATCGTCACGGCCGCCGGCGGCGCATACTGCGCAAAAAGCACATGGCTTCCCCCGCCGGAGCGGGCAAGCCTTTTGATCTCCACGCCCAGCGCCTTTGCAAGCGCGTTTGGCCCGGCCTGCCCATGCTCCCGGCAAAGCGCGTCAAAGCTTTCCTGCGCGCAATCGCGGCTCGCTTCCGCCATGTTAAGACGCTGCTCCCTTGTAAACCTGCCGCGCAGCGGCTCGCGGGAGAACGCGTAAAGCGTCCAATCCTCCTCAGAAAGCGGCAGCAGGCGCGCCATCATCTCCCCAATGGGGGGCAGATCCGGCTCATCCGCCTGCCGCTGCAGTCCGGACTGGGCGGGGTTTACGAAAAACATGGTTTTCAGGAAGTCCGTAATGTTCACAGCTTGTTTCTTGCCCCTACAATCACGACCCGGTCGCCTGGATCGCAGCTTTGCAGATCCATATCCATGATCATCAGGATATGCTCCAAATTGGACGAGCCCGCGTAATCCATCACCTTTGCGCCCACGCAGATATAATAATCCGGGCGGAGCACGCCGTCGGAGCTGAATGTGGCGAGCGTTTCCCAAAAATCTTTCACCGCGCTACGATAGTCCTGCGCAGCAATCTCCTGCGCGGCGCCGTCCGCAAGCTGTACCTTGATAAAGCCCTTCTTATCCAATATGCGGATGGACATCGTTCCCTGCGGGGTACGGAAGCCGAACACATACACGCCGTTCGTATGGGCAAGGGTTTGAACGGCTTCTGACGCCGCCCCCATATCCGCGGCCGCAATTGCTTTTGCTTCCTCCGATGTGCACTCGCTCATGGTATTGGCCGCCTTTACCTCATTGGACCCAAGGGCGATGGCCGTTACCTTGGACGTCGTCTGGTCGATCTCGATATGCACTTCCACAGAATCCGGCACAGCGCCGCTCTGGATGGCCTTTTCCGTGGCTTCCTTGCGGATGGCGCGGATATCGTCCGGCGTGGGATTCGGGATAACGCGCTCCACCACGTCCCGCACCATGGCCAGCGCGACGCCGATGGAGGAAATGACTTCCGCGTTTTCGGGGATGCTGTATTTCAACTGCATCTTGTTTGCGCAATAGCCGATCAGCGCGGCGGCGCCGCCGCCCACGCCCACAAGAGAAATCTGGTCGTGCTCCAGCCGGTATTTCACCGCAAACTCCTCGATGACGGGCTGGATTTTTTCATAGCTCTTCTGCAGGATCTGCCCGGCAAGCTGTTCGACGGTAATCCCCGCATACTCCGCAAGCGGCTGCATGGCCCTGCGCGCGGCCTCCCTGTTTGCGTGGGAAAAATCCTGTTCCCCCACCAGCCCCAGCACATTCGCGGCGCAGGAATTCGTAATGGCGAGCCGCTCCCCGTTCTTGAGCCGCACGCAGGCGTAATCCGCGGGATCTCCCTGCTTCGGCGCAAAAAGCTCAAGCCGCGGTTCCACAACCAGCTCTTCCTCCGTAAATACGGCATAGTCAAGCCCCGCGATATGCGCGCTGCGCGGGCCGACATCCACCACGCCCTGCTTATTCAGGCGCACCATGCTGCCCCCCGCCACGCCGAGCACCCGCACGTCCAGAGAGTTGATAAACGTTCTGTGCCCGCCCACGATGCTGTAATCGATGCCGGGGCGCCCGTTTTTGATCACGCCGATGTTGGTGGTCGTTCCGCCCACCTCAAAATAGACGCCGTTTGAGGCGCGCAGGTACATCAGGGAGCCCATGACGCTTGCGGCGGGGCCGGAAAGCATGGTAAGCACGGGGCGCTTTTTCACCTCGTTGATCTCCATGACGCCGCCGTCCCCGCGCATGATCATCAGCGGCACCTCAATGCCGGATTCCCTTACGCTGCGTTCCGTGCTGTCCGCCGTATGCAGCATTTTGGGAAGAATGCTCGCGTTAATGGTGGCCGTGCGCGTCCGGCGCGTCAGCCCGTAGAGCTTTGTTATTTCAGACGCCATGGTGCTCAGCAAACCCATTTCCTTTGCCGTCTCGTAGATCTGCTGCTCACAGGCGGTATCGTCAACGCCAAACGCCATCGTGGATACGATTACCTGGACGCCCTCGCGCGTGAGTCCCTCAATCGCCGCTCGGACGGTTTGCTCCCGCAGCTCCTTCTTTTTCAAGAACGCGTTGCTGGTGTGGATCAGCTTCCCGTTGCCAAGCGGAATATCGTCCATTTTGCTCTGCTTCTTTGCCAAGAAGCCCTCAAGGCCGCCGCCCGCGACGCCTATGATCCCCACATGCGCGACGTCGCCCTCCACCAGGGCGTTTGTCGCCTGTGTGGTGCTGTGCGCGACAAACACCACATCCTTGGGATCGATATCATTTTCCTGCATGCATTGTTGAAACGCCATCACCACGCCGCGCGCCACGCCGTCCGCGTGGTCATGCGTGGTCTTTACGGTAGCCTTGCCTATGATTGTGTTGGTTGCGTTGTCGAGTGCGACCGCCTTGGTATGCGTGCCTCCCACGTCGATACCCATGCGCACCATACGATTTGCCATGATGTTCTCCTTCCCCCGTTTCAAACGGGGGCCGCCGCACGCAGATCCATGCGGCGGCCCCCAGCGTTTTCCCGTTATGTGTTCGGCGGCAGATCCATGCCGTGCTTAGAATGCCGTCCCTCCATACACGAAGTACGTATAGAGAATGATCAGCGCGCAGCAGACCCAGCACACCGGCACGCTCTTCCTGAGCCAGTCCTTGGTGGTGACCTTGGTGTAGCCGATGCCCCAGGCCGTCCAGGATTGCGTAAAGCAGCCGCTTACGTGCATGGAGAGCGTGGGGATGCCGAGCAGCATCATGACAAAGGGGCTGTTAAACCCGAGCGTCGTGAGGATCTTTGCCGTGGCGGGGCCCGCGCCCGCCAGCGTCATGGGGCCGCGGAAAAGCGCGAGCGGCGCGAGCAAAGCTACCGCGATGCAGATGAGAAATACGTTTGTCATCTGTACGCCGCCCAGCAACGCACCAAGATAGGGCGCGGCAAGCGCCGAGGCATTGTTGAACATGCCCACCGTAAGCAGGAAGCCCATGAAAGGCGCGACGTCCACAACGCCGTCAAAGAAGTTTTTAGCAAACAGGCGCGCGGCGTCCGCGAACGTCCTCATCTTGCGGCAGACCGCCATCGCAAAGAATCCTGCCGCAAGGAACCCGACGATAACGGGGATTTTGAACGCATAGAGCAGCACGACCGGAATGACGGGCGTAATTAGCGCGATGCCCGGCACCTTCTCCTGTGTTTCCGGCTGTACGTCCGTCTGTGCCGCCCAGGCGTGCGCCGTCTCCTTGCGGAAATAAACGACGGAGAATACCGCAAGGATCACAATCTGTATGCCCAGCGCGATGACGCCCCAATTGAAATATTGCTGGTAGGTATAGGTTTCCGTGATGCCAAAGAGCGTGGCCCACTGGTTATGCTGGACAGGGTTGATATACAGCGCCGCGCCGATGGTGCCGATGTAGGAGAACAGCGCGACGACCTTGGGAATCCCCAGGGACATGAGGATCGGCAGCACGATCACGCCGATTGCGATCACCGCGCCCGCGCCGTAAATGCCGGAGAAAATGAGCGCGCACACGATGGAAAGGAGTATCATCGTCAGGCCCGGACGGTCGCCGCCCAGCTCCACCGTTTTCCGGATGATGGTGCGCGCAATGTTGGTTTCGAGTATGACCTGGCCAAACCATGCGCCGAACATGACGTTGACAAGGTTTGCCCCGTATCCTTCCGCGCCCTTCTGGAACACCTGGGTGAGCGCGTCCGGGATGTTTTTGATCAGCCCTTCGTTCTCCGCAAGGAAATCGGCGTTGGTAACCGTATTGTTGCCGATGATGGCGAGCACGGCATATACCGCGGCGATGATCAAAAAGCCGATCTGGATGTTGCCGCCCCTATACGTATAATACACCAATCCGATATACGCAAGCAGCATCAAGATTCCGATTGCTGTTTCCATAACTTCCTCCTGCAATTATCGTTTTACGTACCGCATGGCCTCCCGCGATGCGTTTGCTAAAAATACGATATCGGCGCCCAGCGCAATGAATGTAAACCCCTGCTCCAACGCCTGGCTGACAGCTTCCCGGGACGGCTGTACGATATGCCGCCCGGCGGCTTTCCGGTGGCGTTCGCAGGCTTCGGCAACTATTTGGCAGGCTTTTGCGATCACGGGATCGTCCGTTTTCCCGACGCAGCCATAGGACCCGCTCATGTCGTAAGGGCCAACGAACACGCCGTCTACGCCTTCGACCTCTAAAATGGCGTCGATCTGCTCCACAGCCTCCCTGGACTCGATCATGACAATCACGCTCACGTCTTCGTTTGCACGCGCCGCATACGCGTCAAAGTCCATACCCCAGTTGTTTGCGCGGCAGTACCCGAACCCGCGCCGGCCCAAGGGCGGATATTTCGCGGCGGCGACCGCCTTTTTTGCCTCCTCCGCCGAATTGACCATGGGCACAATGACGCCCTCCGCGCCCATATCGAGCGCCTGGCGGATCGCGAGCGTGTCGTTTTCGCGCACCCTTGCCAATGCGGTGACATCCCGCCCATGGAGCCCGCGCGCGGCCTGCGTAAATTCCTCAATGCCGATGGAGGAATGCTCGCAGTCGACCGCGATCCAGTCAAACCCGGCTCCGGCCAGTATCTCCGCCGCGGCCGGGCTGCCTGTCTGAATCCACGAACCGATGAGCGGCTTTTTTTGCATCAGCGCGCTTCTGAACCCCTTCATAATTTCACCTCTTCCCAAGCGCTTTCCAGCAGCTCCATGCTCTTTTCCACGGTATACCGCGCATCCTTTCCGGGGAACGGCGTCATTTCCAGGATCAGCGGCTTCCGGTCTGTTTCGGAGAGGTAGCCCTGCCTGAGCAGGCTTTCGAGTATCACCACCAGCTCCGGCTTTGCGACCTCCCCGCCCGGGAGGCCCATGGGCGGATGATAGTCCCCATACAACGGATGCGTACGGTCTTTCAATACGCAGTTGCCCAGGTGAACGCGCCTGATCCTGTCCGCGCACCGCTCTATGGAGGAGGCGAACCCCTCGAACATCAGCGGCAGATGCGCCATATCCAATTCGATTCCAATATTGGGATATTCGGCGGCGATTTCGTCCACCAGCGCCACGCAATCGTCAATGGGTCCGTAAAGATACTTTTTATCGATTGTTCTGTCAAACGGCTCCAGGAGGGCGGTGATCCCAAACGGTTTTAATTCCCCGCAAAACCATTTGCAGAATGCCTTGAACGCGGCCTGCGCCGCCGGCCGGTTGTCCGGCACATCCGCACCGGAAACAAATACGAATCCGGTCGCGCCGATCGCCGCCGCCATGCGGATCTGGTCTCCGAGAAGCAGCTTTGTGACGGCCTGTTCCTGAATGTCCGTGGACGCCAGTGAAATTTTCCGCGCCGGGAACAGGTGCAGTGCATAACTCACATCCTTCCCGCAATCCCGGATGATCGGGATGAGCTCCTCCCGCAGCCGGTCATCATAGGGCAGGCAACAATCCAGCGCTTCGATATCCCCCCTTTTTACGAATTCCTTCAGCGTGGCCGCATGATATTCCATGTCCGACGTGCACTCCGGATACAGAAGATGATGCACCAGCCCAAGCTTTGCATAGCTTTTGATCGATTTTCCCATACCGTTCCCAATGTCTCCTTTCCTTCACGAAATGATAAGCGCCTGCACGGTTCGCTTGCGCGCAAGATATTCGGCCCAGCACGCAAGAACGGAATCTCCCTCCAGGACGGCGCTTCCGTATTCCTCCCGGTATTTTCTTGCGAACTGCGTGTCAAAAAAGACCGGCTCAAGCGTGACCGGACCCCGTATTTTGAAGGGCGCAGCCGATGGCGGCCGCCGCACGATGTCCGCCGCCGCTTCCCGGATGCGGGCACGCGTGACCTCCAGCGGATAGCACAGCGCGCCGTATTCGCTGTGCGACTCCTTTACTATCACGCCGTGCACCCCCGCAACAAGGGACCGCGCTTCTTTGACGCCCTCGCTGTCCCCGACGATCAATTGGAACGGGACCCCGCAATCCCCCGCTATCGCCGCTTCCACGCCAATTTCCCCAACGGAGCGGCCGTTGATGCGGATGTCCCTTAAATCCGGCTCATAGGTATGATTGAGCAAAGCGCCTTCCGTGCCGCGTTTTGAATGCAGGCCCAGCAGGATAAAGCCGGAAAAGCTTTCGTTAAGCCCTCCCGCCCAGTCCGCGCGGTACGGGGGCTTGCCGCAATAGGCGACTACGCCCTGCGGCAGCGCGGAAAGATCGATATTCCTTCCGTAATAATGCTCGTCATACACGTGGATCTCGTCCGCGCCGCCAAGCTGCAGGCCTTCGATCAGCGCCAGCAGATCGGACATAAAATATCCGCGTCCTTCTTCATACTCGCTTTTCCCGGGCTCCGCCTGCTCGTAGCTGACGATTCCGCTCGCGCCTTCCATGTCGCATCGAATCATGTATTTTTTCATATTGGCCTCCGGATGGTATGGATAGTAAATGCCTGTTTGATTTTGATTTCAGCTTATGAATGTTGAATAATGAACGGCGTCTTCGACAGATTCCTTATAGCTGTATGTTATCACCCGAAAATAGCGCAAACAAGAAACAGCATTGCCAAATAATAATCCAATATTGCGAATATCATATATAGAACGCGCTGTTTCATAGTGCAAATAGCCTATATATGCTATAGTGATCTTGAAAGCGAACAGAGGGGATGATCGGATGGAACGGATTTTCCGCGGCAATGTTCTGGCCCCCACCTCCATCACGGAACTGGTGGATTTCAACCGGGAGCGGCCTTATACCGTCAGCATCAAGCATTTTTCGGATATGGATGTGAGCATCCCCCACTATGCGGACTCCTACGAAATCATATTGTGCGATCATCTGGACGGGGAAGCGATCATCGATTCCGTCCATTTCCCGTTCCACGGCTACCAGGTGTTCTGCATTCCGCCCGGATGCATCCATTCCACGATCGTCAACCCGTGCGGGGGGACCATGCACGTCGTCAAAATTTCCCTTGCGGAGCTCGGGCATTTCCTTCAGCTGCGAAACATCATGGAATATGCGGGCGCAAAGATCGTGGTCCGTTCCGCCCAAGACGCGCTTTATATGCGCCTGATCGCAACCATAGAATCCCTTATCGCCCATGACGACAACATATTTATCCGGCTGGGAAGCATTTTGCAGATCTTTCACGAGTTGAGCGTGCCTGGGCCGGAGGACGTGGTGGAGGCGTTTGACAGCCAATACAATATGGACTCGCAAATCAGAAAACTGATCGACTGGACGCAAAAAAACCTCTCCAGATCCATTACGGTAGAAGAGGCCGCGGCGATCGCCGGGTACAGCAAGTATTATTTCTGCCATTGGTTCAAGCGTGTTTCCGGCATTACATACAATGAGTTCCTTAGCCGCATGCGTATCGCAAATGCGTGCAGGCTGCTGATGGAACACAAAAGCGTCACAGAAGTCTGCCGCCTTTGCGGCTATGAGAGCACTTCGTATTTCATACGTAAGTTTCGCAGCTATCAGCGGATGACCCCAAGGGAGTATACGGGAACTGTTCAGATGTAATATGCGGCCTTATTAATAGGGTATGTCTCTAAAGTATCGGAAAGCTCCCAACACAGCGCAATCGCTATCTACATAAATTTAGGGTTTCCGCAAAATCAAGT
>DATMXR010000093.1:0-3095 GCA_035561315.1 Feifaniaceae bacterium
TAATATATCCGGGCAATTTTTCGCAAGCCTTCCGGTGGAAACGAACGCTTTTTTGCGGCTTATCAAACAAACGGGCATCATGCAAATGATAAAACCGGGTTTATTCTGCGTTCAACGGCTAATCTTTTGGGAACTTTTCCCGATCTTTTATATCAGAGACAGATTGCTTGCAGTTGGAGGGCATAGAGATGAGAGTAACTTTCAGCAATATTGGACAAAGCAATTTTTTGAATATCCATGGCGTTCATCAAAGCATCGCAATACGAAACGGCAGCGGCGGTTCTTTGCAATCCATAAAGGCGGAAGGCCGGGATATTGTCACAATTTCTCTGCAGGGAAGAGCGAAGAGCCTTTTACAAAACCTTATGAAACAAAAGACGGATATTACCGAGCAAAAAAACGCGCTGGTCAGCAAAACGCTTGAAGAAGGCGGCACGCTCGATTCGATAGAACCCCAATTGGAAGCCTATGAGGAGCTGGTCAAAATGATCGATCAGCAGATCGCCGAAACGATGGCAAAGGAAATAGAAAAGCAAGCGGAAAAGAGGAAGCCCAAAGGCGATCACAAACCAAAGACCGAGGAAGAAACGCAGAACGCACGCCTTGCAAACATCTCAAGCCTGTCCGGCGATTTGCAGCAAGCGAAAATTGCAAGTTCCGTTAAGACAAAAGTTGACGGCGAGTCCCGTATACTGAAATCGGAAATAGAATTTGATAAAGCATACGCCGCCTTATCAAAGGGCGCTTTGAAAGCTAAAGTTGAGAATAAAGTGGATGAACTTGCGGATATGGAACAGAAATCTTTGCGTCTGGCTTCCCAAATTGCGGACAAGCTGGCTGATATCTCCGGGAAAGCAGCCGACAGCAGCACGCAAGAAGCGGGACCCGAAACGGAGAACGGAAGCATTGGCGATAAGCAGAGTGTAGCGGCAAGGCCAATGTCTTAAAATATGGGATGCTTCGGACAATTCTGCGGGCAGACGATAAGATTGGGCGCCATTCGCAGTAGGACGAAAAAGAAAAGTCGGGAAGCAAAAAAAAATTGATGCGGGTTTCGGTATGTCTTGTATCGGACCCCGCTTTTATTATTCTTGGGTTTCACGTTATTTTTATAGCTCTTAAATGGAAAACAATGCTATACTGAACAGGGACGTATGATCCAATCAGGGCGGCTGCAGAGGAAGAAGGGAATAACATGCAGGCGGAAATTGAACGGTTAAGGCGCGCCGCAGAGAAGAGCAAGCGCATCGTTTTCCTGGGCGGCGCGGGGGTGAGCACCGAGAGCGGCATACCGGATTTTCGCAGTAAGGACGGCATATTCGAAGCCATCAAACGTTTCGGCCATCCGCCCGAGACGCTGCTGAGCCATGATTTTTTCCTTTCCCATACCGATACGTTCTATCATTATTACCGTACGATGCTGCTTTACCCGGACGCAAAGCCCAACGCCGCGCATGAGGCGCTGGCTGAGCTGGAGCGGCGGGGGAAGCTCATCGCGGTCGTCACGCAGAACATAGACGGCCTGCACCAGCAAGCCGGAAGCGAAAGCGTGCTGGAGCTGCACGGCTCCGTATGCCGCAACAGCTGCATGGCCTGCGGCAAGCGGTATGGGCTAAATGATATCATAAACGGCGAAGGCGTTCCCAAATGCGGCTGCGGCGGGGTAATCAGGCCCGACGTGGTGCTTTACGGCGAAATGCTCGACGATGCGGTGGTGAACGCCTCCATCCGCAGCATACAGATGGCCGATCTTCTGATCGTGGGCGGAACGTCGCTCACGGTCTACCCCGCGGCTTCGCTGGCGCAGTTCTTTCACGGCAACGCGCTTGCGCTCATCAACCTTTCCACTACGCCGATGGACGAGCGGGCGGATATCGTGATCCGCGAGCGCATCGGTGAAGTGCTTCGGGCATGCATATAAGCTTTCCGCAGCATGCGCATTCGTATAAGGAGGGTCAGGAATGAAAGCAGCCGTATATCTCGATAAGGAGCGGATGGCGGTACAGGAGGTGGAAACCCCGCGTGCGGACCAGGACGGCGCGCTTGTGCAGGTGGAATCCTGCGCGGTGTGCGGCTCGGATATCCGCATATTCCACCACGGCAATTCACGCGTCGTCCCGCCGCAGATATTGGGGCATGAGGTTTCCGGAAAAATCGTGGAGGTCGGTAAAAACGTCACAAAGTTCCGCGTGGGGGACCGCGTGGCGATCGGCGCCGACGTACCCTGCGGGGAATGCGTGTTCTGTGAGGCGGGTATAGGCAACAACTGCCAGATCAATTACGCCATGGGCTACCAGTTCGCGGGCGGCTTTGCGGAATACATGCTGCTCAACAAGACGGTCGTCAGCTACGGGCCCGTGCACAGGCTGCCGGAGCATGTCGGCTTTGATGAAGGCGCTTTGGCAGAACCTTTGGCCTGTGTGCTCAACGCCGTGGAGCTGACCAACATCCGCCTGGGGGATACCATCGCCATCATCGGCGCGGGGCCGATCGGCTGCATGATCATTCCCGTCGCGTACCGGATGGGCGCCGCCAAGGTGATCGTCGTGCAGCGCTCCCGCCCCCGCCTGGAAGCGGCAAAGAAATTCGGCGCGGACGCGTATATCTGCGCTTCTGAGGAAGACAGTATCGCCCGCGTGCTGGAAGAAACGGAGGGCTTGGGCGCGGACGTCATATTCACCGCCAACCCGTCCCCGCAATCCCACGCGGACGCGCTGAAAATGGCGAAGAACCGTGCCAGGATCAACCTGTTCGGCGGACTTCCCGCGGGCAGCATGGTGACCATGGATACCAATATCATCCATTATAAGGAGCTGTTCGTGCTGGGCGCGCACGGCTCCCTGCCGCGCCATCATCAGCTCGCGATCGACCTGATCGCCTCGGGCAAGCTTGATATGAAGCCGTTCATCTCGCACCGGTTCGATCTTAACCATATCGCGGAGGCGTTCGCGGTGGCGGAGGGGCATACAGGCATGCGCGTCGTCGTAAAACCGCAGGGGCTGCAATAATCAAAATATGGGGTTATTCCAAAGGCTCTTCCTTGCGCGGGAAGGGCCCTTTTTGTTGGCTCAAAAATGATTGGCTCAAAAAATCTT
>DATMXR010000094.1:0-3436 GCA_035561315.1 Feifaniaceae bacterium
CTTTCAATTTCCGCGCGGGAGATTGCCTCCAGCACCCCGGGCGAAGGCGGAAAGGGGCTTTCGTTGGTATTCAGTTTCACATATTCACGGTTTTGCGGCTGCTCGCCCGGCACATAGGGCCGCAGCCCCGCAAAGCGCGCGCTTAGATACCTGCTCATTTATTCCCCGCCGTCCTCGTCCCCGTCCTCGTCAAAGTCAAAGCGCATGCCGACGCTTTTCGCGTGCGCGTCAAGGCCCTCGTTCCTTGCAAAGAATTCGATCTCTTCGCGCACCTCCCGCAGTGCCTCCCTGGAGTAATAGACGAAGGAGGATTTTTTGATGAAGTCGTCCACCGAAAGCGGGGAGGCGAACTTCGCCGTGCCGTTGGTGGGCAGCGTGTGGTTGGGGCCCGCAAAATAATCGCCGAGCGCCTCGGGCGCGTAGTGGCCTAAGAATACGCTGCCCGCGTGGCGGATGCGCGCAAGCAGCGCAAACGGGTCCTCCACGCAAAGCTCCAGGTGCTCGGGCGCGACTTCGTTGCTCCACTCCGCTGCTTCCTGAAGCGAGGATACCACCACGATGCGCCCGTGATCCAGTATGGATTTTTCCGCGATCACGCGGCGGGGCAGGAGGTAAAGCTGCCGCGAAACCTCGCTCTGCACCGCGAGCGCAAGCTCCTCGCCGGTAGTCAAGAGTATGGCCGCCGCCATGGGGTCGTGCTCGGCCTGGGACAATAGATCCGCCGCCACAAAGAACGGGTCGGCACTGTCGTCGGCGATAATGAGTATCTCGCTCGGGCCCGCCACCATATCGATATCCACCAGCCCGTACACCTGCCGCTTGGCGGTGGCCACGTACATGTTGCCGGGGCCTGTGATCTTATCCACCCTGGGAATGCTTTCGGTACCGTAGGCGAGCGCGGCGATCGCCTGCGCGCCGCCGACTTTATATACCTTATCCACCCCCGCGATATACGCCGCGGCAAGTATGGGCGGGGCAACGGAGCCGTCCGAAGCGGGCGGCGTGACCATGACGATCTCCTTCACGCCCGCGATTTTAGCGGGTATGGCGTTCATCAGCACGGTGCTCGGGTAGCTTGCGGTGCCGCCGGGGATGTAGAGACCCACGCGGTCGAGCGGCAGTATGCGCTGGCCCAGGATCGTGCCTTCCCGCTCGGCCATCACAAAGCCTTCCCGCTTCTGCTTCCGGTGGAAGGCGCGGATGTTTTCCGCCGCCTGCCGCATCGTAAAGAGAAGCCGTGAATCGGTCTTGGACAGCGCCGCCTTGATCTCCGTCTCCGTTACCGCGAGTGAGGACAATTCCGCATGGTCAAATTGCAGGGAATACTTTTTGAGCGCGCCGTCCCCGTTTTCCTTCACGTCCGCGAGTATCTCCCGCACCGTCTGCTCCGCCTTATCATATTCCATGCCGTAGCGGGGCCGGAGCTCCGCGGGCGTGATATCGGAACTGTGCAACAGTTTCATTCGTTTCCCACCGCCTTTTTGAGCGCATCCGCCATGCGCGTGATTTCTTCCTGCCGGAACTGGTAGCTCCGCTTGTTTGCGATCAGCCGCGCGCTGCTAAGAGCGATATGCTCGAACACGCGCAGGTTGTTTTCCTTTAATGTCGTGCCCGTTTCCACGATATCCACGATCACGTCCGAAAGCCCCAGCAGCGGCGCCAGCTCTATGGAGCCGTTCAATTTGATGATCTCGATCTCCCGGTCCCGGCTCTGGTAGTATTTGCGCGCCATATGCGGGTATTTTGTGGCCACGCGGACGACCGCGCCGAGATCGTCCTCATAGCCGTTGGGCGCGGCCACAGCCAGCTCGCATTTGCCCAGGCCCAGGTCAAGCAGCTCGTATACCTCCGGCTCCGTTTCAAGCAGCACGTCCTTGCCCACCACGCCGATGTCCGCGGCGCCGCGTTCCACATAGATGGCGACGTCCGAGGGCTTAATCAAAAGGTAGCGTACGCCCGAGGCCCCGTCCTCAAACACCAGCCTGCGGCTTTCGTCGGACAGCCCTTTACAGTCGTAGCCCAGCGAGGAAAACAGCTTGTATACACGGTCGCCGAGGCGACCCTTGGGCAGCGCGATGTTGATCATAACGCCGCCTCCGCAAGCTCGGTTCCTTCTATACGGTATACCTTCGCGTTGCCAAAATCCTCAGGGAGAGAGGTCAGGGCGCAGACCCGCAGGTTCTGCTTTGCGAGCCGCTCCACGGCCCCGTAGAGCGCCAAAAGGTCGGTATCCTCCCCGTAAAGCAGGATCGCGTCGTACTTATTCTGCGCGGGCTGTTTGAAGTAGCGGTCGATCTCGTCGAACGAGACGCCAAAGCCGATGGCCGCGAGATTTTCCTTGCCCATGCGCTTTAAAAGCAAATCGTACCGGCCGCCGGAAAGCACCGCGCGCGGCACGCTTCTGACAAACCCGCGGAACATCAGGCCGTTGTAATAGTTCGAGTCGTTCGCTATGGAAAAATCCAGCCGCAGGGCCTCTGCGTTTCCCGCGGCGGCGAACACGTTGTAGAGCGTCTCCAATTCTTCGAGTGCGTCTTGCATAGCGGCGTTGCCCGCGAGCGGCCGCGCCTCCTTGAGCGCGCTTCCCATCGGCCCGCCGACGCGGATCAATTGCCCGAGCGGGGCGATCTCACCCGCGTCTATGCCGTACGCGCGGGCGATGGAAGCTAGCTCGTGTGCGTTTTTGCCTTCCAGACAGCGCAAGAGCGCCTTTTTCGCTTCCGCCGGGGCGTCGATGGCGGAAAAGAAGCCCGTCAGAAACCCCATGTGCGAAATATCCAGCACATAGTCGTTTTCGATGAGCGCAAGGCTTTTTAACGCGAGGTCCACAAGCTCGATCTCCGTATACGGCGTCACGGCGCCGATGTACTCCACGCCCACCTGGAAAATTTCCTTGTATTCGCGCACCTCGCGGCTTAGGCGGTAGACGCTTTCGCTGTAATAGAGGCGTTCCGGGCTTTCCGCCGTGGCGCGCGTGTTTTTGACGATGCTCATGGTGACGTCGGGCTTTAAAGCCATCAGTTTCCCGTTCAGGTCCGTGAACGTGATGATCTGCGCGCTGCTTAAAAAATCCCGGTGGTCCACGTAAAAATCGTATTCCTCAAATTTGCCCATGCGAAAATTCCGGTAGCCGCGGCCTTCATAGAGACGCCGCAGCAGGTACGCGGTGCGTTCGCTTTTGCGCAGCGAATCCAGCTTCAGTTCCAAACAGCATTCTCCTTCCGTTCCTGCTGGTTAGTATACTCCGCTTTCGCATGGTAGTCAAGTAGCATGCTAAAGCAGAGAAGTGAACACCAATATATTTATCATACCATACAAAAACATTTCATAAATCCTCAAAAAGCAAAAATGCCCGCATGTTACGCGGGCAAGACGTATCGAAAAGGTTGCGCACATATTTTGTGTTCTTATAAGGTAACACTTGCGGCGACGCCTT
>DATMXR010000095.1:0-5248 GCA_035561315.1 Feifaniaceae bacterium
CTCTTCAACTTGTGCATTTACTTTTTCGGCATAAATCGCAGGAACTGAAGCGAACAAATTTTAAAAACTGCGGGGCGTCTTTTTTATTACGAACTTCCCCAAAAGTATTTTTTTGTCTGCGGATGCAAAAGGAGCGGAGAAGGGAGGCGGCCAGTTTTTTACCATCCCAATAACAGGGAGAAAGAAAGGGATGCGCGGTTGCGGCATCCCCCTGGTCTGTTCCGTATGTATTTTCGCGGCCCTATTCCATGGCCTTCAGCGCGGCCAGCGCCTCGTCTATGCTGGCTTTTGCCTTTTGCGTGCTGTGTTCCTTAAGCGTTTGCGCGCGCCCGTATAACGATTCCCCGTATGCTATGAGCCGCGCTGTATCCATGGGGCGGGGCGGAAAGGGGATGAACCGCCCGAAGTTGTTTTTGTAAATATCCGCCAATGTTTCATCGGGCAGATCGAGCCCTTTGCAGCGTTCTTCAAAGGCCGTAAATTCCTCGCCGGTTTCCATCGCCCGCTTCAGGCAGGATACCGTTTCGCGCCAATGGCCGCTTATGGTATCCGAGCCAAACAGGATACGGGAGGAATAGTCCATAAAAAACCGCCGCCACTCGGGATAGCGCTCCGCAAAGCTTTCGAACATTTCCCAGCCGGGCGTGATATCGTAGCTCATGTTCGGGTAGGCGTCAAACAGCTCTTTCGTCCGCCCGATATCGGCGGCGGTGAAGAAGAAGTGGGGGAATACCACGCGCAGCCGGGGATGCTTGTTCAGGATATCCACCGCCTCGTCCTCTATCTGCCGCTTGCCGGGGTAGACGCCGCCCCCGTAATACACCCGTCCGCCCATGGCTTTGGCCCATTCGGGCATTTTATCCCACTCCCAAAACTCCCACGGGTCGTTCACATGATACAAAAGCGGTATTCCCTTGTCCTCCATAAATGAGAACATTTCATCAAAAACCGGGCTGTTCAGCGGCACGCCGATCCGCCGCCGCATGTTGGGCTTGCCGTCCATCATTTTGATTCCGTCAAACCCCAGCGCATGGAACAGCTCCGTTTGCTTTAAGAGATCGGCCGCGGACGGCGCGCCGTTTTCGGGGTAATGCGCCGCGGCAAACGCGTAGCCCCTGCCCGGCCTGTTCAGCTTCACCCAGGCGCAGGCAAGGTTGTTGCCGACCGCCTCCAAGGCATAGGAGGCGGCGCTGAGCATCACGAATTTTTCGTACCCGAGTTCGTCCACCATGCTTAACGTTTCGCGCGCGCTGTCCATATCCCATGCGTGGATATGGACGTCGCATATGGGCAGTTTAAAATACATCGCCGTCTTCCCCTCCCCTTCTTTTAAAAACAAATCTTTCCGCTACATCTTAATGCCCGACGATGCGATTCCTTCGATAAAATTCCTCTGGAACAGAAAGAACAGCGCGATCACCGGCAGCACCGCCATTACGCCGCCCGCCATCACCAAAGGATATATGGTGGTGTGCTCGCCGATCAGGTAGGCAAGGCCCGCCGAAAGCGTCTGCTTGTTCATATCGGTATTGACGATCAGCGGCCAGAGCAGCTCCTTCCAGGCGCCAAGGCCGGTGAGTATCCCCAGCGAAACCAGGCCGGGCTTAATCAGGGGCATCAAAATGCGGAAGTAGATGCCGAAAAACCCGCAGCCGTCTATTTTTGCCGCTTCGTCCAGTTCCCGCGGGATCGCGGCAAAAAACTGGCGCAGCATGAATACGCCGAACACATTGAACAGACGCGGCAGCCACAGCGCCGTGATGGTATCGGTCAGCTTCCAGTCCACCATCATTTCATAATGCGGAATCAGGAAAATCTGCCCGGGCACCATCATTACGGAAAGGCAAAGCATGAATATGAACTCCTTGCCCGGGAAGCGCAGCCGGGCAAACGCATATCCCGCGAGCGAGGAAATCAGAAGCTGCCCGACGACGACAATGAGCATGACGACGACCGTGTTCAAATAGAACGTGCCCATCGGGAATTTTTGCAGCACCGCGGAATAGTTGCCGAAATTCCAGTTCGTGGGGAAAACGGTAAGCGGGATACGAATGCTTTCCTCATAGGTCTTAAAGGACGTCAGCACCATCCACACCAAAGGCACCACGGTAGTCAGGCTGCAAAGGATCAGTATGATATGCAAAGGCAGTTTCCGGATTTTCTTTTTCATATGGATCACTCCTCATGCACCCAGTACCGACGCGTCGCCATCTGTATGATCGTAATGGCGAGGATGATGACAAACAGCACGACGGTGATGGCGGCCGCATACCCCTGGTAGGTCGTTACAAAGGCCTCGTTGTAAAACAGCACCACCAGGCTGCGCGAAGCCAGAGCGCCGGAGGTGTTTGCGCGTATCATCAGGTAGATAAAATCGAATATTTGGAATACGCCGATGGTTTCCATCAGAAGGCAGAAGAAGACGGTGGGGCTGAGCAGGGGCAGCGTGATGCGGAAAAAGCGCGCCACAGGACCGGCGCCGTCTATTTTTGCGGCTTCGTAGTACACCGCGGGGATTCCCTGGAGCCCGGCCAGCAGTATGACCATGCGTGTGCTGACGTCCGTCCATATCAGCACGATGCAGACCGACAGCAGGGCGAACCGGGGATCGCTCAGCCAGGCGACAGGCTCCAGGCCAAGCTTCGCGAATATGGCGTTGAACAGGCCGAACTCATAATTCATCATCCAGCGCCATACCAGCCCGATCGCCGCGGGCATGGTCACCGCGGGTATGAATATCAGCGTGCGGTACAGCCCCGTCAGGCGTATTTTCGAATTGAGCAGCACCGCCAGAAAAATGGATAATATCATGACCGCAGGCACGCAGATCATCACATACAGAAAGGTGTTTCCCGTTGCGGACCAGAAACGGCTGTTGGAAAACAGCTTGATATAATTGTCCAGCCCGATAAAATGCGGTTCCCCGAATATTTTCTTATCCGTAAAGCTGAAATAAATATTCTGAATGAACGAATAAATATAAAAGATGCCCAGCCCGATGGCAAAGGGCGAAATAAAAAGATAAGCCCACAGGCTTTCTTTTCGCATCAGCCTTCCGGCGGGCTTTTTTTGTTTCAACTCCGCTTTCATGGCTTCCCTCCCGCCGTATTGAACCGGCTGCGGGGCTGTATGCCTATAGGCCCGGCAGCCCCGCAATATACGAATGCCCGTCTATCCGCCGATGATCGCGTCCGCCTCGGCGGCCAGCTCTTTGAGCCCGTCGGCAGGCGTTACGGCCTTGCTCCAGATCTGGGCGACAATGTCGTTTTGCAGGTTGTTCCAGTCGAACATCCTGGCGTGGAACGGGTAAACCGTACTGATCCCGCTCTGGGTGACGAAGGCGGTCGGGTCGATGTTTTGGAAAGCGGGCGCATAGTACTGCTGCGCGCTCTTGAGCGCGGGGATATCGATCCGGCCTTCCGCCTGCATTTTGTTGCTTTCCTCTCCGCCCAGATACTTTACAAGCTGCCACGCGGCGTCCTTGTCCGCGGCGGAGGAGTTGATCGCGAAGCTGATGCCGCCGAGCGTACAGACGTTGCTCACGCTGCGGGTAGGCATCGTCACCAGCCCGATGTCGGAGGCGATGGAGCAGCCGTCCAGCACCACGCTCTTCCAGCTGCCCACATACACCATGGCCGCGCGGGAAGAAATGAACAGGTCCGTGCCCTTCGTATCGGAGAGGACCGTGAAGCTGGGCATGATCCCCTGATCCATCAGGCTCATAACGTCGTCAAAGGCCTTGGTCGCCGCGGGATCGGAGAAGTTTGTTTTTGTAAAATCGGGCCCGTAGGGTACCACGCCGTCCTGTATCCAGAACTGGAGATAGCTGGGCTGGGAGTCAAGCTCCATCACCAGCGGATATTCCTCCCCGCCCGCGGCCTTTATGGCGTCGCGCAGAGCGGCCCCGGTTTTTTCCATATCGGCCCATGTCCAGCCCTCCTGGGGATACGCGACGCCGTATTTATCGAATATCGCTTTGTTGTACGCCACCACGACGACGTCCAGGCCCTTGGGCATGCAAACAAGCTTGCCGTCTATGCTGTACAGGTCCGCCATGGCCTTGATGTAATCGTCCTTATTCAGGCCGTCGGCGGTAAAATAGCTTTCGATGGGCTCGATCACCCCGGCGTCATAATACTTGCTCATGTACACGTTCATCCAGAATACGTCGGCCGCGTTGCCCGCGGTGGCGGCGGCGTCCAGCTTTGTCCAGTACTGGTCCCACGGCGTAAGCTGGAGGTCCACGCTGATGCCCGTTTCGGCCGTGAACTTTTTGCAGATTTCTTCATAGACGGGATACTGGTTTTCATCCCACAGCGCAAAGGAAACCGCCCTCTCGGCGGGCGCCGAACTTTCCGGCGCGGGCGCGGGAGCGGCGGGGCTTTCCGGCGCGGCGGGCTGCTCCGCGGCGGGGGCGGCCACACAGGATATCAGCAGCGGAGTAAGCGCCATGGAGCAGATGAGCAGAACGGCAATGCGAATTAGAACCCCTTTTTTCATACGACTTTCCCTCCTTAAAATCGCTTGCAGATTTCCCGAATATATATTCAGCGAGGATCATCCCGTATCCGGGCTATGGAAGTTGGGTTCAAGAAGAGTTATGAGCGGGAGACGGGGGCGCAGCTGTCGCGCAGCGTCAGGGAATGCTCCAGGACGAGCCTGGGATCTGCTTCCGGGTTTTTGATGAGTTCCACAAGCATGCGGGCGGCCTGGACGCCTATTTCATCCACCGGCTGGTTTACGGTGGACAGGCGGGGGCGGAAAATGCCCGCAAGGTAAATATCATCCACGCCGAACACGGAGACGTCTTCCGGAACGCGGTACCCGAGCTTGTCTAAATAATCCATAACGCCTATGGCGATTTCATCCGATACGCAAAATACCGCCGTGGGGATACTTTTGTTCTGCGTGAATTTCTGGGCGGCTTTCACGCCGCCGTCTATGCTGCAATCGCTGTAAATGACGGAGTCGCCGCCCACCGGCAGCCCCGCGTCCGCCATGGCCTGCAGATAGCCGTTTTTACGCAGCTGCCCCAGGGTATAGCTTTTGCCGAATACGCCCGCGATCCGCTCGTGGCCGATGCGGATCAGGTACGATACGGCGTCATAGGCGGCCTTGGCGTCGTCGATGCCGACACAAGGGAGGGGGCTGCCCGCCACATTGACGCTGGCGAGCAGTACGGGAACGCTTACGCGCTGCAAAAGCTCGTCAAGCTCCTCCGATGTGTTTTCGTGCAGCAGTATGATCC
>DATMXR010000096.1:0-5207 GCA_035561315.1 Feifaniaceae bacterium
AGGAACGGGCGCGGTAAAAAATTGCAGACGAAAACAGGCGGGTGTTTCCCGCCTGTTTTTTTGCCGCTCATCCATCAAATCATCTCATCCGGCTCCGCTTCTTCGGAAACATCCTCCCCCCGCTCCGGCGCTTCGTCCCGGACAATTCCGTCCCCTTCTTTGAGCCGGAATTGCCCGACGAGCTGCTTGAGCAGCTCGGCCTGGCCGGAAAGCTCCTCGCTCGCGGCGGCGGTTTCCTCCGCCGTGGAGGAGTTCGCCTGCACCACATGGGAAAGCTGCTCCACGCTCTGTTCCACCTGCCTGATGCCCGCCGCCTGCTCGCCTGAGGCCACGGAAATCTTCCCGATCAGCTCGCCCTCCTGCTCGATGCTTTTGACCATCTCCGAAAGGGCTTCCGCCGTCACATACAGGCTGTCGCCGCCGTTTTGGGCCTTTCCCAGCGTCTTTTTTATCATATCCGCCGTTTCCCGCGCCGCCTGCTCGCTGCGTGAGGCAAGGTTTCGCACTTCCTCCGCCACCACGGCAAAGCTTCGCCCGTATTTTCCGGCGTGCGCCGCTTCCACCGCGGCATTAAGCGCCAGCAGATTGGTCTGGAACGCGATCTCGTCGATCACCCGTATGATGCGGGAGACGTCTTCGCACGCTTGTGAGATCTCCCGCATGGCGGCCTGCGTGCCCTTCATCTGCCCGTCGCCTTTTTTTGCGCTTTCTATAGCGGCGAGCGAAAGCGCGTCGGCCCCGCCCGCCCGCGCGGCGTTTTCGGCTGTCTGCGCGGCGACCTCGGCCATGACGGAAGTCAGCTCGGAAATCGCGTCCGCCTGCTGCGCCGCGCCCTCCGAGACGGTCTGGCTGCCCTGGGATACCTGCCGCGTGCCCGCCGCCACCTGCTCCGCCGCCGCGCTGATGCGGCTCAAAACGCCGTTCATGGAGCGCGCGATGCGGTTGATGGAGTCCTTGAGCGCCGTGAATTCCCCCGCGTAATCGCCCGTGATCTCCCGCGTGAGGTCGCCCTCGGAAATGGCCTGCAGCGTATCTGAAATCTCTCCAATATAGCCGCTTATGTCTTCCATGGCGCCGTTGAGGGATTGCTGTATTTCTGCAAATTCCCCGGCGTACTCCCCTGCCATCCGCTCGTTCAGGTTCCCGAGGGCCAGTTCGTGCAGCATGCGCCTTACCTGCGCGACCGGTTCCGTCAGCGCGTCCACCGTATTGTTGACGCCCTCCACAAGCGCCCGGTACGCCCCCTGGTGCCGCGCGGCGTCTGCGCGCACCGTCAGCCGCCCTTCCGACGCGGCCTGCGTGAGCGCGCCCGTCTCCTCCAGCAGCGCCTTTATTGTATCTCGAATGCCGACGACCGCGGCGGAAAGGTCCATCAATTCATCGTTGGTACGCAGGGAAAGCCCGCCGCTCAATTCCCCCTGCATCAGCTGCCCGGAAAAGCGCACGATTTTCCCGATCGGGCTGAGCGCCCGCCGCAGCAGGAACGAAACGACGGCGCCAAAGCAAATGACGCTCCCGATCAAAAGCCACGGCATGCTCTGAAATTCCTTCAATATCTGCGCCGAGGGCTCCTCTTGCTCCACCACCAGCACGCTTGCGATGTTCTGCCCCATGCCCGGTATTTGCATGGGATGCACGAAGAGATAGAGCGGCTGCCCGTTTTCGTCCGCGTACTGGTCAAGAAACGCCTCATCCGTGCCCCGGGCGGCCTTTGCGATGTCCTCCGCGCCGGTCTCGCCGCTTTTCACCACGGAAGCGCCGATGCGCTCCTTGTTTTTTGTGTTCGCGATATAAGCGCCCTCGCTTGTCAGCAGGTATCCGTAGGAGGAGGCGTAGCCGCCCGTATCGTAGCTGAGCCCGTCGATGGAACTTGCCAGCACGTCCAGCACCGCGACGCCCAAGAAATTGCCGTTTTCGTCCAAAATCGGCTCGCTTATGCTCAATATCAGCGCGTTTTCGTTCTTTTTTTCCTCATATTCGTAGGGTTCCGTGATATGGGAGGCCTTTGAGGCCGCGCAGGCCGCATAGTAGTCCGCCGTGCCGTATGTGGCAAAATTGTTGAATACGTGGGTCGTCTGCCGGTCCCCGTCGCGGGAGACGCGGATGGAAAGGCCTTTCGGGGTATCCGGAAAAAATTGGTCGGGCTCAAATGCAGCGTAGGCGGAAAATATCCGTTCCTCCTTGAGCGTTTCGCGCAGCAGCTTTTCAATGGAATCCTCCGCCTGCCACGCGCTTTTCGCGTCCGTCCGGAGTATGTTGAACGTCTGCGCCAGCGTTTTCGCCTTCGTATCGACTCCAAGGAAAAATTCGCCCGCCAAGGTCGCGTTGTTCCTGGTGATGCCGGAGAGCGTCCCTTTGGCGCGGCTTACCGTGGAATTGGAAAGAATGAGCGCGGCGACGACCGCCACCGCGGCGAGTATGGACGTGAGCAGCAAAATTAGCTGCAGGGGAATGCGGATGTACAGCCTCCGCAGGCGGGCCTTGAAGTTCATTCGCTTCATTTGGATACCTCTTTTTCTCGTTCACGTTCATACATCGGGATATCCAAATCAAAACCGAACCGGCATTCCTGTAAAACGCTTATCAAGGAAGGTCTTGCCTGTAAACCCCTCCCGCCGCTGTAAATTTGCACCGTACCGGCCGAACATACCAGGTTGAATTTGCCTGTACGGCATCCTGAACGAGATACGTCGCCCAGTATTCCTGGTAGGTAGAAAATCCTTTGCTTTTCATGTCCGCGGCGGTCTCCGCGCCCACGTACCGCCAGTGCCACGGCTCGAAGCCGAACCCTGTAAGCTCCGACTTACCTTCCGGATAGCTTAAAATAAACCCGTACCTGTACGCGTTCTTGCACAGCCAGGCGTATTCGCGGGTCTTTTCATAATCGTACGCGCCCAGTGTCTTATACGTCACGTTCTTTTTGCGCAGGTCGAACGCCAGGCCGGTCTGATGCTCGGAATGGCCGGGGAACGCGTACCACAAACTGTCCCCGCCGGTGCGCTTCCTGTTCACGCGGTATCCGGCCTTGATATAAAGCTGCATCCCTTCCTTTTCCATATCGTTTGCCATGGATAAAAATGCCCGGCAGCAGTCCGCGCGCAGCCTGACCCCGCTCTGCGCGTACTTTTTATCCACCGCGACCAGGTCTTCCGGCTTGTAGGAAAGCGGCAGCCTGTAGTGCTTGCTCACGAATACTGCGGTATCCTCCGGTTTTTTTATGAGGATGGCGTCCTTATAATTGGGCCGGTCCAGCCCCAGGTTGACCGCGATCAAGACGTCCCGGTAGCTTTTATCCTTTTTCTTCTTTGCAAACGCGGCGTACCGGCCCGCAAATTCCTCTATATAGTTGTCATAGCCGCTCTGCGCGTACGCGCCCCTGCAAAAAAGGATGGCGGCGACGGCCAGAAACAGGCATACTGTCTTTTTCATTTATAATTCCAAGTGTTTTTTAGGCCGCCCCAGCAGCGGCGCGGCGCTTTTAGTATTTTCCAAAGCAGCCGAATATACGCGGGGGCCGCGCCCAAAAAGGCTGCCGGACGCGTTCCGTATAGCGCGCTTTGCTTTCCCGCGGGCGACCTGTTATAATTACTCCTGGCGTTATAGCGACGGCGGTGACAAAAAAACGCGCCAGATCAGCGGCTTTGAGGCGCAGGGGTCCTCCCCCTGCCCCAGGCGAAGAAAAACAGGAAAGCGGGATACCATGGAACAGCAGCAAACGATGCGGATACCGAACAAAATGGAGACTCTTCCGGTCAACCGGCTTTTGATCGGCATGGCCGCGCCGGTGATGCTCTCCATGTTCATACAGGCGTGCTACAACATCGTGGACAGCATATTCGTCTCGCGCCTGAGCGAGAACGCGCTCACGGCGGTATCACTGGCTTTTCCGATACAGATGCTGATGATCTCCGTGGCGGTAGGCACCGGCGTGGGCATGAACTCCTTCATATCCCGCCGTCTGGGCGAGCGCCGGTATGAGGAGGCGAATCTCGGCGCGTCAAACGGGCTGTTTCTGCTGGCGCTGAGCGCGCTTTTGTTTACCGTGCTCGGCCTGACGCTGACGGAGCCGTTCTTCCGGCTGTTTACGGACGACCCGGAGATCGTAGCGCTGGGCGTAGACTACCTTTCCATCTGCATGACGTATTGCTTTGGGGTATTCCTGCAGATCGGCTGCGAGCGCATACTCCAGGCCACCGGCAACACGCTCTATCCCATGCTCATGCAGCTCTCCGGCGCCATCACCAACATCATACTCGACCCCATCCTGATATTCGGATACCTGGGCTTTCCCGCCATGGGCATTGCGGGCGCGGCGATCGCCACGGTGATCGGCCAGATGGTGGGCATGCTTTTAAGTCTCTGCCTGATATTCTTCAAGGAGCACGATGTCAAGCTGCGCATCCGCGGTTTCCGGCCGGACGCGCGCATCATACGCGATATTTACGCCGTGGGCGCGCCCTCCATCGTGATGCAGTCCATCGGCACGGTGATGACGTTCGGGCTGAACAAGATACTCATACTCTTTACGCCCACGGCGGTATCCGTGCTGGGGATCTATTTCAAGATGAACTCGTTCCTGTTTATGCCGGTGTTCGCATTGAACGGCGCGGCGCTGAGCATCATCGCCTACAACTTCGGCGCGCGGCTCAAAAAGCGCGTGACGGATACGCTCAAAACCACCATACTGTACGGCCTGGGCATCATGACGTTGGGCATCGTGCTGTTCCAGCTGTTTTCCAGGGAGATGCTGCTGCTGTTCGAGGCGTCGCCGGATATGCTGCGCATCGGCGTGCCCGCGCTCAGGATCATCAGCCTCAGCTTTCCGGGCGCCGCCGTCGGCATCGCATGCTCCACGTTTTTTCAGGCGCTGGGAAAAGGCACGCTGAGCATGCTGATGAGCCTGACCCGCCAGCTTTTTGCCATACTGCCCATCGCATACCTGCTGGCGGAGCTCTCCGGCCTTTCGGCGGTGTGGTTCGCGTTCCCCATAGCGGAACTGGTTTCCTTTGCGCTGTGCATGTTCTTCCTTGTGTCCGTACACCGCAAAATGATCCGTCCGCTCGACGATGTGCTCCCCGAAGGGAACGTTCCCGTTCCAGAGGGCGAATAAGGCTATGGCCGGGCGGGCCTTGTTTTGGGGTGAATACAGCCTGCATATCGTTGCATGATATTTTAGCATGCAGCCGGGTATATGCATGAATGCATAT
>DATMXR010000097.1:0-2763 GCA_035561315.1 Feifaniaceae bacterium
ATATATGTCCGCTTTCTTTTACTCCTTGCACCCGAATGGTACATTCGGGTATCTTTCAAGGACGGATGTGCAGCCTGGGGGCTGCACGGCCGATCTTTCGTGGAAAGAAAAGAAACGTATCCCCGTAGCCTCAGTTCGAAATCAGACGTTTTTTCAGATCCGCGATGGTGGCGGAAAGGGCGGGATCGCTCTTTAACTGCTCGCTGATTTTTTCGTGCGCGTGCATGACGGTGGTATGGTTGCGCCCGCCGAACGCGTCCCCGATCTTGGGGAGGCTCCAGTCCGTCATGCAGCGGGACAGGTACATGGCGACCTGGCGCGGGAAGGCGACTTCCTGGTCCCTGCGCTTGGCGGAAAACGACTCGACGGGCAGCCCGTAATAGGCGGCCACGGTTTCCTGAATGAGCACGGGCGTCAATATGCGCGGCGCGTCGTTGGGAAGCATATCCTTTAACGCGGTGGCGGCGACGTTCATATCCAGCGTCATTCGGTTGAACTGCGCGTAGGCGATGACGCGGGTCAACAACCCCTCGAGCTCGCGGATGTTAGACTGCACGCGCTCGGCGATGTATTCGAGTACGCTGTCCGGCACATGCATCTTTTCTTCCTCCGCGCGGCGCTTCAATATGGCGATGCGCGTTTCGAGGTCCGGCGGCTGGATGTCCGCAATGAGGCCCCATTCGAAACGGGACCTTAGGCGCTCCTCCAGCTGCGCGATCTCGCGCGGCGGCTTATCCGAGGAGATGACGATCTGCTTGTTGGCGGCGTGGAGCGCGTTGAAGGTATGGAAAAACTCCTCCTGCACGCCCTCTTTGCGCGCGATAAACTGGATATCGTCCACCATCAGTACGTCCGCGTTGCGGTAACGGTTCCGGAATTCCTTGTTGCGGTTGGTGGAGATAGACTGTATCATTTCGTTGGTGAACGTCTCGCTTGTGACGTACATGACGCGGGCGCGGGAATTGTTTTCGCGCACATAGTGGCCGATGGCGTGCATCAGGTGCGTCTTCCCCAAACCGACGCCGCCGTAAAGGAACAGCGGGTTGTAGGAGCGGGCGGGGTTCTGCGCCACGGCGAGCGCGGCGGCGTGCGCAAAATAATTGGAGCCGCCGATAACGAACGTATTAAACGTATATTTTGCGAACAGGTTGCAGTAGTTGAAATCGTTCGTATCGTCTTTTGCATAAAGGCCGCGCTCGCTGGGCGGCACGACGGTGACGGTGTCTATTCCTTCGGAGACCTGGGCGGCGCAGGCGCGGATGGTGGCGATGTAATATTTTTCGATGGTGGACTGAATCATGTCGCTGGGCGAACACAGCACGAGCGCATTTCCGGAAATGGCGAGGGGCGCCAATACATCGATGAACGTATTGTAGCTGATGCCGTTTACCTCGGCCTTCAACAGTTCGCAGGTACGCGCCCATACCGCCTTTGCCTGATCCATTCCGCTCCCCCGTTCTTTTGCCCGCGCGTTTGCCCGGCGCCCGAAGGCCGCCTGCGCATTGAAAGCAAAACGCGAAAAATATCCGCCTCTAAGCGGATACGCAACCTCGGGCTTGTACCATATCTATCTACCTATCATAACAAAACAAACGCGCAAAAACAAGTTCCAGACTCGTGAAATTCGCTGCGGACAGCGGGAGAACCCGCGGGTTCAGGCCGTTTTTACGGTATACGGGGCCGGAGAGGGCGCGCCCCGAACAAAAGCGGGCGGGCCTATATACGGCCATCACCCGGTCCGCAAAATAAAAGGGAGACAGCGCCCGGCATGTTAAACAGAAAAGCGGGCATCGTGCGATGCCCGCTTTTCGTTCATCGGCAGGTTTTCTGGGGCTTCGCCCCCGGCCATGGGATCAGAACGAAACGACCGTGCCAATCCCCTGCCGCCTCGCCGCCTCATAGATGCGGCGGGCGGTCACCACGTCCATCACCGCGCTGCCGGTGGTTTTGAAGAGGGTGATTTCATCCTCCCGTTCCCTGCCTGGGACCTTTCCCAATACGACCTCGCCCAGCTCGCCGGTAACCCTGTCCGCGCTGAACGTACCCTTTTGAATGGGATTGATAAGATCGCCCGCCTCGCTGAGCGCGCCGTCCCGGGTATCCACATACACCTTATCCGCATGGAGGAGCACGTATTCGTCAATCTCCTGCATCTCGGGGGTGTACGCGCCCACGCCGTTGATGTGCGCGCCTTTTTTGATCAGCCTGCCGTCGAATACCGGGCGGGTGCTGGTGGTGACGCAGGTGATGACATCGGCGCCCGTCACGGCTTCCGCCGAAGTGGCGGCAGCGGTAATGGAAACGCCGAAGGATTTCCCGAACTGCTCCGCCACGCGCGAGGCAAATTGTTGCGCCCGCCCGGCGCTGATATCAAACACGCGTACTTCCTTGATGGGCCGCACGGTGAGCACGGCTTCGAGCTGGCTTGCGGCCTGCCCGCCCGTGCCGAAGAGCGCAAACACGCTGGCATCCTTACGGGCCAGGAGATCCGTCGCGGCGCCGGAGACGGCGCCTGTCCGAATACGGGTGAGGTACGTGCCGTCCATGATGCTGCATACCTCGCCGGTTTCATGGTTGACCAGCACCATGGTGGCAGGGACGCTGGCGAGCCCCTTTTCGATGTTGCGCGGGTAGACGGAAACAATCTTTACGCCCAGGGCGCCCGCTTCCGCGGCATAGCCGGGCATGTACAGGCTCTGGCCTTCGTGCTCCGGCACATTGAGGTTGACCCTAAGAGGAATGTCGCTTTTGCCTGCGGAATAA
>DATMXR010000098.1:0-16849 GCA_035561315.1 Feifaniaceae bacterium
AAGGCTTTATCAACCTGTTCGGCCTGCCGCTCAAAGTCCGCGCGCTGATGGAACGGGCGAACGGGAAGTAAAGAGAAAAGTGGCGGGCCACTTTTCAGAATATTACCCTTTTGGACTAAAGCCTCCCTTGTAAAAGGGAGGGGGACCGCGTCAGCGGTGGAGGGATTCCAAACGCAGGGCATTTACTTCATTCATAAATCATACATCTTTATCGAACGATCCGCACGCTTGGAAGATCAAAAAAACCGGCTTCCGCCAAACATATCAAAAATAATAAGTCTGTCCACGTTATGTGCCTCATATATTGTTACGACAGAACGACGAATAGAGAGGTGCAGCCTATGGAACCCATCTGGAGCGAATTGCAACTGGAGCGCATGGCGGGCAGGACCGCGGCGCAGGCGTTTGTAGAGGGCGATATTCCCATGCCTGCCGGGCGGGACGTACAGCGTATTTTGCAGACGGATGCGCAAATTCAGAACGAATCGGCGCGCAGCGCAGACGGCCGGGTGGATGTGGACGGCACGCTCACGCTGCAGCTGCTCTGCATCAGCACGGAAGGGGAGCCCTTCGATGTGCGCGCGTCAACGCGATACAACCACAGCATCCCCATGGAGGGCGCCGCGGACGGCATGCGGGCGGACGTCACCCCGCAGCTTATCGATCTCCGCACGGCTTTGGATAACAACCGCGCGCGCCTGGAGGCGGTGGCGGACCTCAACGCGACCGTGCAGCAGGATGAGAACATGCGCGTCATTACGGATGTGCGCAACGCGAGAAACCTGCAGACGCGCTACGAACAGACGCAGCTGGGGCGGATCCAGCCGATCGCGCAGGTTTCCGTCCGCGCGCGGGAGGAGCTTGAGGCCCCGGGCGTGGTCCAGGTGCTGCGCGTCAACGCCGCTCCGCATGTGGACAGCGTGACGCTGGAGGCGAGCGGCGCCGCCGTGGAGGGCACGCTCTACCTCTACGCGCTGTATCTGGATGAGGAAAGACGGCTGATGCAGGCGATGCTGCGCACCCCGTTCAGTGAACTTATCCCGTTGGAAATGGACGCCGCCACCTGCTCCCGGATTTCCGCCATCCCTTCCGTGCGGGATATTTCCGGCACCGTGCTCACGGAGGGGGAAAGCCTGGAGCTCAGCATTACATTGCAGCTCGACGTCAATTGCATCATGCGGGAGAATGTCACCACCCTGTCCGACGCGTACTCGGCGGACGGCGGCGTGGATGTGGAGCGCCAGGCGGTAGACCAGCTTACGCCGGTCTCCACCGTCACCGGCCTCTGTAGGATCACGGAGACGCTGCGCGTGCCGGATGAAGAGCCGGATATTTCGCGCGTCATATTCGCTTCCGCGCGGCCCACCGTGCTTGGCCTCACGGACAGCGGCGGCGAGCTTGGGGCGGACGGCATACTGGTCACATCCGTGGTGTATGCGGACGCAAACGGCGCCACCAACGTGTTTGAGGAGGATATCCCGTTCCGCTGCGTGGTGGACGCCCCCTATACTTCGGATGCGCTGGTGCGCGTGCGCGCGCTTGAGGTGCGCGGCACGGGCGCGGGGCGTTCCGTTCAGGTGGAATATCTCCTGGAAACGCAGGCAAGGATATACGAGCGGCAGCAGCTGCAGCTTGCCGTGGGTATGGAGGAGGCGGTCCCCGTCTCGCGGGAAAACGGCATTTATGTCCATATGGGGAATGCCGGCGAAACGCTTTGGGATATCGGCAAGCGCTATGGCGTCACCGTCGCGCAAATTCAGGAGTGGAATCCGGAAGCGGGGGATGCGCTCGCGGAAGGCATGCCGGTTATGATATTCTCCAATTCCGGGCGCAGGCGCAGTTGAGGGATTCCGGTCGGGCCAATGCGCCTGGCCGGTAGGAAAAAGAAAGCGGGCTGCCTATTTAGGCAGCCCGCTGTGCATGCGGGAGGGTAATTAGTTCAAAGCGTCCTTGAAAGCTTTGCCGGCTTTGAAAGAGGGAGCCTTGGACGCGGGGATGTCGATTTCGGCGCCGGTCATGGGGTTGTGGCCCTTGCGCGCTTCACGGCTCTTGACTTCGAACACGCCAAAGCCAACCAACTGAACCTTTTCACCGGCCTTCAAAGAAGCGGTGACGGTGTCTACAAAAGCATTGATCGCCTTTTCGGCGTCCTTCTTGGAAAGCTCGCTCTTCTGCGCGACAGAAGCGATCAGATCCGTTTTGTTCATAAGTGGATTATCCTCCTTAAATGTTCAGTGTTCATTCAGCATTTTATTATGCCGAAACCTATTGTATCAGCCTTTTTGGCGATATTCAAGCCCCTTATGCCTTATTTTTGCCTATTTTCGGCACTTTTAACAGCTTGCCACAGCATTTCCTGCTCCGAAAGCGTCATCGCTTCGAGCGAGCAGCCATTTTTTGAGGCAAGCGCCTCCATTTTAGTAAAACGGGAGAGGAATTTTTCGCTTGCAGCCGTCAAAATTTCCTCCGGTTCCAGGCGCAAAAGCCTGCATACATTGACCGCCGCAAACAGGAGGTCGCCCATCTCTTCGGCCACGTTTGCATCGTCCTCCATGGCCCGGCGCAGCTCCTCGGTCTCCTCGGGCAGCTTCAAAAACGCTTCCTGCGCGCTGCTCCAGTCAAACCCCACCTGCGCGGCCTTCTTCTGCAGCTTATAGGCCCGCATCAATGCCGGAAGGTTTTTGGGCACGGCCTGGAGCACTTCGGCCTGGGAGGAAAACTGTTTCTCCTTTTTCTTGAGCTGTTCCCATTTTTCCACCACGGCGTCCGGCGTATCCGCACGGCCGGTCCCGAATACGTGCGGGTGCCGGTAAATGAGTTTCTGTACGATTCCGGTGGTTACGTCCCGCCCGGTAAACCGCCGCTGCTCCGCGGCAAGCTCCGCATGGAACGCGATCTGCAGCAGCACGTCCCCCAGTTCCTCGCACAACGCCGCGTCGTCCTGCCGGTCTATGGCGTCGAGCACCTCGTAGCATTCTTCGATCATCGTCTTTTTCAGGCTTTCATGCGTCTGCTCCCGGTCCCACGGGCAGCCGCCCGGCGCGCGCAGCGTGTGCATCACCGCCGCAAGCTCCTCGTAGCCAAACCGCGTCAGAGACAAAAGCTCCGCGGGCGGCACAAGCACCACCGTCGTCGCGTGGAAGCCCGTCTGCCTGTCCAGCTCGTAAAGCGGGATGGAGCTGATTTCATAGCTCCCCGCCTCCGTCATGGCGCAGAGCAGCACCGGGTGCTCGTCCGGGTAGTATTCCGCAAGCGCCAGCTTGACTTCGCCCGCGCGGATCGCCGTGTCCACTTCCTCTATAGCGAGCGGGACGCTCGGGTCGATCGGCCCTGTCAGCGCGTTCGACGCCGCCGTGACATAAGAAGCGTAGTCCATGCCCGCCGCCGCCAGCGCCGCCTGCGCATACGGGACGCCCGGCAGGACGCGCACTTTGATATCCGCGGACGCCGCTTTTACCTTTAACAGCCTGAGCCCGTCCCCCATGCCGCGCCCCGGCACGGCGTATACAACGTCGCCCTCCGCGCACGCCGCAGCCAGGCGGTTTATGATCGCCTCCCGCAGCGCGTCGAAATCCTCCGCGCGCTCATACAGGTCGTCCATCGTTGTAAAGGCAAGCCCCGCGTCTGTGATCGGCAGCGCGCAGGGCGTGTGCGCCGTTTGCAAAAACAGCCTGTCCGCCTTTTTGCAGGCGTCAAGCGAAGCGCAGGAAACGGTCTCCGGCGTGGAAAGCGCGGCGATGGTTAACGTGGGCATTATAATACTCCTATAAATTAAAGGGTACGGTTCTTTTCTTTCCACGAAAGATCGGTGGTGCAGCCGCAGGCTGTACATCAATCCTTGAAAGATACCCGAATGTACCATTCGGGTGCAAGAACCAAAAGAAAGCGTACCATTCGGCTATAACCAACCAATCTTATATACCAGGGTTTATACCCGGAACACCTTTCTAAGCCGGTTGCCGCCGGGGATAAACTGCAAATCTTCCGCGCTGAACATCTTTAATGCCACGGCGAGCACGGCATACAGCACCACGCCCGCGAGCACGGAGCCAAGCGTCGCCACCGTGGCGCTCGCGTGGCCCGCAATGGCGCGGTACAGGAACATGACGAGTATGCCCATCAGCGCGGAGGAGAGTATGGGCTTGCCGAACACGTCGTACAGGTCCAGCTTCATGCCGGTTTTTCGCACCAGGTAAATAATGTCGAGTATGCCCGCCGAAGCGTAGCACACCACCGTGGAGACTGCGGCGCCCTGTATGTTGATTTCCGGCCGGTGCATCAATACGAACATGGTCACGACCTTCAGCACGCCGCCGAACACCAGGTTGATGACCGGCACCGTGGGCCTGCCCAGGCCCTGTATGATGCCTGTGAGCGTCTGGACGATAGAAAGGAACACCACGCCGATACAGGCCGTCTGAAGAAGCTCCGCGGAAAGCTTCAGCTCAGCCGGGGTAAGGGTGCTAAAAAGCATGCCTAAAATCGGCTCCGCCAGCGCGAATAGCCCCACGGCGCACGGCGTGCCGATGATGAGAGAGAGCTTCAGGCCCGTGCGCCCGGCGGAGCGGACCCGTTTTGCGTCCTTTTTCGCCATATAGGCGGAAATGGCGGGCACAAGGCTCATGGCGAGCGCCGAGGTCAGTACGGCCGGCATGTTGATAATGGGCGTCACGAACGAATAAAGCAGCGAGTATGTCTTGGCGGCTTCCTGCACGGTGTAGCCGATGCTCTCCAGAATGCGGATGATGAACGCGCTGTCTATGATGCCCACCACCGGCATGACGGAAGCGCCGATGGTGACGGGCACGGCGATGGCGAGTATTTTCTTGGAGATCGAACCGAAAGTGGCCCGCTCCCTGCTGCGCGGCGAGGCCGCGATCTGAAGCGAGAATTCCTTTTTGCGCCGGAGGTAGAAAATCCAGATGACGATCAGGCCGACGAGTTCCGACCCGCTCACGCCGATCAATGCACCCATGGCCGCGTATTCCGGCCCCTGCGGCAGATAGTGTATGGCGAGCGTAAACCCGATGGCGAGCTTGCCGAGCTGTTCGGCCACCTGGGATACTGCGGTGCCCGCCATTTGCTGCATGCCCTGCAGGTAGCCGCGGTATGCGCACATCAGCGAAACGAACAGAAGGGCTGGCGCAAGCGCACGGAAGGAAAGCGCCTGTTTCGCGATCTCCTCGGTCGCGTTTGCGGGATAGGAAATGGAAGCGAGCGCATCCGCGCCAAAGAACATAATGACCGTTGTCGTTATGCCGATGATCAAAAGCAGCCGGAACGCGGTCTTGAATACCGCGCGCGCCCCGCGGTAGTCCCCGAGTGTCGCGTGTTCGGATACGAGCTTGGAGATCGCGGTCGGCAGGCCCGCCGAGGAAATGACAAGAAGCCAGGTATAGTAGCGGTAGACGATATCGTAATACGACATCCCCTCCACGCCTACGATATTGTTGAGCGGAATGCGGTAAATTGCGCCGATGAATTTGACGATCAATCCCGCGACCGCGAGGATCGCCGCGCCGCGCACAAAGGATTTCTTTTCCATGCATTGCCCCCTCCGCCTGTTTGTTTACAGGCCTGCTGCATTCACAAGTATAGCAGATTTTTCTGTTTTGAGGAACCATGGCCGGGTACTTGCAAAGAGTTCACGAAAATGTTAAAAGTGCTCCGCGGCCCCGCCACGTTTCCCGCCCCATGCGCCCCTGCACTATGGTATACTCATTGTAGTCCTTTTTATACTAATCTCGTTTTTGAAACGGGATTAGTATCGTGGCGCGATAGCGGCACGCGCCGCGCAATGGCGGGAGCGCAGGCGAGTTTATTTCGCCTGCGCGAACAATAAGGAGCGTTAGCTTTTTATAAATAGCAAAACCATACATGGAGGAGCATCATGTTTAAAAACAAGGATGGGAAAGTGGCCGGGGGCAAGGTCGTGCTGACCGTGATCGTCGCGATTCTTTTGATTTCCGTGGTGGCGGGCGCCGTCGTGGTGGTGCCCGCCGGGCATACGGGCGTGGTGATGACGCTGGGCCGCGTCAGCGACGTCGTGCTGCAGGAGGGCATGCATTTTAAAATTCCCTTCGCGCAGCAGGTCATATTCGTCAACAACCGCATCGTCAAGCTGGAGGTCACCACGCAGGCGTTCTCCAAGGATCTGCAGACGGTTTCCGCCGTGCTCGCGCTCAACTACCGCATCGATAAGGGCATGAGCCAAAGTATCTACCGCAACGTCGGCAACGCGTATGAAAGCGTGCTGGTGGTCCCCGCGGTGCACGAGGTGTTAAAGGCCGTCGTGGCGGAATACACCGCGAGTACGCTCGTGGCGGACCGCAGCACGGTTTCCGTGGAGTTGGACAACAATATGAAGGCGAAGCTTGCCAATTCCGGCATCGTGGTGGAGGATTTCAACATCATAGACTGGGATTTCTCGGATGAATACATCGCCGCGATCGAGCAGAAGCAGGTAGCGGAGCAGAACCTCATCAAGACCCGCACCGAGCAGGAGCAGGCGGTCGTCATCGCGGAGGCCACCGCAAAGCAGAAGGTCATCGCCGCGCAGGCCGCCGCGGAATCCGCGGTCATCGAGGCGGAAGCCAAGGCAAAGCAGATCGCCGTAGAGGCGGAAGCCCAGGCCGAGGCCAACCGCAAGCTCTCAGAATCCCTCAACCGGAACCTGATCGATTATGAAACCATCAACAAGTGGGACGGCAAGCTGCCCGCCGTGCAGACGGGCGAAGGCGGCGCGCTGATCGGTGTGGACCTGCCGACGGAGTAAAATAGAGCTGCATGGCGGGGCGCTCCGCCGCCCCGCTCACGTAAGAACATTGGAGCACGCTCTACATCCGTCCCATCTGGCGACCTGTGCGTCAGATGGGACGCCTTGCGTGCAGGCTTGCTCCGTCAAGCCTGCACGGGGAAAAATCAAAAAAGTGGCAAGGGCCACTTTTTTGATTTGCGCAACTGTAAAATTCATGTACAATAGGGAATTGGGGGGTGTACAAATGCTTGCATCCAAACTGGCGGAACGGATCACAAACGGCGCGTTCGATACGGAACTTGCCCGCGTTTATTCCGATATTCCCGCGGCGCGCGCGCGGTGCGCAGGCGTCGCGGCAGGCTACTTTGAGCGGTTCGAGGAACGGGATGTTTCCCTGTTTTCCGCGCCCGGCCGCACGGAGGTGGGCGGCAACCATACGGATCACAACCACGGCGCGGTGCTGGCGGCGGCGGTGGAGCTTGATATGCTGTGCGCGGCGTCACCGACGGAGGACGGCACGGTGGAGCTGTACTCGGAAGGGTTCGGCTGCATAAGCGTCAACATTACCGACCTTTCCATGAAACGGGAGGAAAAAGAAACCTCCGCGGCGCTTATCCGGGGCGTGGCGAACGGCATGCGGGGAAAAGGGTATCGCGTGGGCGGTTTCAGGGCGTACATGGTATCCGACGTGCTGCGCGGGTCCGGGCTTTCCTCCAGCGCGGCGTTCGAGGTGCTGCTCTGCTGCATAGAGAGCCACCTGTATAACGGGGGCGGGCTTTCCCCGGTGGAGGCCGCCATCATCAGCCGGTACGCGGAAAACGAGTATTTCGGGAAGCCCTGCGGCCTGATGGATCAAATGGCCTGCGCCGTGGGCGGGTTTGTAAGAATGGATTTTAAAGACCCGCTTTCGCCGGTGGTGGAGCCCATACCCGTTTCGACGCAGGGCTACGCGCTGTGCATCACGGATACCCACGGGAACCATGAAGGGCTTACGCCGGAATACGGCGCGGTCACGGTGGAAATGCGCGCCGTGGCGCGGGCGCTGGGCGGGGAAGTGCTGCGGGATGTCGCGGAGGAGGCGCTTTACGAAAACGCCGCCAAGATCCGCAGGGAGTGCGGGGACCGCGCGTTTTTGCGGGCCGCGCACTTTTTCCGGGATCACGCGCGGGCACAAGGACAGGCGAACGCGTTGAAGGACGGGGATGTGGAGCGTTTTTTGGCCCTGGTGCGGGAAAGCGGGCAATCGTCCTATATGTACCTGCAAAACGTCTACCTTGCGGGGAACCCAAAGCAGGAACCGGTGGCGGCGGCGCTCTGTTTGAGCGATCATCTGCTCCGCGGCCGCGGCGCGTTCCGGGTGCATGGCGGCGGGTTTGCGGGCACCATACAGGCGTGGGTGCCGCTGGACATTTTGGAAGCTTACCGCGCCGGAATGGACGCGGCGTTTGGCTTGGGCTCCTGCGCGGTCCCCGGCATCCGGCCGATCGGCATGGCCCGCGTGCTCTAGGCATGCGTTTCAACCGCCCCGGGACGCGGTATCAATATTATCAATAAGACAACAAACAAGGAGGCGTCTGTCATGAGAAAAAAGGACGATATCGTATTCGACGAAACCGTTTGCTCGCCCGAGTTTCCGGATGGCTGCATCCCGCCCGCCTCGGAGCAATAATGTAGCATGCGCCTCATATGAGGCGAAAAAAGCGTGAAATGAAGCGCCGGATTTTTCCGGCGCTTTTCTGGCTGTCAAAAAACCCCTAGGGGTTCGGGGGCCACGGCCCCCGGAGGCTTCCATCGTGAGCGGCGGCGTGTACGCCGCGAGCGAAAAGCCTTGCTGGACAAGGCTTTCCTCTCAGGGTTTGCTGGCCGTGCCGTAGGCACAAGCAAACCCTGTACTCTCAAAAAAGTGGCTGCGCCACTTTTTGACACGCTGAAGCGCCGGATCCTTCCGGCGCTTTTTTAAGCCATCGATCAGGTCCGCAGGACTAGGGGCTGTTTGAAAACCAACACAATTGTCTATTTTGGTAAAAACAGGCTGCAACTTCGTTAAAAATCCTCGGAATACCTCCAGTATTCCTGCGGTTTTTGCCTTGTTTCGCCCTGTTTTTTCTCAAAATATCCTGCATTTTTGGGTTTTCAAACACGCCCTAGGCCCGGTAAAAAAGCCCCCGCAAAAGCGGAGGCTGAAACCGTTAATACCTGGACCTTGTGCGCTCCCTTGGCTGGAAGCAATCCTTGCAATATACCGGTTTGTCGGGGGAAGGACGAAACGGAACGGTCGTTTCCCTTCCGCACTGTGCGCACACGGCAGGGTACATTTGCCGTTCGGAATTGCCGTACCCGTCCCGATTGCCGCCCCTTTGCTGATTCTTTCTCGCAGCTCTGCAATTCGGGCACCGCTGTGGTTCGTTCGTGAACCCCTTTTCCTGATAAAAAGCCTGTTCGCTGTCGCTGAATAGGAACTCTGCCCCGCAGTCCCTGCAAGTAAGTATTTTGTCTGCCAAAGAACTATACCTCCATTTTATACCAGGCATCCGGTGCCTAGCTGTTCTATCATATCATAGGATGCCCAAAAGTACATTGAAAGTTTTGTCGATTCCCCGGCAGAACAAAAATTTTTGCGGAACCTGGCGGAAACGCATAAACGAGCAGGCCTATACCGCCGCCGGAAGCGTCAGCTCCGCCTTAAAGAGATCGCCGTCCACGGCAAGGCGCAATTCGCCGTTCTGCAGCTCCATGAGGCTTTTCGCTATGGAAAGCCCCAGCCCGCTGCCTTCCGTGGCGCGGGAGGCGTCGCCCCGCGCAAAGCGTTCCGACAGTTCCTCGGCGGGAACGCCTATGGCTTCCCTGGAGATGCTTTTGACAGAGATATTCACCGTAGTTCCGCTTTGCCCGGCTTCCACATACACGCGGGTACCCGGCATGGAATATTTGCAGGCGTTGCTAAAGAGGTTATCCGCCACCCGCCACAGCAGCCTGCCGTCCGCGAGCGCAAGCGGCAGCCCCTCCGGGAGTTTCGCCACGGGCGTCAGATCGGAAAGCGCGAACCTTTCCGCGTATTCCGCAAGGCTCTGGTGCACAAGCTCCGCCGCGTCGGTGGGCGCAAGGGATACGTTGAGCGCGCCGCTCGAGGCTTTGGACGCTTCCACGATGTCCTCGGTCAGTTTTTTGAGCCGCTGCGCCTGGCGCGAAAGCACCTCCAGATAGCCTTTCGCCGCTTCATTGCCCAGCTCCTCCTTCTGCAAAAGGTCCACATAGTTGACGATGGACGTCAGCGGCGTCTTGATGTCGTGGGAGACGTTCGTGATGAGGTCCGTCTTCATGCGCTCGCTTTTCAGGCGCGCTTCCACCGCGCGGCCCATCCCCAGGCCGATGCTGTTAAGGGTTTCGGCATGCGCCTTGATATCCAGCACCAGATGGGAGGTATCGATACGCTCCTCCATGCGCCCCTGCGCGAGCGCTTCCCCGCCCTGCTTGACGCGCTGCAATTGGAGGCCTAAAAAGCACAGCGCGCCCAGCCCCGCGAGTGCGACGATGAAAAACAGGAACAGGGCAAACCCGCCCGACATTCCCGCGGCAAACAGCGCCATGCAAACTAGGCCGAACCCCACATAGGAGACGACAAGCTTCCACAGCACGGACAGGTTCTCATACACCGCGCGCACGCCGCGCCACACAAAGCGCAGGCATTTCCATACAAAACGCAGTACGGCCGCAATGACGTTGTTCCGCCAGAACGTGCCCGTTTTGACGCGGACGGCAAACGTCATGCAGAGCATCATTAAAAGCGGCGCGCCGACGGCGATGAATATGCCTACGGCCAACACCACAGAGCCGATACCGGACCATGATACGGAGGAGCTTACGATGCTTCCCATGCCAAAGAGTATCGCAAGAACGGCGGCAAGCAGCAGGTCGAACGGGGCCCGGTCCAGCCTGGAACAGACGGGTTCCTCACTTCCTTTCCGCCTTCCGGCCGCGCACATCAGGAATATGAACAGCCCGACGGCAATTACGGCCGCCGATATGCCCAGCCAGGGAAGTGCAGGCTGAATGTTCCTTAAGGGCATCGCCTGGCTCAGCCACGGGTCGTCCATCACGGTATCCCAGTGCGTATACGCCTGCATCCCGCCAATGCAGATAAACATAAAAAGCACCGCGGCTGTAAACAGAAACATGGCCGCCGCCTTTGCGGGAAGCCGGTGCGTCAGCTTTGTTTTCATAACAATCCCCTCTCCATCTTGTAGCCATGCCCCCAAACGACCTTGATGTACCTTGGCTCCGCCGGATTGATCTCAAGCTTCTCCCGGATGTGCCGGATATGCACCGCCACGGTGTTTTCCATGCCGATGGCGCTGCCCTTCCAGACCGCGGCGTATATTTCCGCGGAGGAAAACACATGCCCCGGCTTTTCCATCAGCAGCTTCAATATGCTGTACTCGGTCGGCGTTAAAGACACGGCTTCCCCGTCCGCCGTGACGGACTTCGCGGCGTCGTCCAGCACGATGCCGCCTAAGGTCAGCCTGCAGGCTTGTGTCCCCTCAATGCCGCCCAGGAGCGTATAGCGCCGCAGCTGGGATTTGACGCGGGCGAGCACCTCCATGGGGTTAAAGGGCTTTGTCACATAATCGTCCGCGCCTATCGTCAGCCCCAGCACCTTGTCGCTGTCCTCGCTTTTGGCGGTGAGGAGTATGACGGGTATGTTGCTGTTTTCCCTTAACCGCGCCGTCGCGGCGATGCCATTTAGGCCCGGCATCATGATATCCATGAGCGCCAGATGGATCTGCTGAAGCTTTACGGCGTCGAGCGCCTCGCGCCCGTTGTAGGCGAGCACGGTTTCATACCCCTCGGCGCGCAGATAGATGTTGAGCGCGGATACGATGTCGCGGTCGTCGTCGCAAATTAAAATACGGTACACTGCATTCACCCCTTACGGGTATTGTACCGGAATATAGGGTTAAGATGTTAGGGGGAAACGGATGAAGAATTGATGAAGAATAAATAGCTCCCCGCCTTAGAGAAGGCGGGGAGCGTTCAATGAATGCCCGCATGTCAGCCATCACGCGGGCCGTATGCTTGCTACCCTATATACACGCGGCGGGAAGGCAAATGGGACAAAAAAAGAAAGCGCCGCCAAATAAATCTCATTTGCGGCGCGGAACTTCTATAACCGGGGAAAAACCGGGAGAAGCGGAAAGAAGCCTTCCGTGGCCGGGCATACGGCGCGCACGATATATAAAAACGAAAAGGAGCGGCAAACGCCGCTCCATGCTAACCGTCCGAAAAGGTGCTTTAGTGTCTTAGTCCGATACGTAGGGAAGAAGGGCAACGACACGGGCCCGCTTGATCGCGATGGCCAGCTCGCGCTGGTGCTTCGCGCACACGCCGGACATCCGGCGGGGCATGATCTTGCCGCGCTCAGTGATGCACTTGCGCAGGCGTGCGGTATCCTTATAGTCGATATGCTCCATCTTATCCACGCAGAACTGGCAGACCTTGCGCCTGCCTTTACGCCCGCCGCGCGGGCGCATTTTACGTTCTTCCATGGGATATTCCTCCTATCATTCAATCCTCGGGGTGGGACGGACGCGCTCCTGTTCCGTTCAGAAGGGAAGCTCGTCCTCGCTGATGTTTTCAAAACCGGCAAGGTCCGGCAGCGGCGAAGTATTTTTCTGGCCGCTTCCCGACGTATAGGCGGGCGCGCCGCCTTCCTGCGCGTTCTTGGGCGTGAGGAATTCCACCTCGTCCGCCGTAATGTCAAGCGACATGCGCGTTACGCCGTTTTTATCCTCGTAGGTACGGGGCTGCAGCTCGCCTACCACCGCCACTTTGCGGCCCTTGGCCAAAAAACGCTGGCAGTTGTCGCCCAGCTGCCGCCATGCGTTGATGCGGAAAAAATCCGTCTGGCGCTCGCCGCCCGCCTGTGAAAAGCGGCGGTTGACTGCAATGCTGAATGTGCAAACGGAAACGCCGGATTGTGTGGTGCGGGTTTCCGGGTCATTCGTCAGGTTGCCGATGAGTATGATCTTGTTCATGCTTCAACCTTCCTTTCAGGCAGTTTGTTCCGTGCGCAAGACACGCAAAAGGGACATGGGTTACGCCTCTTTCCGGGTAACCATGTACCTAAGCAGATTTTCGTCGTTCTTGAAGTTACGCTCAAGTTCCTTGGGAAACTCCGGCGCACCCTTGAACGTCATCAATACATAATAGCCTTCGGTCTTGTAATCGATCGGATATGCGAGACGGGTCTTGCCCCATTCGTCAATCTTTTCAACCTCACCGCCGTTGGACGTTACGATGTCGGAATACTTCTGGATGAGGGTTTTGTTGGCCTCCGCCTCGAGCTCCGGCGTGATGATGTAAAGTGCTTCGTATGCGTTCACGCATTTCACCTCCTTATGGTCTAAATTGGCCGGACATCCGTGTGCCCGGCAAGAAGGACGTTAGCGAAGAGTATTGTAGCACAGTTCGGCTTCCGGCGCAAGGAAAAACCCAAGATTACCGGTATTTTGGGGGCATTTTAATCATCTCCGATAAAATGAGCGCCTAAAAAGCAAAGCTGAAGCATAAACGCCGCGTATGCCTTGTGACATGCGCGGCGTTACTTTTATGGAAGAAGCAAGCGTTTAATAAAATGCCACGCAGACGGCGGATACATACCCGGTCAGCCCGTTCGCCTCGGCCTTGTACCAGTTGCCTTCGGCCGAAAGGAGCTTTAAAGGCGTACCAGCCTCAAGCTCGGCGATCACGGGGAAGCTGCTGCCCGGGCCGCTCCTGAAGTTCGCGATGATGCCGTCCTTGACACGCGCCTGCGCGTCCGTAAGGGACGGGGCGGCCGTTTCCACGGGCGCCGAGACCCCGGAAGCGTCCTTGGTCAGGTATCTTACGCGCACATAGCCGTAACTGTCCCCCACCTTGGCCGTCAGCCAGTATTTGTCCGTCGTGCCGATCACCTCTATGGCCTCGCCCTTCCCGAATTCGTACAGCGTGGAGGCCTTGGTGCTGGGGGACTTGTACAGGTGCGTCGTTTCCGTGGCAATATAAATGGGATGAACGGGCGTCATGGTGTTGGGGTCCATCAGCAGGAACTGGGTCTGCACATAGCCCAGCTTGCCCTTTCCCGTTTCCACCTTGCACCAGTCCGGCCCAACCTGCAAAATCTTCAGTTTGGCGCCCGCGGAAAGCGTTACTACCGTCGTATCCTTGGTAGAGGAGAATCCGGTCCGTACCGGCACGTTGTCCGCCACCACGGTGGCCGCCACGATGGGCGGATCGGTCCGAAAATCCACCGGCTGGCGGTAGTTCGAATAGCTCACGATGTCCGCCTTAAGGGTCTCGCGCAGCTTTTCGTTCTTCTCGCGGTTCTTGACTATGGCGCAGACCGTCCCCGGCGGGCAGTTGTAGAATATCCACTGCGCGACATGGGGCAGCACCCTCACGCAGCCGTGGGACAGGGCTTTCCCCAGGCCGTTGTACGCGCTTTTCGACATATCGGTAATGGACTTGCTGTCATACATCACGGAATGGATGTATACGCCGCGCACCACCTGCGTCCAATACTGCGCGTACTGCCCGAACGCCACAAAGTAGCCGAAGCGCTCTTTCAAATGCCCCAGCTTGAACGTGCCCGAACCCGTGGGGTTTTCCGCGTTGCCCGTGGTGCACAGGCTCTGGAGCACAATGCTGTCGTATACGCCCGCGGAGCTCCGCTCGTACACGGTGATGATCTGGTTGACGAGGTCGATGTCGATCTTATACCGGTTGGGGTCGGTATTGTCGTAATCCACCTTGCTGGTATAGCCGGGAAGCACGCTGGCCTCCGCATCCCTCGCGGGCAACATGACGGCAAGCAGCATAAGCGCCGCAAGTATGCCCGACACGAACCGTTTCATATGGCATTCCTCCTGAGGTATTGTAGGCCCGGAAAAACATGGGCGGCTTTCTTTACTCTAACAAGTATGGTCCACAGGTACAATACTTTCGCGGCAATCTCTTACGGATTTACAAAATGTTCATTCCTGCCCGCGTCCCGCCCTGCCCGCGGCATGAACCGCGCCGCGCGCACATAGCATGTAGGAAGGCGGATCATTGCTTCAAATCAATATGCCGGGCGCACGCGGGCGGCCGGACGGGGAGGGCGAGTGCCCTTGCATAAGCGCGCCGGGGCGGGGGTGTTGTTGATCTGTATGACGATCCTGTACTTGCTCTTATACGGCCTGTTCGGGGAAACGGCCCGCACCCCCGGCCCTTATTCCTATGAATTCATGCAGCGCGACCTTGCGGCGCTCAGGAAGAAGTATCCGGGGACGCTGCAGGTGGAGGTCGTCGGCCGCTCGCGCCAGAACCGCGCGATCTACGCCGCGCGCGCCGGGGACCCCGGGGCGGAGAGGCACGTGCTGATACAGGCGGGCATGCACGGGCGGGAGTATATGACGACGCTGCTCGCCATGCGGCAGCTGCAGCGGCTTTTGGAACGCGGCGTGCCGGAAGGGACATTGGTGCATATCCTGCCCATGACCAACCCGGACGGCGTGACCATTTCCCAAAAAGGCGAGGCGACGCCGTGGCTTACGGCCGTTTACGAGCGGGACCTGTATTTCAATTACACGGACCTCCCGCTCGGACAGTACCTGCGCTGCTGGAAGGCGAACGCCGCGGGCGTGGACATCAACCGCAATTTTGACGCGCAGTGGGACCGCATCGATACGGTGGACGCCCCCTCCTACGCCTATTATCGCGGGACGGCGCCTGAAAGCGAGCCGGAAACGCGCGCGCTTGCCGAATACGCGCAAAAGTACCCCTTCGGGGCGACCATAAGCTACCATGCGACAGGAAGCGAGATATTCTACGATTTTGGCGGCAACGAGGCGGTAAACAAGGCCGGGTATCGGCTGGCCCGCGCGGTGGCGATAGAGACCGGCTACGGCGTCACGCCCGACGACGGGACTTCGTTCGGCGGCTTCAAGGACTGGGCGATCGAAACGCTTTCCATCCCTTCGCTTACCATAGAGGTGGGAAAGCGCCGCACGCCGCTGCCGGGCTATGAGTTTTTTTCGATTTGGGACAAAAACAAGGACGTGCCGTATGTCGTAAGCGATTTTATCAAACAGAATCGGTAGCTCAAAAAAGCAAGCGCGGCGAATACAACGCGGCACAAAGCCCGTTCCAAAAGGAATGCGGCTTTTTTTGACGAAAACGGGCGAAATACGGCTTGGACGATTTGACAACCGCATAAAATGTACGTTAAGCTAAAAACAGCAATCATATCTATCCATTCTTAGGAAAGGAGCCCGGAAAAATGAAAATTGCTTTATGCGGTCTGGGCAAGGCGGGTTTGCAGCTTGCCGGCCTTATCACACAAAAGCCGGAGCATAAGCTCATCATGGCGTTCTGCCGGGACGGCGGGAAGAAGGCGGGAAAAACCATATCGGACGTGTATCCCTACAAGGGCTTTGCAAGCCCCATATACGAAGTCGGGAAGGCGGAGGAAGCCTTCGCGCAGAATAAGCCCGACGTGCTCGTGGATTTTTCCAACAAGGAGGCCACGCTCAAAATTTTGCCGGTTTGCGCGAAATACGGCGTTAAAATGGTGGTGTGCACCACCGATTTTTCACCGGGGGACGTCGCGCTGATGCGGCGGACTGCGGGCGAGACGCCCGGTTTCGCGCTCGTACTTGCGCCCAACATCACGCTGGGGGTCAACGTGCTGATGATGCTCACCAAAAAGACCGCGCAGCTTTTGCCGCAATTCGATTACGCCATTACGGAAAAGCACCATTCCCATAAGGCCGACGTTTCCGCCACCGCGAAAAAAATAGCGGACATGCTCAAGGGGATTTTGAAAAAGCCGGTTTCGCTCAATTCCATCCGCGCGGGCGGGTATGTGGGCCTGCACGAGGTCATGGCGGTGGGTGAATACGAGCGCATCACGCTCATACACGAGTCGTTTTCCCGCCAGGCGTTCGCGAACGGAGCCTTGGTCGCGGCGCAGTTTTTAAAGGGCCGCGAAGGGTTTTATGAGATGGAGGACGTGATCAAAGATTATCTGCTGACATAGCAAATAGCTTGTCCTATCGCAAAAAGAAGCGGCATTCC
>DATMXR010000099.1:0-5111 GCA_035561315.1 Feifaniaceae bacterium
CTCCCCGCCCGCGTGTGAATGCAATGTGACAATGTGGAAACATAACCGCCCGCATACTTGAGATAAAATGCCCACAAGCTTAGAATAAAAGAGGAAACGAAAAAGGAGAACCCGATGCCCCTGAGCGCGCTGCACCATTCCCGAATGCTCCGCTTCCGCTCCCCGTTTGGGGCCGTTCCCGCGGGGGAGGCAGTTACGCTCCGCCTGTGGGTCAACGCCCGGTACGCGAACGCTTCGGTCACGCTGCGGATGTGGATCGGCGGCGAAGAGCGGCTGCTGCCCATGGAGGGCACGCCAGGCGACGGCGGGGTCTATTTTGAGGCGACGGCAAGGCTTTATGAACCCGGCCTTGCCTGGTACTATTTCCTGATTGCAGTACCGGGCGGGAAGCCGCTGTTTTACGGCGGCGAAAGCGGGGAAGGCGCATTGTATCCGCACGAGCCGCCCGGGTACCAGGTTACCGTCTACGATCCGGGGTTTGCCGTCCCGCGCGCGTTCCGGGAAGGCATCATGTACCAGATATTCCCGGATCGTTTCCGCCGCAGCGAACTGTTCCGGGACGGCACGCATCCCGGCGTCGCCTATCACAGGGCGCTGGGCCGCAACCTCTGTGTGCAGCGGGATTGGTACGCCCGCCCCAAGTATCTGCCGGAGGAAGGGCGGGAGGAGTACGAGCCCGACGATTTTTACTGCGGCGACCTGTACGGAATCATGGATGCGCTCCCCTACCTGAAGTCCCTGCATGTGGATACGCTCTATCTGAACCCCGTGTTCGAAAGCGCCTCCAACCACAGGTACGATACGGCGGACTATCAACGCGTGGACCCGATACTGGGCGGAAACGAGGCGCTTATCGCGCTCGCGGAGGCCGCAAAAAAAGAAGGCGTCCGCCTGATGCTCGACGGCGTGTTCTCCCACACGGGCGCGGACAGCGCGTATTTCAACAAATACGCGCGGTATCCCGCGGCGGGCGCGTTCCAGGGCGAGGCTTCCCCGTACCGCCGCTGGTACGATTTTGATCCCCGCTATGAGCACGGCTACCGCTGCTGGTGGGGGTTCCCGGAACTGCCCGAGGTCAACGAGCTGGACGAAAGCTATTCCGCGTTCATCGCGGGGGAGAAGGAGTCCCTGCTCCAATACTGGGCGGAGCGCGGCATTTCAAGCTGGCGGCTGGACGTTGCGGACGAACTGCCCGACGAGTTCTTGCGCCTGCTGCGCGCGCGGCTCAAAGCCCGGGACCCGGACGGCGTGCTTTTGGGCGAGGTCTGGGAGGACGCCTCCAACAAGGTCTCCTACGGCAGCCTCCGCATGTATGTACAGGGGCGGACGCTCGATTGCGTCATGGGGTATCCCTTCCGCGCCGCCGTGGCGGATTACCTGCTGGGCAAGTCGGACGCGTACGCGCTCAACCACGGCTTGCAGGTTTTGCGGGAACACTACCCCAAGCCGTTTTACTACGCCCAGATGAACCTCTTATCCACCCACGACACCGTGCGCGCGCTCACCATGCTGTCCGGCGCGCCGGACCGGGACGCGCTTACGAGGGAGGCGCAGGCGGAATACGCGCTCACGCCGGAGGCGCGCGCGCTCGGGCGCAGGCGGCTGATGCTCGCCGCCGCCATACAGATGGTTCTGCCCGGCGTGCCCTCCATCTATTACGGGGACGAGGCGGGCATGGACGGCATGGCGGACCCGTTCAACCGCGCGGCCTACCCCTGGGGGAAGGAAGACGGGGAGCTGATCGGCTATTACCGCAGGCTCACCGCTGCCCGCGCAGGCAGCGCGGCGCTTCGGGCAGGCTACTGCCGCATGGGCGCCGTGAACGCGGACGTGTTTGCCATACTGCGCTACACCGCTTCCGGGCGGGACGCGTTTTTGGAGGAAGCCCCGGAGGCCGCGGCGCTGCTGCTGTGCAACCGCTCCCCGGAGCCGCAAAGGATCGGGTTCGACGCCTCTTCCCTTTCGGAAGGGCCGGACGCAAACGTTCCCTGCCGGTTTGACGGCGTATTCCGCGACGCGCTGACGCGCCGGGAATGGACGTTCTCCGGCGGGAGGCTCGCGGCGCAGCTTCCGCCCTACGGCATGCTGCTGCTGCAAAAGGGGACATAGCCGGACGGCCTTGCGAACGGTAGAGATGTTCTCTAAAAAGGAACCTGGCCGGCAACTTCCTGAGTACGGACGTTCTTAAGGCTTCAAAGCGCCGATACCTTAAAACCCCCGGCAGGTTTTTTGGCGCTCCGGGCAGAGTCCGCAGACTTTCCCAAGGATAATGAATTTTTCATGCGCTGCGTTAAATATGCGTATGTTGTGGTATTATAAGGAGAGTGCTTATGTTTCAGGGACGCTACGGAAACGATCAGCTCAACCGGGCGTTGAGCATCGTGGCGATCGTACTCGTACTGATCGGAATGTTTCTGCCCAGGCAAAGCGGCGTGGGGCTGGTGTTTTCCGCCATCCCCACGGTGCTCATCGTGTGGATGCTCGTGCGGATGTTTTCCCGGGACTTCTCGGCGCGTTCCGCGGAAAACGCAAAGTTTCTGGCCTGGTGGCTGCCCATTCAAAGCAAGCTCCGGGCGTTCTTCAGCGGGAACCGCGCGCGCACGGCGGGGCGCAACCCCACGTTCGCGGAGCGGCGCAAGTATAAGTACTTTCTCTGCACCCAGTGCGCGCAGCGCTTGAGGGTGCCGCGCGGCAAGGGGAAGCTCAGGGTGACCTGCACGCGCTGCGGCAACAAATTCGAAATCAAAAGCTGAGGCTTACATCATCAGGAGGTAATTATGCAGGTAAATAAGGATATGACGATCGCGGAGATCATCGAGCAGGACCAGAGCATCGCAAACATACTGATGGCTTCGGGCATGCATTGCCTGGGCTGCATCATGGCCCACGGCGAAGACCTCGGCCAGGCGTGCGCCGTCCACGGCATCGACGCGGACGATATGGTAAAGCGCATCAACGAACATCTCTCGGCGGGAAGCGTCCAGAACGCGTAAACACAAAAAGAGGCGTCGTTCCTGCCGGATTACGGCAGGCAGCGCCTTTTTGGCTTGCCTATGGAACCCCAAATAATAAACTAGGAGGTATCGTATGGTTTACGTCTGTTCCGTGTGTGGGTATGAGTATGATCCCGCCGTTGGCGATCCGGATGGCGGCGTCGCGCCCGGCACGCCGTTTGAAGACATCCCCGACGATTGGGTATGCCCCGTTTGCGGCGTGGGCAAAGATATGTTCAACCCGGCATAACAAGCAATCATTCTTTAAAAAGCTGCCTGCAGTTTCCAGCGGGCAGTTTTTTTGATTATTTTCCATACCCTGCCCCCATTGCTGTTTTCATAGTGGAATGATAGTATATTAGTAAAAAGAGGTGGTCATATGAAGATTTCTGCAAAAGGCAGATATGCGCTGCGTATGATGCTGGACATCGCCATGAACAACACCGGAGACTGGATCTCGTTAAAAGACATTTCGCGCAGGCAGGGGATTTCCGTCAAATACCTGGAGCAAATCGTTACCTCGCTCACCCGCGCGGGCCTGCTGCGCAGCAGCCGCGGGCCCATGGGCGGGTATATGCTTTCCAAAAGCGCCTCCCAATACACGGTGGGGAGCATACTCCGCGTGGTGGAAGGCGATCTTGCGCCGGTGGCGTGCCTGGAGGATACGGAAAACCAGTGCCCCCGCAAGGGGTCCTGTCCCACTCTGCCGTTCTGGGAAGGCCTAAGCAAGGTCATCAACGATTATCTGGAAAGCAAGACGCTGCAGGACCTTGCAGACGAACAGGCGCAGAGCATGGGCTGGGATTTTTCCATCTGAACGTTCAAAACAGCCGGTTCCCGGCGCACGTCACAGGTCGGCCGGAACGCCCTTTTTCCGCTTCGGTGCAACGGCCGTTTCGGAGCGGGAGCGTTTGCCCGCGTTTTTAACGGGCGGGTATTGCTGCACGTCCCTTTCATCCACCCCGTATTTGTCCAGCAGCAGGTCAAAGAGCGCGGCGCAGGCCTGCGCGTCATAGAGCGCGTTGTGGTGGCGCACAAGCGGCAGCATCAGCCCGTCGCACAGCGTGTTGAGCCGGTGGTTGCCGAAGCGCTCCTTTTCGATATGCCGCCGCGCAAGCCTGCAGGTGCAGATATAGGAAAGCGTCGGCACGGGCAGCTCGTAGCGCTGCAGCGTCCGGCTGATGACGGAAAGGTCGAACGTCGCGCTGTGCGCGAGCACGGGCATGCGCAGCGCGTAGGGGGCGATCTCCTCCCACACTTCCGGGAATGCCGGCGCGTCGTATACCATGGAGGGCGTAATGCCGTGGATACCGATGTTGAACGGGTCGAAGTACGTTTCCGGGTTCACAAGGTATTCCCGCTCGAACACGGTCTGCCCGAATTCTTTATACACAACGCCTATGGAGCAGAGCGCGTCCGCGCGCGCGTTGGGCGTTTCCACGTCCAGCGCCAGGTAGGATACGATGTCCAGTCCCACGGCTTATGCTCCTTTTACGAATATTTGAGGGATCATGCGCCAATACTCCGCGCATGGCAGGCTTGGTTCAAAGTATACCACACGCCGCAAACCCGGCGCAAACGCGGTCAAGTACGCTGGGGCTCCGCCCAAACCCCGCTTAGGGCTGCAACGGCCCAAATAATCCAAAAGAAAGGACGTGGCGCACTTGGAAAAGTTCATCCCAAAAGAAAAGCTTGGCAAAAAAGCGAAACGCGCGCTCAACAGCGCGCAGCGAACCACATGGGGCACGTTCAGCCCCGTGACCCGAAAAGCGAAAAACCCCAAAGCGTATGACCGCAAAAAACCTCCGCTGGACCAGGATCCGGACGGAGGCTTTTTTAGCTTCACAGCGTATCCACCATCCGGTAGCCCACGCCGCGCACGCTCTGGATTTCCGCGTGGGCGTGGATAAGAGCAAGCTTTTTGCGCAAAAAGGAAACATACACCTCCACAATGGAGCTGTCCGCCGTGCCGTCATACCCCCAGATGCGCGTGTACAGGTCCTCCTTCTGCACCGCCGAAGACTTGCGCTGCAAGAAATAAGAGAATATTTCCGTCTCCCTTTTCGAGAGCCGCACGCTTTCCTGCCCGCGGGAAAGCGTATAGGCGCCCGCATGCCT
>DATMXR010000100.1:0-2772 GCA_035561315.1 Feifaniaceae bacterium
GAGGGCGTCGCGCTGCCGAGCACCAGCACCGCGCCGTTCATCTGCGCGCGCCGGGCCGCGACCTCGGCCGCGCCGTAGCGCGGGGTCAGCTCAGAATGATACGAGAGCTCGTGTTCCTCGTCCACAACGATGAGGCGGATGTTCTCGAGCGGGGCGAAGACCGCGCTACGCGCGCCGATGACGACGTCCACCTTCCCGAGGCGTATCCTTCGCCACTCGTCATACCGTTCGCCCGGGGAAAGTCTACTGTGCAGCACGGCCACGCGCTCCCCGAAGCGGCTGCGGAAGCGCTCCATCGCCTGCGGGGTGAGGGAGATTTCGGGCACCAGCACGATGGCGCGCCCGCCTTCGGCGATCGCCCGGGCGATCGCCTGCATATAGACCTCGGTCTTGCCGCTGCCGGTCACGCCGTGCAGCAGCACGGTGCCCGCGCGCCGCCCCACGAGATCTGAGATCTCCTCGAGCGCCGCCTGCTGCGCCCCGGTCAGCGCCAGCGGCGAGCCTTGCGCGGCTTTGCCGTGACGGAAGGGATCGCGGAAGGTAACGTACCCCTCCTGCGAGAGAATGCCCTTTTTGATCAGCGCCCCGATCGCGCCGGAAGCCCCCGGCACGAAGGCCGCGATATCCGCAGCGCTCATGGGCGTTTTCACAGAGGCGAGCAGCTCGAGGATCTCGCTCTGCACGGGCGCCCGGGAGGAGCCGTCCTTCTTTTTCAGGGAGGCGAGCGCGGCCTCGGCATCCACGCCGGGAGCAAGGCAAACGGTGCTCACGCGCTTTTCCTTCACCCTGCCGCCGCGAAGCTGCGCGGGAATCATCAGTCTGAGCGCGTCCACGAGCAGGCAGTGGTACGCTTCCTTAATCCAATGGGCGAGGCGTATCTGCTCCTCGGTGAGCGCGGTATAGGGTTCCAGCGTCTTGATGACGCGCTTAAGCTTCATCCCCTCGTCGTCAAAATTCTCCGAAACGTCGAGCGTGAAGCCCTCGAGTGGCTTGTTGCCCGCGCCGAAGGGCACGAGCACGCGGTGGCCGGGCAAGACCTCCATGCCCTCGGGGATTTCGTAGGTGAAAAGCCTGTCCACGTTCGAGTGGGCGATATCGATCATCACGCGCGCGTACATGCTTTCACCTCCTTGTTCTTGTTTTGCCTCATATTCTCGCAGGAACGATGCTTCTCCCTCGCCGGAGCAGGCAATTCTATTCGACGGCCACAGAAGATGCCGCGCGTACATGAACCGGCAATTCGGCGATTGTTTTTATAAGAAGGCCCATGTAATCGATCATACCTTTCCTCCGCGCAAACCTTGATCTATATTGCTTACGCTCTTTACCGTTTCGTATATGGAGGGCTTCTTTCAGAATTTTATGGGTAGATTCGGGCAAGCGTACGATTCCGTATTCCAGCGCCTTATCCTTTGAAGCGATATCGTCTTCCATGCACGTATAGAACATGCGGGTAATTCCGCAGACGCACCATTCGACCGCCCGATCCGTTAAAGAATAAGCCCTTCGCAAGGAAAAAGGGACTTGCGCGAGGCGTTTCCAGTTCGTCCAATACGTTCGCACATTGCTCCGGACGTATGACGTAACGTCCTTGATGGTCGTTTGAACAGGCAGGTCTTCCACGGACACTCCCCAAACGGCCTTTCCGTATTTTTTCAGGGTATACCACGTTATGGGGTTGGCGTTAAACGTACCCAGCGCAAGCTTACCGTCGTGAAAAGAGTAAAACAGTTCGGTTTCCGCTTCTTCTCTTCCGATATTGTCTATGGTTATGTATTGACTCTCTATCGGAATTTTTCTATATCGCACCGCGAGTTTTCGGTGAATTTTTTCAAGTTTCTCGAGTTCATGGGCTCCGGGCGGCAGGCGCAGCAGAACGGTGCAATCCACATCGCTTTTTCCTTCGTGGAATCCATCTAAAACGACGGATCCCGTCAGATAAACGCCGATCAGAGTATCGCCGAATATTTCCGCAACGCCGTTTGCGTAATCGTCCAGCAGTTTGTTTAGTTTATCCGTCATTCCGCTGCCTTCCTGCAGGCGCTCCCGTCCGCATACCGTTTGAAAGGGCGATATCGATCATCACGCGCACGTACATGCGTTACCCCCTTTTTAATCATTTTATCACAATTTGGGAGTAAATGCGCCGGGTCGATTGAGGAGCAGATCCCAAATATAAAACAACCGCAGATGTTCTGTATGCGAGAACGGATACCCCATAATGAGGTATCCGCTCTCATTTGAGTTGTTATGACTTAGTTACCTTTTTCCAATACCGATAACAGTCTCCTCCCGCTTTGGATAAATAATGCAAGCACTCAAAGCCAAGCGCGATGAGAGGTTCTCTGCGGTGCCACTCGCTTTCGCTTTCGCCCTCGCAAACGACAACATACCCGCCGTTCCTGCACACTCGTTCCATGTTGGCCACTTCCCGGCTGTAATCTACACCCAGTACATATCCGGACATGACAATGTCAAATGTGTTATCCTCAAAGGGAATTGATTCCACGGTTCCGTCCAGAACGACTACATTCGATATCTTTTCTTTTTCGATTTTGTCCCGCATAAATTCACGCAACCGATCAGCGGGTTCGCTTGCATATACTTTTTTTGCCGTCGTTGCCGCGGCGAACGCCAATCTGCCCGTTCCACTCCCAATATCAAGAACAATCTTGTCGGTGAAATCTACGAGGGACAGAAGTTTTTCCTTATCCCAATCCCGAATATAGGGGCACAATCTGTTCATGTCGTCAGGATAGAGATACACAATCA
>DATMXR010000101.1:0-19189 GCA_035561315.1 Feifaniaceae bacterium
GGGCTGATCGGTGTTACAATAGAGCTCAGAAACTTGTCCGTTTGGAAAGGGGAAAAGCAATGCTGAACTTGGGCGTGATCGGGACCGGCTGGATTACGGATTCATTTGTGCAGGGGGCGCTCGCGACGGGGCGATACCGCGTGTGCGCCGTGTATTCCCGCACCTTGGAGGCGGCGGAGGATTTCGGCAAAAAATACGGTGCGGAGCGGTACGCGGAGGACCTCGATACATTTTTCGGCCTGGCGGATATGGACGCCGTATACATCGCCTCCCCGAACGCCTTTCATTACGGGCAAAGCAAAAAGGCCGTCCTTGCGAAAAAACATGTGATCGTGGAAAAGTCCGCATTCTCCAACAGCAGGGAGACGGAGCACATACTCTCCCTGGCGCGGGAAAACGGCGTGTTTGTGTTCGAGGCGGCGCGGCATATCCATGAGCGCAATTTCCCCGTGCTCAAGGAGCAGTTGAAGCGCATCGGCGAAATCCGCGGCGCGAACCTCACCTATATGAAGTACTCCCCCCGCTACGACCTTGTGCTGAAGGGCGAGCATACCAACATATTCTCCCTGGAGTATTCGGCGGGCGCGCTGTACGACCTCGGCGTATACCCCGTGTATACCGCCGTGGCGCTGTTCGGGAAGCCTGTCGCCTGCCACTATTTCTGCACCAAGGTAAAAACGGGCGCGGACGGCATAGGCGTAATCGTGTTCCGGTACGATGGGTTTGACGTCGTCATGCAGACGGGTAAGATCGCCGATTCTTTTTTGCCCAGCGAGATCTACGGCAGCGAAGGCACGATCATATTGGCGTCCATGAACGATATCTCCTCCATCCGCGTATTCGACCGCGCCGTGAAAACCACCGTGGAGGTGGCCAAGGAAAAGGAAAACCACTGGATGCTCGGGGAAGCGAACGCGTTCGCGGATATCATGCTGCGTCCCGATGCGCCCGATTCCCGCAAACGCTACGCGGAGCTTGAGACCCTCATGCGCGACGTCCACGCCGTGATGACGGAATTGCGCCGCCAGGCGGGTATCGTATTCCCGGCGGACAAAATGGAATAGATACTTTGGGCTCTGCTCCAAACCCAGCTTAGGGGCGTAAACAAGGGACCCTACCTTTCCATAGTTTTGTTATTACCGTGATAAAGGTTATTAGGCTCCCTCTGATGAGGGAGCTGTCGGCAAAGCCGACTGAGGGAGAGAGAACAATATAACGTGTGGCTTTTCTCTCCCTTCGTCACGGCTACGCCGTGCCACCTCCCTCGTCAGAGGGAGGCTCGGCATTCCGCTCTACATCTTCGTTTGGGATAGTGAATTGTTTTATTGAGCCGCTCAGCGGCTTTTCTTTTTTTCCTAAACCTTGCAGCAAAACGCCACCCGTCAGCGTTATATAGTCAGCCGGGCAGCGCGGGGGACGACGCGCCCGGCATCGGGGGTATTCACTCTGCGGGACGAAGAATTTGAAAGCTTATACGCCTCCTGCTCGCCCATGGTATACTGGACGGCGTACGGGCTGACGAACAACCACCACACCGCGCTGGAGCTCACGCAAACGGTATTTTTAAAGGCGTTTGTGCGGTGGGATACGCTCCATGCGCTTGCGCCCCCGCAGGCAAGGAGCTGGCTGTACCGCGCGGCAAAGAACGCGGCGGTCGACCGCATGCGCCATGAGCGGCACGAGTGGATGGCGGATTCCGTGCCCGAGCGCGCGGATACGGACGCAGCTTCCCTGCCCGAGGCAAAATGCCTGCAAACGGAGACCTCACAGGCCGTCTGGGCCGAGGTGGAGGCGCTGCCCAAGGTATATAAGGAGGCCGTGGTGCTGTACTATTTTGCGGACCTCTCGCAGAAGGAGGCTGCGGAAGCGCTGCGCGTTTCGGGCGGGACGTACCGCTCCAGGCTGTCCCGGGCGCGGGAGCTGCTGTCGGCCGCATTGGGGAAGGAGGAAGCGTTTTGAGTCATCAGGAAAAAATAGACGAACTGCTGTACGGCGTCGCGCGGGAGCAAACGAAGGCCTTGCCGCTGGACGACGTGCTTTCCTCCATCTATCGCCGGGCGGAGCGGGAAAAGCAGGCGGAGCGGGAAAGGCGCATACATGCGCTCCGCCTCAAGCGCGTGCTCATCCCCGCCGCGGCCGCTTGCGCGGCGGCGCTCGCCGCGTGCTTCCTTGTACGCCCCGTGGTGGTGGAGGGGAAGACATATGTCGCCTGGAACGGCGCGGTGCAGATAGACGGCGTCACCCACCGCGTGGACGCGCCCGCTGAAAAAACGGCGCTCAAACGGCTGTTTGATACGAACCAGTACGTTATAACGGACGATCCCTCCCCCACGGGAGCGATTATGGTATTCGCGCCGGATACGAAGGAACAGGAAATCAAAAAAGAAACGGAGCCCGCGCGCAGGCAGGAGGCCGTATCCATAGAGCCCGTCGCCGTGTACCCGGCGATCGGCGACCTTGTGGTGCGGGAAGGGCCGGATACCGCGTACGCCGAGCTTGCGGAGCTATTTAGCGGCCAGTGCGTGAAAAAGGTGGGCATGTACGGCAACTGGGCGATCATCGAATGGAACGGCGCGCTCGCCTACGCGTTCGACGCGTACCTGTTCGAAGCGCCGGAGGAGATCCCCGCCTACGCGCCGGTCACGCGGTATGCCACGGAGCCCGTCAACATCCGCGCGCTGCCTACCAGCCGGGAGGAGTCCGCCGTATTGTATGAGTTAAAGATCAACGAGCCCGTTTCCTGCACCGGCGTCATCGGCGAATGGACGCAGATCGAATGGGGGGACGGGAACGGATACGTATTTACAAAATACCTCAAAAACCGCATTTCCTAAACCGTTCTGCGGCAGGGCGACAGTATTTATTTTTGTCCGCAAATGATATGCCTTATACGGCAATTCGTAGGGGGCGATGCCTACATCGCCCCGCCGTCCACCCAAACCCGGCCGCATGGTAAATGCGGGACGCCGAAGGCGGCATCCCCTGCTGTTGCCTGCATACACGTTTCCGCACCCATTTCCGCTTTACAAAATACCCTATCGCCTGTATAATAGGCGCTGTATAAGCGAAGATCGGGACGCGCATGGGCCATATTCCCCCAATCAGCGAGCCGCGGGCGGTGCAAGCGCGGCAGGGCGGAACGCCGCATGCATCACCCGGGAGCGGGCGGGCGAACGCAAAGAATGTCAGTAAGCCGCCACGGGACTGCCCGTTACAGCAGCGGCGCGTATTCTTGCGCGCAAGGAAGAGAGGACGTCTTATGGGCGTCAACTCGGGTGGTACCGCGTGGCAACGCCGCGTCCCGATTTGGGGATGCGGTGTTTTTTCATTCGTAAATCAGGAGGTTTCCCATGTACAAGAAGGTTCCCACGACGCTGGATTTCGTTTCCCGCGAAAAGGACGTATTGAAATTCTGGAAAGAGAACAAGGTGTTTGAAAAGAGCACCCTGCACCGCAAGGGCGCGAAAACGTATACGTTCTTCGACGGCCCGCCTACGGCGAACGGCAAGCCGCACATCGGCCATATCCTCACCCGCTGCATCAAGGACATCATCCCCCGCTACAAGACCATGAAGGGGTTCGACGTGCTCAGAAAAGCGGGCTGGGATACGCACGGCCTGCCGGTGGAGCTGGAGGTGGAAAAGCAATTAGGCCTCGACGGCAAGGAGCAGATCGAGGCGTACGGCGTGGAGCCCTTCATCAAAAAGTGCAAGGAGTCCGTGTGGAAGTACAAAGGCGAGTGGGAAGAAATGTCCGACCGCGTGGGCTTCTGGGCGGATATGGAAAACCCCTACATCACATACGACAACAACTACATCGAGTCCGAATGGTGGGCGTTGAAGCAGATCTATGAAAAGGGCCTTTTATATAAGGGCCATAAGGTCGTGCCCTACTGCCCGCGCTGCGGCACGGCGCTTTCCTCCCATGAGGTGGCGCAGGGCTATAAGGACGTTAAGGATACCTCCGCCATCGCGAAATTCAAGGTGAAGGGGGAGGACAATACCTACATACTCGCATGGACGACCACGCCCTGGACGCTGCCAAGTAACGTCAGCCTCTGCGTCAACGCGAACGAAACGTACGCGAGGGTCAAAAGCGGGGACGCCGTGTACATACTCGCCCAGGCGCTTGTCGAAGACGTCGTCGGCGAAAACGCGGAAATCGTTTCCACATTTCCCGGGAAATCCCTTGTGGGCACGGATTACGAGCCGCTGTTCGATTTCCCGGTGGACGCGCAGGGCAAGCGCGGCTGGTACGTGATGAGCGACGATTACGTTACGCTGACGGACGGCACCGGCATCGTCCACAACGCGCCCGCGTTCGGCGAGGACGACGCGCGCGTGGGCCGCGAATGGGATCTCCCGTTCATCCAACTGGTGGACGCGACGGGCCACATGACGGGCGGCACCCCGTGGGACGGCATGTACGTCAAGGACGCCGATCACGCGATCCTCCATACGCTGGAAGAAAAAGAGCTTTTATACCGCGCCATGAACTTTGAGCATAACTATCCGTTCTGCTGGCGGTGTGATACTGCGCTCATCTACTACGCGCGCAAAAGCTGGTTTGTAAAAATGACGGCGGTGAAGGATAAGCTCATTGAGTTCAACCGCCGCGTCAACTGGATCCCCGAAACCATCAAGGAAGGCCGCATGGGCAACTTCGTGGAGAACGTCATCGATTGGGGCATCTCCCGCGAGCGCTACTGGGGCACCCCGCTTCCGGTGTGGACCTGCGCGGACTGCGGCCACATCCATGTGGTGGGCAGCATTGAAGAGCTCAGAAAGATGGGCAAGGACGTGCCCGAAGACATCGAGCTCCATAAGCCGTTCATCGACGCGGTGCACTTAAACTGCCCCAAGTGCGGCGGGGACATGAAGCGCGAGCCGGAAGTGATCGACTGCTGGTTCGACAGCGGCTCCATGCCGTTCGCGCAGTGGCACTATCCGTTTGAAAACAGGGAGATATTCGATACCCGCTACCCCGCCGATTTTATCAGCGAGGCCATCGACCAGACGCGCGGCTGGTTCTATACGCTGCTTGCGATCTCCACCTGTTTGTTCGACGACCCGGCGTTCTTAAACTGCATCGTCATGGGCCACGTGCAGGACAAGGACGGCAGGAAGATGTCAAAACACCTCGGCAACGTCGTGGACCCCTGGACGGTGCTGGACAAACAGGGCGCGGACGCCGTAAGGTGGTATTTTTATACCGGTTCCATGCCGTGGCTGCCGAGCCGCTTCTATGAGGAAGCCGTCAACGAAAGCCAAAGAAAGTTCATGGGGACTTTGTGGAACACCTACGCGTTCTACATACTCTATGCGGAGATCGACGGGTTCGACCCGACGCAGCATAGCTTAAAGCGCGAAAACCTCACCGAAATGGACCGCTGGGTGCTTTCCCGCCTCAATACCGTCGCGCGCGAGGTGGATACGCACCTTGAAAACCTGCGCATCACCGAAGCCGGGCGGACTTTGCAGAAATTTGTCGACGATCTTTCCAACTGGTACGTCCGCCGCTGCCGCGAAAGGTACTGGGGCAAGGATATGACGGCGGATAAGGAAGCCGCGTATATGACGCTGTTCACGGCGCTCGAAACCCTCACGCGCCTAAGTGCTCCCTTCACCCCGTTCATGGCGGAGGAAATCTACCAGAACCTCGTCCGCTCCGTCAATAAAGCCGCCCCCGAAAGCGTCCACCTCACGGACTACCCCGAGGCCGACCCATCCTTCGTGGACAAGGACCTGGAAGAGAATATGGAGCGCGTGCTCGATATCGTGGTACTGGGCCGCGCTGCGCGCAGCACCGCCGCCATCAAGAACCGCCAGCCCATCGCCTGCATGTATGTGCAGGGGAATGCGCTTCCGGCGGGGTATACCGCAATCGTGGCGGAGGAATTGAACGTCAAGGAGGTCCGCTTTGTGGCGGACGCGTCCTCCTTCGTTTCCTACCGCGCCAAGCCGCAGCTAAAGACGCTCGGGCCCCGCTACGGCAAGGCGCTGCCCAGGATCAACGCGTATCTTGCGGGCGAAGGGATTGGCGACGAAGTGGTGGCCGCCCACAACGCGGGCAAAGCCTATACGTTCAGCGTCGACGGCGTGGACGTTTCGCTTGAAAAGGACGACGTGCTCATCGAACCCATGCAGAAGGCGGGCTTTGTTACCGTGACGGAGCGCGAGCTTTCCGTGGTGCTGGATACGAACCTCTCCCCCGCGCTCATCGAAGAAGGTTTTGTGCGGGAACTGACCTCTAAGGTGCAGACCATGCGCAAGGAGGCGGGCTTTGACGTGACGGACCATATCTCGCTTACCTATGCGGGCTCCTCCGTGGTGGAGACCGTGTTCCGGAAGTTCGGCGCGGAGATCGCCGGGGATACGCTGGCGGATGCGGTAAATAACGCCGCGCCAAAAGGGTATGTTAAGGAGTGGGACGTCAACGGCGAGGCCGTAACGCTGGGCGTGGAGAAGAAATAAAAAGAATACGTTTGGAGGCTCTGGCCCCACAGTTCGCAATGGTCGCATATTGAATGTTCCCTTGCTCACTGGGACTACGCCGCACTTCTCCCGCCACAGGCGGCGTTTGGCTACGTCCCCCCAAACCACCGCTTAGGGGCGTAACGCCCCTAAGAACCCGGAATATTTTCAGCCAAATTGATCTACAATTTGGCTGATGGGTTTTTAGGAGGGAAGTATGCAGCCGATACTCGATCACATCCACATCACGGTAGAGAACCTCTCCCGCGCGGAGCGGTTTTACGACGCGCTGCTGCCCCTCATAGGCTTTGACCTCAGACACAAGGAGCGCGCGAGCGTCCCCCGGCACGCGTACGAGCTTGTCGAATACCACCACGCCGGGCTTTCGTTCGGGCTCGTCAGCCCGCGGGAGGAATACCTGGAAGATCCGATCTCAAGAAGGCGCCCCGGCGCGGTGCACCATATCGCGTTCCGCACCGAAACGCGGGAACAGGTGGACGCGCTCTACCGGGAGGTCTGCCGCCTGGACGCGCATATCGTGCATCCGCCCAGGGAGTACCCGGAATACTGCAGGGACTATTACGCTTTCTTTTTCAAGGATACCGAGGGCATAGAGATCGAGTTCTGCCACTTCGCCCGCGGCAGCTATTTTCCGTCATAATGGGATAACGCATGAAAACGCCCGCCTGTTTTCCACAGGCGGGTATATTTCTGCTGTTACGCACATTTCCTACATATACTCCGGCCCTTTGCGCTCCGTCATCTCCCCGGTCAGCCCGATTACCCTGGGCCATGATCCTGTTCCCGCGATGACGAACCCCATCAGCATGCCCATATGCGAATGGAGGTGCCTGTGCTGCGCGAGCATCAAAGTAAAGCGCGTCCATTCAGAGCCTTCGGGCCGCTCCAGAAGCTGCGCATCCGTAAGCGTACCGAGATATTGGCGCACCTTTTCGCTCACCTGCAGGAAGTAGGAATGCAGCTCCTCTTTCGTCAGCGCTTTTTCCGTCGCTGCGTCCAGATTGTTAAGGCTGGGGATGTGGAAATTTGGCTCCGTATAGCGCCGGGGGTTGACGAACCATTGGTCCAGCGAGTGCAGCATATGGTATACGTGCTTATAAAGCGGCATGCCGCAGTATGGCGCGTCCCACATGCCGGGTGGGATGCAGTCCACCACGTTTTCCACTTCCCACAGGGCGCGCATTGTCTGTTCCCGGATGATGGCGGCAGCACTCGATTCGTTCATATATGTTCCTTTCCAACCACAATATGTTGTATGCGTAAGAAAACCTTACACAATTCTTTCCGGCCGTTGACCACGGCGCGGAACCTTCATGCGACAATAAATGCGGGAAAACCTCATGATTTCTATTTGTATTTTTGGGGTACGCGGGAGGGTTCTGCATGATAAAGCCTGGGCGCTTCGCGCAATGGCGCGCATATGGTTGCTTCTGGCTCTTTCTCCTGGTCCTGGGCATGGCCTGCGTTCCCACTGCACCGAACGCGGGGGATACAGGCCTTATTCTTGTCAAGGCCCGGGTGGAGCGCACCAATGCGGAAGCGATCGGCGTTACGGTGCACAGCGGGTCCAGCATCACGCGCGGGGCGCCGGGCAAGGAATACACGATCGCGTGGCTTTCGGACACGCAGCATTACAACGGTTCCCTCGCCCCCATCTTCCATTCCATGACAAGCTACTTAAAGGAAAAGCAATCCGCGCTCAACATCCAGTACATCGCCATGACGGGAGACATCGTGGGCAGCGGCGGCAGCACCTCCCAGTGGATGAACGCGCGCGCGGCCATGGACAGCATCGCGCATATCCCGCACGGGGTGCTGGCGGGCAACCACGATTACGGCAAGGAAAGCGGGTTAAAAAACTATAAAGAATACTTCGGGGAACGGCACTATGCCGGCAGGCCCTGGTATGGCGGCTCCTATCAGGACAACCGCAACCATTACGACCTCATGACGATGGGCGCCACCCAGTACCTGTTCGTCTATTTGAGTTACCAGCCGGACAGCGACGATATCGCCTGGGCCAACGGCGTGTTCGGGCGCTACCCCGGCCGCGTGGGGGTGCTGCTGACGCACGATTATCTGGACAGCTACTCCAGCCTGCGCTCCAACGGGAAAACGCTTCAGGAGGAAATCGTCAAGCAAAACCGCAACATCTACCTGGTGCTGTGCGGGCACCGCTATACGGAGGACAACATCCCCGTTCAGTTTGACGACGACGGGGACGGCGCAATGGACCGCACCGTCTACCAATGCATCGCGAACTACCAGAACCTTTCGCAGGGCGGCGGCGGATATATCCGGTTTTTGCGCATCGACGAAGCGAAGGGGACCATCCGCTTCCATACGTATTCGCCCTACCTCGGCGTATACCGCGCCCCGCCGGAACGGGCGAAAAACCCGCAGGATACCTGGCCCGTCCCGTGGATGGCGGCGGAACAGGCGAACGCGGCGGCATAGGGCGCAATAAGAATTTGTAAATCGGCCCCTTGCGGCGTATACTGAAAATGCGCCGCATTCTTTTTTCGGGAGGAACAGGGCATGAAAAAAGCGGGGGCCATACTCGCGTTCCTTGTCATATGCATTTTTCTTCTGATGCTCCAGTTCGGCGTTCCCGCGCCCAACGTGCTCAACCGCGCGTATACCGGCGTGGTGGCCAATATCCGGGAACACAACGGCGATCTTTCCGTCAACAACCTGGAGCTGAACCGGGAAGAAGCGCAGGATGTCTTAAAGGCCATTCAAAGCCACAGTTACGCGAGGCGTTTTCCGGACGGCAACGTCAGCTCTTACGGCTCCACGCGGGAGATCATAGCGTTCCTCCTTTATCGGGAGGGCGAAGAGGAAACGTACGATATTTTCACAATCAACAGCGCAGGCGTCATCGGCATCGGGGACTTTGACCGCGTTGGCGGTTACTTGCTGCTGCCCCGGAGCGACCGGGCGCAGGTGCAGCTCTTTCAAACCATATACGACGTCATACCGAAGTGACCCGTTATTTACAGCAGTTCCTGCGCCGCAAGCACGGAATTCGCGAGCAGCGCCGCCCCGTAAAGCGGCGTTTCTTCATGCGCGCAGAAGCGCGGGTTGTGCCAGGAATAATTGCGCGCCCCCGGCGTGCCGGAGCCCAAGAAGTAAAAGAAAGACGGCACGCATTCGCCATACAGCGCGAAATCCTCGGAGGCCATGCTGACGGGCGGGGCAACGATATGGGGTTCCCCCGCGGTCGCAGCCGCCGCGCGCCTTGCTGCGGGAAGGAGCAGCGGGGGATTGACCACGGCGGGGGTGACGGGCGTATGGGAAAACTCCGCCCTGCAGCCGTATGCCTGGGCGGTGGAGCGGGTCATTTCCTCTAAGCGTTCGAGCACCCGGGCCCGCACGCCCTCCTCATGCGTGCGGATGGTTCCGCCAAACACGGCGTCGTTTACGATCAGGTCCGCTTCCGATCCGCCGGACAGGTAGCTTACATTCACCACCGCCGAGGAAAGCGGCCCCACGTTGCGGCTGATGATGGTATGGATGCCCTGCACGGCCGCGGCGGCGGCGAGTATGGGGTCTATGTTTTTCTGCGGTGCGCTGCTGTGCCCGCCCCGGCCGGTCATGCGGGCGCGGAACATATCCTTCGCCGCCATCAGGTGCCCTTCCCGTATGCCCACCGTACCTACTTCAAGGCGCGGGGAATTGTGCAGGCCGAACATGCAGTCCACCGGAGCTTTTGAAAACAATCCCGCTTCTATGAGCAGCCGCGCGCCGCAGAGCGTTTCCTCCGCGGGCTGGAACACGAACACCACGTCGCCGGACAGTTCCTCCCTGATGGCGGCAAGCGCCATCGCCGCGCCCAATAAGCCCGCCGTGTGCACGTCGTGCCCGCAGGCGTGCATGACGCCGTCGATTTGGGAGCGGTCCGGCCTGAGCGTTTCTTCCCGCTGGCTTAAGGCGTCGATATCCGCCCTGAGGCCGACTGCGGGCCCGCTTTTCCCCGTGCGCAATACGCCCGCCGCGCCGGTCGCAAGCCCGAGATCGACGCGCTCGATCCCCAGCTCATCCAGCACGCCGCAGATCAGCTTTGTGGTTTCGTATTCCTGCAGCCCCAATTCGGGGCGGCTGTGCAGCTTTTGGGCAAGCGCCGAAATCGGGCCCCCGAACCGGGACCGGATCTGTTCCATATCAACCATGCATGCCTCCGGCTTTTGCGGCATAAGCCGTGTTTTTCCTTTCCATTATACCAAATATACCAAAGAAATCATGTGCGGGATGGGTTGACGCCTGTATAAAAACAAGTTGTTGACGCAGCTTGTTCAAGCAAAGTTCAAGTTTTGCCGTCCGCATGCGCGTTGTACCGGCCTGTGGTACATGCTATAATGGGATGGAATGAAAATGGGAGGGTAGCGTGCTTTTGCGCCGCTGCGAACGATATGGGATTCTTTGATAAGCTTCTGGGCACCACGCCGGAAGCAAAGCTCAAAAAGCTCAGGCCCGTCGTGGACCAGATCAATCTTCTGGAGCCCGCCATGCAGGCTTTGACGGACGCGCAGCTGCGCGCGAAAACCGCGGAATTCAAGGAGCGCCTTAATAAAGGCGAAACGCTGGACAGTCTGCTGCCCGAAGCGTTTGCCGTCGTGCGCGAGGCCGCGGTCCGCACCGTGGGCATGCGGCATTTCGACGTGCAGCTGATCGGCGGCATCGTGCTGCACCAGGGCCGTATCGCGGAAATGAAGACGGGCGAGGGCAAGACGCTTGTCGCCACGCTTCCTTCCTACCTCAACGCCCTCACGGGGGCGGGCGTGCATATCGTCACCGTCAACGATTACCTGGCCAGGCGCGACGCGCAGTGGATGGGCAAGATCCACCGCTTTCTGGGCCTTACCGTGGGCGTCATCGTCCACGATATGGACAACGACGAGCGCCGTGAAGCCTACAACTGCGATATCACATACGGCACCAACAACGAGCTGGGCTTTGATTATTTAAGGGACAACATGGTCGTCTACCGTGAGCAGATGGTGCAGCGGGAGCTATCCTACGCCATCGTGGACGAGGTGGACAGCATATTGATCGACGAGGCGCGCACCCCGCTCATCATATCCGGCCACGGCGAAAAGACGACGGACCTGTATGAAAAGGCGGACCGCTTTGTGTTAAAGCTGCAGCGCGGGCCGGATATCATCAAGCAGACCCGCAGCGAGATGCTCATGGAGGAACAGCCCGAAGAGGGCGACTACATGGTGGACGTCAAGCAGAAAACGGTGCAGCTTACCCAGGAAGGCATCACCAAGGCGGAGAAATTCTTTAACGTGGAAAGCCTGGCGGATACGGAAAACACCGAGCTGAACCACCACATATTGCAGGCGCTGAAGGCCCATTCTATCTTCCAGCGGGACGTGGATTACGTGGTGCAGGACGGCCAGGTCATCATCGTGGACGAATTCACCGGCCGCCTCATGCTGGGCCGCCGCTACAGCGAAGGCCTGCACCAGGCGCTCGAGGCCAAAGAGGGCGTGAAGGTGGAGCGGGAGAATAAGACGCTCGCCACCATCACGTTCCAGAACTATTTCCGCATGTACAAAAAGCTCGCGGGCATGACGGGCACCGCCAAGACCGAGGAAACGGAATTCACCGCCATATACAATCTGGACGTCGTGGAGATTCCCACCAACCGCGACATGATTAGAAAGGACAGCAACGACGTCGTCTATACCACGGAGGCGGGCAAATTCCGCGCCGTGGTGGCTGAAATTGAAAGCATGTACAAGACGGGCCAGCCCATACTCGTGGGCACCATATCGGTGGAGCGCAGCGAGTATTTGAGTGGCCTGCTGGGGAAAAAAGGCGTCCCGCACGTGGTGTTGAACGCCAAATTCCACGCCAAGGAAGCGGAGATCGTGGCCCAGGCCGGTAAATTAGGCCGCGTTACAATCGCCACCAACATGGCCGGCCGCGGTACGGATATCATATTGGGCGGCAACCCGGATTTCATGGCGCGCGAGCAGATGAAGCGGGACGGCATGGAGGAATGGCTCATCGAGGAGGCCACCGGCCACGCCGAAACCGAGGACGAAGAGATACTCGCGGCCCGGCAAACCTATGGCGCGCTCTATAAAAAGTACAAGGCCGAAACGGACGCGGAGCATGAAAAGGTCGTGGCGCTGGGCGGCCTGCACATCATAGGCACCGAGCGGCACGAAAGCCGCCGCATCGACAACCAGCTGAGAGGCCGCAGCGGCCGCCAGGGCGACCCGGGCAGCACGCGCTTCTATGTCTCTTTGGAAGACGAGCTGATGCGCCGCTTCGGCGCGGACCGCGTCAAGAGCATGATGGAGCGGGTCTCCCCGGACGACGACGTGCCCATCGAAATGGGCATGATTACCAAGCAGATCGAGGCCGCGCAGAAGCGCGTCGAAATGTACAACTTCGAGATCCGCAAAAACGTGCTGCAGTACGACGACGTCATGAACAAGCAGCGCGAGATCATCTACGGCCAGCGCCGCCGGGTGCTGATGGGCGAGGACATCCACCAGTCCCTCCTGGAAATGCTTAGCGGCGTGGTGGAAAGCTATGTTTCCTCCTACTGCCCCGGCACGGAGTACCCGGAGGAATGGAACCTTGTCGGTCTTTCGCATGAGATTTCCGATCTGTGCCGCGTGCCCCGCCGCATGCTGTTCGCCCCCAACGAGGCGGAAAAGCTGGACGCAAAGGCCGTGACCGGGCGCATTATGGAATTCGTCGGCGGCATCTATGCGAAGAAGGAGGAGGAGATCTCCGCCGCGGGCGTCGATATGCGCGAAGTGGAGCGCGTGGCGCTGCTGCGCGCCGTGGACAGCCATTGGATGGACCATATCGACGCTATGGACCAGCTCCGCCAGGGCATCGGGTTGCGCGCCTACGGCCAGAGGGAGCCCGTCGCCGCCTACACGGAGGAAGGCTTTGAAATGTTCGACGCCATGATCACGGAGATCCGGCAGGAAACCATACGCTTCCTGCTGGGCGCGCAGCTCCAGCCCAAGGTGACCCGGCGCGAGCAGCTCGCCGTGCCCATAGAAACCGCCGCCCCGGACGGAAACAAGCCGGTGAAAAAAGGCAGGACCGTGGGCCGCAACGACCCATGCCCGTGCGGAAGCGGCAAGAAATACAAGAATTGCTGCATGAACAAAGCGCAATAAGTGAATGAATTATTCATTGTACCTTTACAATCTAAGTGCAACACATAGGGAAAAAGTAGTGACCCAGCGAACCGGACCTTGTAAAATGGGAGTTGCGACACAACCATAACAAGGGAGGCGGCAAGATGGGCCACTATCGGCATCTTACCACGGACGAGAGGGAAAGCACAATGGCTTTGCGCTCTCAGGGACTTAGTTTGCGGGCCATAGCCCGCAAACTAAAGCGGTCACCAGCCACGATATCTCGGGAGGTGCGCCGCAACAGCAAGGCAGATGGCCAGTATAGCTCCGATTACGCGGCAAAGCGGTACTGTAAGCGCCGTAAGCACTGCTGTCCCAAACGCATCATGGAGAACCCGGACCTTGCTCAGCTGGTAGCCGACAAGCTGCGCATGAAATGGTCTCCCGAGCAGATAGCAGGCCGGCTTGCTTTGGAGAAGTATCCCGTGCGCTTCTCTTACGCCACCATCTATCGCGCTATCGATCAGCACGTGCTGCCGCATTCGCTCAAAAAAGAGCTTCGCTTCAAGAGCAAGTACAAACGGCACAAGGATGATGACCGGCGGGGAAAAAGGGACGGAGTAACAAGTATTTCCGAACGTCCCGAGGCCGTTAACAACCGTTCGGAGGTAGGCCATTGGGAGAGCGACACGGTCTTGGGCAAACGTAAGACCGGTCGAATCGGAACCCATGTAGACCGTAAAACGGGCTTGCTGGTGGCATTCAAGCTCGCAGGGGGAACCCCGGAGGAGTTTGCCGCAGCTACCATCGCCGCCTTCTCAGCCTTCCCTCTCGCGGCAAGAAGATCCTTTACCGTTGATCGGGGCTTCGAGTTCGCCCGCTACGAATGGATCACAGAAAAGCTCTGCATGCCCGTTTTCTTCTGTGATCCTTACTCTCCCTGGCAGAGAGGAACCAACGAGAACACCAACGGCCTTCTCCGCCAGTTCTTCCCCAAGAAGACGTCTTTTGCCCCCATTACCGACGAGGCCCTCGCCCACGTGGTCGCTCTGATTAACAGCCGCCCGCGCAAGCGTTTCGGTTGGAAATCCCCTCAGGAGGTCTTTTCCTCCGCTTGACTACTGTTGCACTTGGTTTGACAATGTACCATAATGAATAATTGCGGAGAAAATTCCTGCGGGATTTTACCGGATTGTTGTAGGGGACGCCGCCCTCGGCGTCCCGTTTATAGAAGGAAAACGAGGAAATGGTATGGCAGCCATCTGTTAATCCGCTTGGAAAGCGGGACGCCGAAAGCGGCGTCCGCAACTTATTAAATTCGTAAAAGGATGTGAAGACTTTGATTTTACTGGACGAGTACAAACAGCAGATCGCCGCGTCGGTCCAAACGCTCAAAGAGGCAGGTGACTCTCTTTGACCTCGCCGGGTTGAAGAGCGAGCAGCAAAAACTGGAGGACCAGATGGCGGCGCCCGGTTTCTGGGACGACGTGGAGAGCGCAAACAAGGTCAACCAGCGCGTCAAGGCCGTACAGAACAAGATCGGCAAGTATGAAAAGCTCAGGTCCGCCGCGGAGGATTTGGAAACCCTGGTGGAAATGATCGAGGAAACGCAGGACGCATCTTTGGAAGAGGAGCTTGTCCGCGAATACGACGTATTCCGCCGCAACGTGGAGGAGCTGCGGCTCTCCACGCTGTTAAAGGGCGAATACGACGGCTCCAACGCCGTACTGTCCCTGCACGCGGGCGCGGGCGGCACGGAAGCGCAGGATTGGGTGCAGATGCTCTACCGCATGTATACGCGCTTCTGCGCGGTGCGCGGCTGGGCGGTGCGGGAGCTGGACCTATTGGACGGCGACGAGGCGGGCATAAAATCCGTCACGTTCGAGGTCATGGGGGACAGCGCCTACGGTTACCTGAAGGCGGAAAAAGGCGTGCACCGGCTGGTGCGCATTTCCCCGTTCGATTCTTCGGGCAGGAGGCACACGTCGTTCGCCTCGCTGGACGTCACGCCGATATTCGACGACGACGAGGGCAGCATCGAGATCGACCCGGACGACCTGCGCATCGATACCTACCGTTCCAGCGGCGCGGGCGGGCAGCACGTCAACAAGACGTCTTCCGCCATACGCATCACGCACCTGCCCACCAATATCGTGGTGCAGTGCCAAAATGAGCGCAGCCAGCTTCAGAACAAGGAAACCGCCATGCGCATGCTCAAGGGCAAGCTTCTTGAATTGCAGGAGCGCGAGCGCATGGAGCAGATGGCCCAGATCAAGGGCGATATGAAAAAGATCGAGTGGGGCAGCCAGATCCGCTCGTATGTGTTCCAGCCTTACACGCTGGTCAAGGATCACCGCACGGGCGTGGAAAACGGCAACATACAGGCCGTGATGGACGGCGACCTCGATTCGTTTATCAACGCGTTTTTGGCGCAAAGCTGAGCGCAAAGCGCAAGCTTTGCGCTATGAATAATGTACAATTATTCATTCCCGAAACGATACATTATCGCCGAAAGGGGTCCATATGGCAAGCAGGGTCAGCAACATCTTGCAGGCTGCCATACGCGGCTTTCGCCCGCTGCTAAACAACCTCAGCCTGGAAATGGAGCGCATCGGGCAGGACATTTTGGCCGAAGCGGATACGCGGGCGCTGCCGGAAAACATGGTGGTCGCCAACGACTGCGTAAACGGCGTGTTCGCGGAGTGGTTCCATACGCTCGGCGCGCCGGAGGGCGAGGCAATCCTCTACTTCCACGGCGGGGCGTACATGGCGGGCAGCATCGCGAGCACCCGCCCGCTGGCGGTGGATTTCGCGCAGGCCACAGGGCGCAACGTGCTGTCCTTCGAATACCGGCTTGCGCCGGAGGACCCGTACCCCGCCGCCCTGGAGGACGCCCTGGAGGTGTACCGCTATATGCTGTCCCTGGGGCTTTCGCCCGGGCGCATCGCGTTTGCCGGGGATTCCGCGGGCGGCGGGCTGGAAATCGCCACGGCTTTGAAGGCGCGGGAGGAGGGGCTTCCCCTGCCCGCTGCCATCGTGGCGCTCTCCCCCTGGGCGGATCTGACGCTTTCGGATGAAAGCTATGCGGAAAACAAATCGGTCGACCCGCTGCTGGAGCGCAGGAAGCTTTTGCGCGCCGCCATGTATTACGCCTACGGAAAAAACCTGAGGGACCCCTTTATCTCCCCCGTATTTGCGGACTTTACGGGCTTTCCGCCCACGCTCATACACGTGGGCACCCATGAGGTGCTGCTGGGAGACGCAAGAAAGCTTTACGCCGCCATGCGGCGGGATCGGGTGGAGGCGGAGCTTTCCGAATGGGAGGGCATGTGGCATGTGTTCCAGGTGTTCGATCTTCCCGAAAGCCGCGCCGCCATGGAGCATATCGCCGCGTTCATGCTTGCCCGCATCTCGCCGGGCACGGCGGCGGAGGGTTAGCCGTGCAGGAGCGTGGATGGTACCCGCTCGATAACGCGGCCAATATTTATCCCGTCATCGCCAACAAAGGCTATACGTCCATGTTCCGCTTCACGGCCGTGATGAGGGACGCGGTGGACCGCGAAGCGCTCCAGCGCGCGCTGGACCGCATGCGGCCCCGCTTCCCGGGCTTTTTTGTGCGGGTGCGGCGCGGCATGTTCTGGTATTTTTTGGAGCAGCTCCCTAAGCGCGCGCTGGTGGAGGAGGATACGCTCTACCCCTGCCCGCCGCTTGTCCGGGGGGAGCTGCCCTTCCGCGTCAAGATCCACAATAACCGCATCTCCTGCGAGATCGCGCATGTCGTCTGCGACGGCGGGGCCGGGCTTGTGTTTTTTAAGACCCTGCTCGGCGAGTACGCGCGGGAGCTGGGCGCAGAGGTTTTGCCCGGGTGCGGCGCGCTTTCGCTCAGTGAGCCGCCGCACCCGGAGGAAGTGGAGGACGGGTTTTCCCGCTTTTCCCGCATGGGCGCGCGGCCCACGCGCCGGGAGCCGCAGGCCTACCACCCCGGCGGCACCCCGCTCATCAACGGCGTGCGGTATATCACCACCGGCAAACTGAGCGTAAGCGCCGCGCTGGAGCTGGCCCGCCGCCACCATGTTTCGCTTACGGAATATTTGACGGCTACGCTTATCCACGTGCTCTACAGCATGCAGCTTGCAAGCCATCCGCGGCGGCTTAAGCCCGTAAAGATCAGCGTGCCCGTCAACCTGAGAAAATACTACCCCACCCGCACGCTGCGGAATTTTTCCCAATACCTCAACCCGGGCATCGACCCCAATCTCGGTGATTTTACGTTTGAAGAGATATTAGAGCAGGTCCACCACTATTTCCGCTACATGTTTACCGAAAAGAACCTCAACGCGCGCATTTCCAAAAACGTGGGGGACGAGCGCAACATCGCGCTGCGCGTGGTGCCGCTGTTTTTAAAAAAGCTGAGCATACGGCTTGCATACGAGCTGACCGGCGAAAAGCTGTTTTCCTCCGTCATATCCAATATAGGGAGCGTCGAGGTTCCAAAGGGCCTGGAGCCTTATATCGATCATTTCTTGTTCGTGCTGTGCACCGCGCGGCACAACGCGGTGGAATGCGGCGTCGCAAGCTTTCAGGATACGCTCTGTATCTCGTTTACCCGCACCGTCGCGGAGCCGCATGTGGAGCGCACGTTCTTCCGCGCCCTCGTCCAGCAGGGGCTGCATGTGCTGGTGGAAACCAACTGCCCGTAGGATTTAGTGGGGTTTCAGGAATGGGTTCTTAGGGCCGTTACGGCCCCAAGCGGGAGATTGAGGGCAGAGCCCGCAACGCCCTCTCTTTCTATTCTAATCCTCAGAAAAGGAGAACATCTATGTCATACTGCGTCAACTGCGGCGTGGAGCTTGAAAAAAGCCTGCAGAACTGCCCGCTTTGCGGCGTGGAGGCAAAGAACCCCAGGGAGCCGTTCGACGCCTCCGCGCCCCGCCCGTACAGCGCGCGCGTCGCACGGATACAGGATCAGGTGGAGCGCCGCTATGCGGCCATCATCATCAGCGTGGTGCTCATGCTGGCGGCCGTCGTCTGCGTGATGGCCAACCTCGTCTATGAGGACGCATTCACCTGGTCCATATACGTGGTGACAAGCCTCGCGCTCTTATGGGTGCTTGCGGTGTTCCCGTTCCTGCATCCGCGGCTGCATCCCGTCGTGCTCGTGGCGCTCGACGTCTGCGCGCTGCTGCTGTTTCTGAACATCATCAACCGGCAGGACCCGACGTCGGATTGGTATACCCGCCTCGCGATGCCCCAGGTGCTGCTCTACGGCTTTCTCGCGCTCGCCGTGGTGCTGCTGTGGCGGGCGCCGTTCGTGCGGGGCTGGCAGCGCATCGGCGCGGCGGTCATGGCGGGCGGCATGGGCGTAATGGGACTGGAGTGCCTGCTGGACCTTTACAACAGCATGCGGGTGCAGCTGGAGTGGTCCTGGTTCGTGATCATCCCCGCGTTCGCGCTGGGGCTGATCCTGTTTTTGATCGAGCGCAAGCGCGAGGTCAAGGAGGAGATCATGAAGCGGCTGCGGGTGTAAGGGTTATGTATGGTACTTTTAGCGAAGGGAGCATATCAAACCCTTGTGCG
>DATMXR010000102.1:0-3406 GCA_035561315.1 Feifaniaceae bacterium
GTTTTCTACCTTTCTTCTTCCTGTTTATATTTATGGGAAATTCAATCCATAAAATGATCATCCAGCGGAAACATCGGCCTTCGGATACGTGTATGCCCCATATCCTCCAATCTCTCCGTCGACCCTCCCGGCGTCAACGCCAGAAGCGCGCGCGGCGCCGCTTCGGCAAGCTCGGGAAACAGGTATCCAAGCTTGACGACAACGATGTCGTATTGGAAAATATCGAGATCGATCGAACGGAATATTTCCAGGTTGGTAAACGCTGCTCTCTGCTGTGTAAGGACAACGGTGATCTCCCCGCAATCGAGCGTTGCGGAATGCCCCGCATTCCCCCCCGTATAGCCCAATACATCGCCCCGATGCACGAGTCTGCCGGTAATGACGGTGCTTTCGCTTCGCGGGTCCAGCGAAGCACCAACCTTGAGAGTCAGCGCATCACCGATATCGGCTGCGTAGCATGCCGCGCACGCGGCCTTATCCATCAGTCCCGCCAGCAGGACTCCCCGGGCGCCGCTCCGCTGCAGCAATCTTAGAAAATATGCGTTGTCTCCCGCCGCCCCGGCTGTGGTATTGTCTCCGCTGTCGGTAATAAATACGGGACGTTCCTTTGCGTTTAACGCCCGCCGGATGGCCTCATGAGGCTCCACCGCCTCTACCAGAAATCGGAAATTGTACCGTGCCTCATAAAACATGCGCGCCAGGCGTTCGGCGCATGCCTTTGCAAGCGCTTCATCGCTCTCATGCGTCACCACCATATTTGGTCCGGTATGGAGGCTGTCCACCCACGGCTGGCCGTTGAACACCTGCGCGCAGAGCATGCCGGGCAGTTTCTCCATCCCGTCCGCCTCGGCCATGATGGCGTCAAGAGGCGGGCGGGCCGTCTGCACGCTGTCGCCGGGAAGGATCACATTTGCGCGCGCAAGCTGCGGGCGGGGAAGCAGTTTGTTCCGTATGCAATACAACAGCAAGCGCATCGCTTTGCGCTCGGTTTCCGCCTTATCCACGTGAGGCGCCGTACGAAAGCCGCAAATGACGTTGGCGAGCGTGACGATCTCATCCGTATTGTTGGCGTGGAAATCCATAGCGACGCTGATCGGGATACTGTGTCCCACTTTTTCGCGGATCATCCGGAGTAAGCAAGTTTCACCGCTGCCCAATCCCTCAACCTCCATCGCGCCGTGCAGATACAGCCAGATGCCGTCGAGATCCCCGGGCAGCACGTCCACAATGCCATGCGCCAGCCTGAGAAACTCCTCTTTTTGAACCGGTCCGCCCGGCAATGCATGTGCGTAAAGGGTCGGGATGGCATCGATGCCGGTTAGCAGATCCATTACGTTGATCTTAGCAAACATCTCCCGGCCGTACGCTATGTCAAAATCCTTCTCACAGGAAAGTATGGGGCTAAGCGAGTTGCTTTCCTGCTGCAGCGAACCGACGGCGATTTTCATAGATTTGCTCCTATCTGCGTACGTTGCCGCTACGTGTCATGTACGCGTCGATAGAAACGACGACAAGCAGCACCAATCCCTTGATCATGGTGTTGTAGTAACCCTGCAGACCGAGGAAGGCCAATGCTTTGTAGAGAACATAAATCAGCAGGATGCCCACAACTGTTTTCAGTACATTGCCCTTGCCGCCGGTGAGCGGCGTTCCGCCAATAACGGTGGCCGCCACGCAAGTCAGCGCAAGGTCGGTGCCGTACAGCACGGAACCCGCGCGCATCAGACAGACGAACATCGCGCCCGCGATACCCGCCGCGAGCCCCAGAATGACGAATATGATGAACTTGTAGAACTCGACGTGGATGCCTGAAAGCTTGGCGGCCCCATAGTTGCCCCCGGTAGCATACAGGTTCCTCCCGAAGCGAGTATAGCGCATGACAAAAAATGCAATACCGGCAATGGCGATAAAGACATAGGTCAGATAAGAAATTCCGAGAAACGTTCCCTTGCCCATCTCTTTAATAAACGCGACGGAGGTGGAAACCATGTTGCCGTCCGTAAATACCAGGCAGATGCCCTTTACAATGGTGGACATTCCCAATGTCGCGATAAACGAGCTGATTTTTCCCCTGACAACCACAAGGCCGTTGATGCAGCCGATCAAGGCGCAGCTTGCCACCATCACGAGGAAGGACGCGGCTATGCCAAACGGCGTATCGCCCCATAGGTTGAGCAGGTAGCAGAAGAATATTTGAGACCAGGCGAAATTCGAGGAAAGGGACAGATCGAATTCGCCGCAGATGATGGCGATCGTCATCGCCAACGCCGCCACACCATAGATTGATGCGTCTACCAGCACATTTTTGATATTGGATACCGTCATAAAGCTGGGTTTGGCAACGGTCATTACGATGATGAACCCAATGAACAGCAGCAAAATGGGTTGCTGCTGTGCAAACCTCCCAATGGATGCGGCAGGCGAACGTTTTTTCTCAGTATGCATTATTTTGCCACCTCCTTGAGTTTGGAGCGTTTGTTCCAGGCGTCCAGTATGACCGAGAGTATGATGACAATACCCCGCACGATCAGCTGCGCGTTTGAATTGACGCCCAAGACGTTGAGCGCAGTAAGCATTACCCCAATCACCAGCACGCCCAGCACGGTTTTTGTTACGCTGCCGTTGCCGCCGGCAAGGCTGGTTCCGCCCACCGCTACGCTGGCCATCGCGTCCAGCTCATACCCTACGCCTTGCAGGCTGGATGCGGAGTTCACGCGGCTGACGATGAGTACGCCCGCTAAACCCGCGCAGGCTCCGCAAATGACATGCGCCATGATGCGGGTGGACTTGATTTTAATGCCCGCCATTTTGGCGGCATCCATGTTTGCTCCCAAGAAGAATAAATTCCTGCCGAATTTGGTTTTCATTAAGATAAGCTGCATCAGCGCAGCGACGGCCGCGAATATAAGCACCGGGACAAGTCCTATCCCTAAATCCTTGAATAAGCCACCGCTGTACTTCGCCGCCTGGAATGTGCCCTTTACCACAGCTTGGGCAGCCGCAGCGATGACGATTTGCATCGCGTATGTAATAATGAAGCTTTCGCCCATACGTCCGTTGACCGCCGCCATGATGCAGCCGTTCACGGCGCCGACGGCGGCGCCCACCAGCGTGCCGATTAACAGCACCAAAAGCGCCGCATAGACGGGGGATACGCCGTCCACCACCGTTGCGTTGATGAAAAGCATTACAATGACGGACGAAAGCGAAATTGTGGAGCCTACCGAAAGATCCATCCCGCCCCCGATAATCACGTATGTCATGCCGATAGAGGCAATGCCGATTGTGGAATACGCGCGCAGGATATTGAGGATATTGTTGCCGCTCAAGAATGCCGGACGGATGACTGTCGCTACCGCAATAATAAGCGCAATGCCTATGATCAGCCCCCATTCCCGAAAAAAGC
>DATMXR010000103.1:0-2769 GCA_035561315.1 Feifaniaceae bacterium
GGCGGATCGCGGAAGGAGGGGACGCATGATCCCGCGTGATTTTATTTACTGTAACCCGGATACATTGGAAGAAGCCGTCCGCGCGTTTGAAACATATGAAAAAGACGGCAAACGGGCCTATTATTACGGCGGCGGCAGCGAGATCATCACCATGAGCCGCGCGGGCGGCATATGCCCGGACGCCGTGATCGATTATAAGTCCGTACCGGAATGCAATGTGCTCGAAACCGACGGGGAAGTTCTTAAAATCGGCGCGGCGCTTTCGCTTACCGCCGTAAAGGACGCAAAGCGCTTCCCCCTGCTCGGCAGCGCCTGCGGGCGCGTGGCGGACCACACCAACCAATGCCGCATCACGCTCGGCGGCAACCTCTGCGGCTCCATACGCTACCGCGAAACCAGTTTACCGCTGCTTGTTTCGGACGCCAAGCTGCTTCTCGCTTCCGCCAGCGGCACGCGCACCGTACCCTTTTGCGGCATATTCCAGGAGCGCATGCGCCTGACGCCGGGGGAATTGGTTATACAGGCGCTTGTCCCCGTAAACGCGCTTTTTGCCCCGTTTGCGCATATTAAAAAGACAAGCCGGGAGAAGATCGATTACCCGCTTGTGGACGTCACGGCCATGCTGCTAAACGGCACGCTGCGCGCGGCGTTTTCCGGCGTGTGCGAATTTCCGTTCCGGAGCGAAAAGCTGGAAGCGGCGCTCAACGACAGGTCAAGGCCCATACCGGAGCGCGTACGGGCGGCGGTAGGGCATTTGCCCGCAAAGCCCGTGACGGACGCGGAGGGCAGCGGCGCGTACCGCCTGTTTATGCTGGAACGGACGTTGGAAAACCTGCTGTCCTCGTGGGAAAACGGCGAATTGGATGGGGCGGGCGCATGATCGTTTATGAGGGAAAATCCGCCGTCACCCTTACCGTAAACGGCGAGCCCCGCTCCGTCATGGCGCGGCCTTCCGACGTGCTGCTGGACGTGCTGCGGACGCAGCTGGGCTTGACGGGCGCGAAGCCCGGCTGCAAGAACGGGGATTGCGGCGCGTGTACGGTCTTGATCGACGGCTGGCCCGCAAAATCCTGCCTGGTGCTGGCCGTGGAATGCGTGGGCAAAAGCATACTCACCGTGGAGGGGCTGCACGGAACCGCGCCCGTTCAGCAGGCGTTCGTATCGCACAACGCGTTCCAGTGCGGCTACTGCACGCCCGGATTTTTAATGGTGGCCCACGCGCTGTTTGCACATTATCCCCGGCCGGAGGAATACCAGCTGGAGGAATGGCTGCAAAGCAACCTCTGCCGCTGCACCAGCTACAACGAAATACGCGCGGCGCTCCGTTCGCTTATCGATACGCAGACATAAAAATACCCGCTGATTAGCGGGCAATCGGAATATCAAAAGTGATTTGGGTATTGGAGGCTCCGCCTCCAAACCTCCGCTTAGGGTCGTAACGGCCCCAAGAACCCATATCCGGGAACACCCTGAAGCAGGCGGGCGCCTGCTTTACGGTTTCGTTACTCCTGCGGGTCGGCGCAGAGCCGTTCTTCAAACGTCTCGAGCGCCAGCACGGCGGCGCCGATGGCGCAGCCGAGCGTGCCCAATAAGGATGACGCCTCTATGACCACGTCCTTGGCGTGCTGCGGGTATTTGCGCCCGCGCGTGTAGGTGCGGATGCGCTCCACGAACCCTTCGCTCAGGCTGGGCAGCGTGCCGCCCAGCACGATAAGCTCGGGGCTGAAGAGCGTCACCACGTTGCCCAGAGCCACAGCGATGGCCCTCGCGGCCTTGTCTATGATATCCACAAACAGCGGGATGCCGAGGTCGCTCAGGCGGAAAATATCCTCCAGGCGCAGCTCCTCCACGTCGCAGGGGACGGGAAGGTTGCAGTTGTCCATCAGCTTGATGCGCGTGCGCGCCTCGTTGATGAGCGCCTCGCCCTTGACCATGGCCTCCAGGCACCCGTACTGGCCGCAGGTGCAGCGGGGGCCGTTGGGCTCGATGAGCATGTGGCCGATCTCCCCCGCGCCGTCCATAAACCCGTGTATGACGTTCCCGTTGGTGACTAAGCTGCCGCCGATGCTCTGCTTGAACATCATCAGATAAAACATGGTTTTGTACGGGGCCGCCGTTCCGAAGCTCGCCTCCACCAAAGCCGCGGCGTTGGTTTCCCTGTCGCAGCAGCAGGGGATGCCCAAGCGCTCTTCCAATATGGAGCAGATGGCCACGTTTTTCATATCCGGAAAATTGGGGGGGTTGATGAGTATGCCGTTGCGCGAATCCAGCGGGCCGGGGGCGGCTATGCCCATGCCCAGCACCCGTTCCTTTTTGACGCCGCTCTTTTGGAGCAGGTATTCGACGCCTTCCACAATGTTGTCCAGTATGGCCTCTTTTTTCGCGTACCGATCCACTTCGATTTCATGGTTCAATACGGGGCGCGCCTTAAAATCGCACAGCACGAAGCTGATGCCGTCGGTGGTCAGCACGACCCCCGCAAGATAGTACGCCTCCGGGTTGGTATCGAGCATGATGGGGCGGCGGCCTTTGCTGGCATTCGCGACGCCGGTCTCCAGCAGGACATTGCTTTTGATAAGCGACGCCACAATATTCGTGACCGCGGGCGACGTCAGCCCAAGCTCCTTTGCAAGCGCCGCGCGCGAAACCGGCGCGCGCTTGCGCACCGCGTCCAGCACGATACGGGCATTGTTCATTTTCATTGTCTGGCTGTTGATCTTTTCCATTCCGCTACGCCCCAGTTTTGCTTGTTAGAGCACGATATAATTA
>DATMXR010000104.1:0-20378 GCA_035561315.1 Feifaniaceae bacterium
ATTAACGATCTTATCTGGCCTGAACCGGCAAGCATAAGGGCAGCCGCCGACGCGGCACCCTCGCTATATATTTCAATTTGAAAGAGGAGTTTTAAAAGTTATGGAAAAGCTCAGGGAAAAAGATCAGAAGCCGGATATTAACGGCATGATCGACGCGCTCGTCAAGAAGGCCGAAGGCGCTCTCGAAGCGTACATGCAGCTTGACCAGGAACAGATCGACGCAATCGTGCACGCCATGACGCTTGCGGGGCTTGACAACCACCTTGCTTTGGCGAAGCTCGCCTATGAGGAAACCGGCCGCGGCGTGGTGGAGGACAAGGTCATCAAAAACATGTTCGCAACCGAATACATCTACCACAGCATCAAAAACGAAAAAACCGTCGGCGTCGTTGCGGAAAACGAGCTGGAAGGGTATGTGGAAGTCGCGGAGCCCGTGGGCGTGATCGCAGGCGTGACCCCCGTGACCAACCCCACCTCCACCACGCTCTTTAAATGCCTGATTTCCGCGAAGACCCGCAACCCCATCATATTCGCGTTCCATCCCTCCGCGCAGAAATGCTCGAGCGAGGCCGCGCGCATCGTGCGGACCGCCGCCATAAAAGCGGGCGCGCCGAAAAACTGCATCCAGTGGGTGGAAACATCCTCCATAGAGGCGACCAACGCGCTGATGAACCATCCCGGCGTGGCGCTGATACTTGCGACCGGCGGCGCGGGCATGGTGCGCGCGGCTTACAGCGCTGGGAAGCCCGCGCTCGGCGTGGGCCCCGGCAACGTGCCCTGCTATATCAACAAAAAGGTGGACGTGGAGCGCGCCTGCAACGACCTCATCCTCTCAAAGACCTTCGACAACGGCATGATCTGCGCGTCCGAGCAGGCGGTGATCGTGGACCGCGAAATTTCTGCGCGGTTTGAAGAAACCATGAAGAAGTTTTCCTGCCACTTCCTCAGCGAGGAAGAGACGGAGAAGGTAACGAAGTATGTCATCAACGCGGAAAAACTGGCGGTCAACCCCGCCGTGGTCGGTAAGCCCGCGGTCTGGATCGCGGAGCAGGCGGGCGTTAATGTCCCCGCGGATACCAAAATTCTTTTAGCAAAGCTCCCCCATCCCTCCCGCGAATTTCCGCTTTCCTTGGAAAAGCTTTCCCCCGTGCTCGCCTACTTTGTTGTTGAGGACGACAAACAGGGCTTTGCGTATGCGCGAGATATGCTGGAGCTTGGCGGCCTTGGGCATTCCGCCGTTATACATTCCGACGACGAGGCGCTCTGCAAGGCTTACGGCGAGGCCATGAAGGTCGGCCGCGTGATTGCGAACTCCCCTTCCTCGCACGGCGCGATCGGCGATATTTACAACACCAACACGCCGTCGCTGACGCTGGGATGCGGTTCGTTCGGGCGCAATTCCACGACCTCCAACGTGTCCTCCGTCAACCTCATCAACAAAAAGCGCATCGCGCAGAGGAAAGTAAATATGCAGTGGTTCAAAATCCCACCCAAGATCTATTTCGAGGAGAACTCGGTGCAATATCTGGAGCACATGCCCAATATCAGCCGCGCGTTCATCGTGACCGACCCCATGATGGTGCAGCTCAAATACGTGGACAAAGTGCTCTACTACCTGCGCAAGCGCAAAATCTACTGTCACAGCGAAATCTTCTCCGAGGTGGAGCCCGATCCTTCCGTGGATACCATTATGCGCGGCGTCAAGGCCATGAACGTGTTCCAGCCGGACGTCATCATCGCTTTGGGCGGCGGCTCCGCCATAGACGCGGCAAAGGGTATGTGGCTGTTCTACGAATACCCGGATACGTCGTTCGACGGCCTCAGGCTCCGGTTCCTCGATATCAGAAAGCGCGCCTTCCACTTCCCCAACCTGGGCAAAAAGGCGCAGATGGTGGCCATACCCACCACATCCGGCACAGGCTCCGAGGTGACCTCCTTCTCCGTCATTACGGACAAGGCGAACGGCAACATCAAATATCCGCTGGCGGATTACGAGCTGACGCCGGACGTGGCGATCATAGACCCGCAGTTCGTGCGCACGCTGCCCAAATCCATCGTTGCCGATACCGGCATGGACGTGCTGACGCACGCGATCGAAGCGTATGTTTCCATACTTGCGTCCGATTATACGAACGGCCTCGCCATAAAGGCCATCGAGCTGGTGTTCAAGTACCTCTACCGTTCCTACAGCGACCCCAACGACACCGTGGCGCGCGAAAAAATGCACAACGCATCCTGCATCGCGGGCATGGCGTTCACCAACGCGTTTTTAGGCATCAACCACTCCCTGGCGCACAAGCTGGGCGGCGAGTTCCATATCCCGCACGGCCGCGCGAACGCGGTGCTGCTGCCGCACGTTATCGCCTACAACGCGCAAAAACCCACCAAGTTTGCCGCGTTCCCCAAGTACGGCAAGTTTGTGGCGGACGTCCGTTATGCGCAGATTGCGCGGTACTTGGGCTTCCCCGGCACGACCGAGGCGGAGCAGATCAGCAGCCTGATCGGGGAGATCAAAAACCTGATGCGCAAAATGAACGTGCCGCTTTCCATCAGGGACTGCGGCGTTGCCGAGGCGGCGTTCCTTTCCAAGGTTCCTTCCCTCGCGGAGCGTGCGTTCGAGGACCAATGCACCACAGCGAATCCCCGCTACCCGCTGATTGCCGAGCTTGAGGACATCTACAAAAAAGCATACTACGGGGAATAACTCCATCCTTCCCCAAGCAGGAGGGGGACGGCAATTGCCGTCCCCCTCCTTGCGTGTCGAAAAGTGGAGCCGCCCCGCGTCCCGTGTGAGAGTGTCGCCCCGTCCCGTGCAGGGGTGTCGCCCTGCGTCCCATGCAGGGGTGTCGCCCCGTCCCATATAGGGGATGCCGCCCTCGGCATCCCGTTTGAAAACATTGGCATGCAGGGTGGTGTGTTGGTTTATCATATCACCCTGCCCAATCACACCCATCTGTTGATCCGAATAGAAAGCGGGACGCCAAAGGCGGCGTCCCCTACTTAATTTACAGAAACAGCTTCAGAATAACCAGCAAAATTACGCCGGGTACGCCGAATATGCCGGTGACAAGGGCGTTGACCGCGTTGAGCGGCAGCGTGAACTCAAACAGCGCGCCGCCGATCAGGTTGATGATCGCAAGCACGACAAAGCCTACGATGCTGCTGAATATGAGCTTGCCGATCCATTTGAGCGGTACGACCAGCACCATGGCCAGCACATAGAGCACCACCAGGCCCGCCGCGAACGCAAGCAATATCCCTACGATATCCATACCCTCACTCCATCGCTGCCGCTCCCGCAAAACCCCGAAACATCCGATTAATTTCATTGTGGGAGCGATATGCCTTCGTCCAAGCATATGCGCGGGCGGGGCAGGCTATGCCGCGCCCGTATCTCTTACCCTAACCGCGCATATTGCGCCCGGCATTGCGCAAAAGATAAATATAGCGCTTTTTCGCGGCCTCCATGTCGTATACCGCGTAATCCACAAGCTCAGGGTCCGAAACGCTTTCAAAATAGGCCGCGGCCTTTTTCCAATCCTCCAGAGCGCGCCGCACCTGTTCGCGGTACGCGCGGTCCTCCCGCTGCAGGGCGGGCGTCGGCTGCATAACGGGCGCGGGCATTTCCGGCGCCAGCTGTGCGCCTTCTTCCTCTTCCGCGCGGAACAGCCACTCGCTCAGGCGCTGCCCCAGCTTCTTTTTGCGGGGCGCGGGTGCGGGGACCGGGCCGGTTTCGGGCGCGTAGGATTTTTCCTCGTCCCCCTCGCTCAAATCCAGCGGGTCGTAATGGTTCCAGATCTTTCTCATGGGAAATCCTCCTCGTGTACGCTTGCTTACACAAGTATTCCCAAAAGATAGGTGTCATAACCGGCAATCGGGCAAAAGCTTGCTACTCGGCCTCCCGCGGCAATAAGGCGCGTATTTCCGCCGCCCAGGACGCAGCGCGTTTTTTAGCCGCCTCCTGGCCGAGCTTCCCCTCCACCGGCAGGGCAAACACCCGTTTGAGCGTTCCCCCCCGCTTTTCCACCTGCTTCGCAAGCCGAATGGCGAGCTTTGGGGGCGGTTCCGGGGCCGGGTCCGCCTTGGTGACGAACGCGAACACCGTCTTCCCCGCGCAATCCAGCGTTTGAAGCAGCGCGTTGATGGCGGGCGGCGTGGTTCCCGCCCATACCGGCATGCCGAGGATAAGCACGTCGGAGTCTTTGACGTCCGGCAGCGCTTTCAACTTTGAACGTAAGTGAAAGACCGCCTGCATGCCGCCGATGAAAAAGTCCTTCCCGGGTCTTTGGCGCGTTTCTTCCAGCAAAAACAGCCGCGCGCCCAGCGCGCCGGACAGCGCGCGTGCGCAGGCCTCGGCGCTGCCGGTATTGGAATAGGCGATGATGGTAATGTTCATTCCGTTTCCTCCTGTATGGAAGCCGGCGTCGCCTCCGCTTCCGGCACGGATAGCTTTCCGTCTTTCAGGCGCCAGCGCACCCATTGTTCAGGTGGGAGCGAGGAGACCGTCGCGGTCGCCTGCGCGTTTGTCCCGAAGGAAAGCGTATCATTTTCGATCAGCAGCAAAATTTCTTCCCCGTCCCAGTTCACGGAAGCGGCGTACCCCGCGTCCGTTTTCACGACCGTCCCGCCCCGGACGGCGCCGTCCTGCAACGCCCACTCCGCCGCGAGCACGCTGCCCTTCAGGCTTCCGGCGATATTACCGTCTTTGAGCGCGCAGGAAAACGTGCATCCGTCCGCGGTTTTTATGACGCTGCCCGTACCTTCCACGCCAAAGAGTATGCCGTCCCAGGTCCCGCGGTCGGTCGGGTTTTGGAAAAGCCCCGCCTGCGCGCCGAACAATTGCCTGAGATGCAGCATGTGCCGCTCCAGCGCCAGCGCTTCGTCGGTTGCGGAATTCTCTTTTTCCGAAAGCGCGCGCAACGCTTCTTCATACGGCGCGTATGCCCGGTAAAACCCGTTCAAAAATACGCCGAGCGGGTTTTCTTCCGCCGGAACGGGGGTTTCCTGCGGTTCTTCCTCCGCAGGTTCCGCCAAAGCGGGCACGGGCGTCGCTGCGGGCTTCAAAACCATGGCGCAGCCGGAACACAGGGCCAAAATAAGCGCGCAAACAGGCAGCAGCCTCTCTGCCCGAGCGCGCGCAGGATCGCTTTTTCCCCTTCTTTTGTGCAGCATAAGCGGCTAACGGACCTGGCCGTTCCCCCGTACGATGTATTTGACGCTGGTCAGTTCAAAAAGCCCCATGGGGCCGCGCGCATGCAGCTTCTGCGTGCTGATGCCGATTTCCGCCCCGAAGCCGAACTCCTCGCCGTCCGTAAAGCGCGTGGAGGCGTTCACATATACCGCGGCGGCGTCGACTTCGTTCAAAAAGCGCTCGGCGCTCAAATAATCGCTGGTGACGATGCATTCGCTATGCCGCGTGCCGTACCGGTTGATGTGCGAGACCGCCTCGTCCAGCGTATCCACGACCTTGAGCGCAAGGATGTAATCGTCGTATTCCGTGGCCCAGTCCTCCTCCGCGGCCTCCCTGATGCCGGGAAGCAGCGCGCAGGCGCGCGGGCAGCCCCTGAGCTCCACATTGCGCTCCAGCATGGGCGCAACGATCTTCGTTAGGTTCTTTTCCGCCATTCCTTTTTGCACCAGCAGCGTTTCCATGGAATTGCACACCGCCGGGCGGGAGACCTTGGCGTTGTAGGCGATGTTCTTCGCCATTTCCACGTCCGCCGTATCGTCGATATATGTGTGGCAGTTGCCAAGACCCGTTTCGATCACCGGCACCGTGGCGTTTTGCACGACCGAGCGGATGAGCGTAGCACCCCCGCGGGGAATGAGCACGTCCAGATAGCCGTTTAAGCGCATCATCTCCGTAGCCGCTTCACGCGACGCATCCCGCACAAGCTGGATGCAGCCTTCGGGCAGGCCCGCCGCGTACGCCGCGCGGGCGATGACGTCCGCTATGGCGGAATTGGAGCGTATAGCTTCCGAGCCGCCGCGCAGCAGCACCGCGTTGCCGGATTTGACGCACAGGCCCACCGCGTCCGACGTGACGTTGGGGCGTGCCTCGTATATGATGCCGATGACCCCGAGCGGCACGCGCCGTTTGCCTATGGCAAGGCCGTTGGGGCGCTTCACAATAAAATCCTCCCCGCCGATGGGGTCGGGCAGCGCCGCTACCTTCTTTAAGCCATTCGCCATGCCTAAAATACGTTTTTCATCCAAAAGGAGCCGGTCCAGCATGGCCTCCGGCTTACCGGCTGCGCGGGCGGCGGACACATCCAGTTCGTTTTGTTCCAACAGGAAAGCCGCGTTCTCAACGAGCGCCCCGGCCATCGCATGGAGCGCCGCGTCCCGCACGGGGGCGGACAGTGTGAGCATTTTGTAGGAAGCTTGTTTTACGGCGGCGGCCTGTTCGCGCAATGTCATTTATTCACCCTCCCCTGACGCACGGGATATCATACCGTTTTTTCCAGTATACGCCCTCTTTCCGGGCCGTGCAACCGCTTTGAAACACGGCCGCACGTAAAAACGGCGTCCGGTGAAGGACGCCGCTTTTGTCAAAGCTAATCTCGTTTTACGGTTCCAACCCTTCGAGATAAATATTGATCTCCTCCAGGTTCTCAAACACCAGGCCTTCGTCCAGCTTGTTGAGCTCCTCCGCGGGCAGGTAGGAAATATCGTAGTTCAATGTCGTGATGTTCTCCTTTTCCAGGTCCGCTTCATCCGTCTGGGAAATGGCCAGCCGATTTTGGTCGTCCAGGAACAGCACCACATGCTTGGGGCAGTACCGCTCCAGCTCCCGTTCTATCACCGCCCGCTTGTTGGTCAGCTCCACCACTTTCGCGCCGGGATACTTTTCCTCGATCTGCGCCTTGTTCATGCCCACCAGGGGGCCGCCCGTCTCCTGCCTTTGCTCCGTATGGCCGCCGCATAACAGGAACATATATTTTGTGATCACCAGCGTATCCGGCAATATGCTCTGCTCGCCGATACTGTCAACCTGCTCTGCTAAAGGCGTCGGCTCCGGCGCCGCTTTTACCTGCATATCCCTTATGGTAAAGCCGCCCCATACGCCGAACGCGAGCACAAGCGCCATATAAAGCAACAGTTTCCCGTTTTGTTTCCACCATTGCATAAACCCACCTCCTAAAGGGCATTCGGTTCTCCATTATGTATGCCCAAGCTGTTTGCAGTTGATACCCTGTTGCAGTATAATAGCCGTAAAAACGGCTATTATCCAACTGATTTGATGCGCGTGCGATTTTCGCCTTCCGGGCGAACGCACATGCGCGGATTATACCATATCCGCTTTGCTTCTATGGTATAATAGCCGTAAACAGCCGGATGGGAGCGTGAAATGGATGGCCAAGCAACCGTTTTTTGACGAAATTTCGGAGGAAAGACCCCTTTGGCACGACCGCAAGCGCATACTGGGCATGCCGCTGAGTTTCACCGTCTATGAAGTGGACAAGGACCGCTTTACCACGCGAAAGGGATTGTTCCGCACCGAAACCAACGAAATCCTCCTGTATCGTATTCTGGATATCAGGCTTGTGCGCACGCTTTGGCAAAAGATATTCGGCGTGGGCACCATCACGCTCTACAGCGCGGACCAAACGCACGAGACCCTGGAGCTGAAAAATATCGCGAAGCCCGAGGCGGTGCGAAAATTCCTGAGCCGCATCATCGAAAAAGAGCGCGTGGAAAAGGGCCTGACCGGGCGCGAGATCTACGGCGCCGCGGGGCTGATGCAGGATGGCGGCGCAGTCCCCGACGCTTCCTTTGCGGACGTGGACGGGGACGGGATACCGGACTGATCCCATGATCTCGAATATACTTTCGCTCCTTTACCTGTGCGCATACCTTGCCGCAGGGCAGTTTATGGCGCGCGCCCTGTTCGCCGCGGAACGTCCGCTGTTCCGTTGGTGGATGGGGGGCGTTTTCTCGTTATTGCTTTTATTGTGGCTTCCCGCGCTGTTCGGTTTTTTATTCGGGTTTACGGTATTGGCCCAGCTCCTCGCGCTGCTCGTCTGCGCCGCGGCGGGCCTGTTTGCGTTTCTGGCGGGAAGAAAAAAGGCGGTCGCGCCCGCCGGGGCTTCTGAACTTCGCCCGGCGCTCATGACGCTGCTGCCGCTGTTCCTGCTGGGCGGATACCTGTTTTTGACGCATATCCTCCGGCCCGTCAACGGCGCGCTGCATTCCGGGCAATCCACATTCGGGGACCTGCCGCTGCACCTGGGGCTTGTGACAAGCATAGCCAGGCAGGGCACGTTCCCGCCGCAGTATTCCATATTCCCGGGCATGGCGGTGGGCTACCCGTTCCTGTGCGACAGTATCAGCGCCACGTTTTACGTGTTGGGCGCGTCGCTGCGCTTTTCCATGCTGCTGCCCGCGCGCTTCGCCTATGCGCTGGTGCTGCTGGGGGTTTACTGCTTCTTTTTGCAGTGGCAGAAAAAGACCAAAACCGCGGTATTTTCCACGCTGCTGTTTTTCCTTGGCGGAGGTTTCGGGTTCTGGTATTTCCTTGACCTGTGGAAGACGAACCCGGATGCGTTCACCCGCATATTCACCGGCTTTTACAACACGCCCACCAACCTGCCCGATATCGGGCTAAGGTGGGTCAACCCGATTGCGGATATGCTGATCCCGCAGCGGGCCACGCTGTTCGGCTGGGCGCTGCTGTTCCCCGCCCTGTATTTGCTTCGGCGCGCGGCGTTTGAGCGCGAACCGAAGCTGTTTGTGCCGTTGGGGGTCATCGCGGGCTGCATGCCGCTTGTTCATACGCACTCTTTCCTGGCGCTCGGCATGGTCAGCGCGGTATACGTGCTGTACGCGTTCCTTTCCCGCCAGGACAAAGCCACCCTGTCAGGCTGGGTCAAATACGGCCTCATCACAATGGCGCTGGCGCTTCCGCAGCTCATTTTGTTCACGTTCCGGCAATCCGGCGAGTTTTTGCAGCCGCATTTCAACTGGGGGAACGAAACGGACTCCTACCTGTGGTTTTATATCAAGAACCTCGGGCTTGTGTTCCTGCTGCTGCCCGTTGCGTTTTTCCGGCTTCCCAAGGATGAAAAGGTATTCTACGGCGGGGCCGTGCTGATCTGGTTTTTTTCGGAATTCATATTGTTCCAGCCCAACCCGTACGACAACAACAAGCTGCTTTTCGTATGGTTCGCGTTCACCTGCGGCATCGTGGGAAAGCTGCTTACCGATCTATACGACCGGCTGAGCGGCTTTGCGGGCAGGCGGTATCTTGCAGCCCTTACGCTTTGCGCGCTCTTCCTTTCCGGCACGCTGACGCTCGCGCGCGAGGCCATCGGCGATTATGAGCAGTTCAGCGCCGACGAAGCGGCGGCGGCAGACTATATCAGCGAAGGCACCGCGCCCGACGCGCTGTTTTTGACGGCCACCAACCACAACAACGCCGTCTCCTCCCTCACCGGAAGGAACATACTCTGCGGCACCGGCTCGTATCTTTACTACCACGGGCTCGATTACGAAACGCGGGAGCAGCAGGTGCGGCTGCTGTTCGAGCAGCCCGAGGTATGCTTCGGCGCGCTGCGTGAAACCTACGGCATCGATTATGTGTTTGTGAGCAATTACGAACGCTATACGTATGAAGTGGACGAAGGGTTCTTTTCGCGGTTCCCGATCGTATATGAAAACGATACGGTGACGATCTATGATGTGAGAGGATAAACGGCAGGCATAAAAAGGGAACGGGTAACGCCGTTCCTTTTTCGTTGCGTTTCCTTATTCGTCCAGCCCCAGCAAAAACCGGTACAGGGGCTTTAACAGCAAAAAGCCCCCGCTGATCTCATCCGCCAGCTCCGGCTTCATCGTATTCGACAATTCCTTGGAGGAAAAGCAGAAGGACATGCTGCGCTTATTGAGCCAGGGACGGATATCCTCCGGCGCGTCCGAAAACCGCTGGCGTTTAAACTCCTCCCCCTGCCACGCAAACCGCGACGCGAACGCGGGATCGTTTACGATATCAAGAAACATTTGCGGCCGGGCGAGCATGCGGCGTCTTGCGTCCGCCATGAACTGCGGCAGCGGATAATACATGCCCATGCCGTAGCCGTAGGCCGTGCGCTCGAACTCCGCGTAGAGCACAAAGCTCTCCCCCGTGGCGGCGCCGGGGTACTTGAAGGAAAAAAACGCGTGGTCCCGGTACGGAGATTTGTCCCTGGTATAGCGGGTATCCCTGCGGATGCGCGACACTACGGAAGAGGGCCGGACGTTGAAGTTCGGGTCCACCTCCAGCGCGGCTTTCCCCAACGCGTCCGCCAGCGCGAGCATGGGTTCCTTTACGCTTTTTTCGTAGCGCTTGCGGTTTTCTTCAAAAAAGGAGTGCTCGTTGTTGAACGCGATCTCCCAGAAAAAACGATAGGTATCCTCCGTGAGGCCGGAAAATGCAGGCATAGAATTGACCCTTCCATGTGTTTTCTTTTGTGCCAGAGCGGAGGAGGCCATGCCTCCTCCGCTCTTATTTATTATGGGCCCGCACCCCAAAGGGAGGGGGCTATTTCTCGTCCGTATTCCGCACCCGATGCACCCGGTTGCGGATCTCCGGCGAGGCTTGGGGCGGCCTCTGCTCGGGCTCCGGCTCCACGCGGCGCACCTGGGGCTGCGGGACGCGCGGCTGGGCGGGCACGTGTTCCTGCGGGACGCGCGGCTGGAAGGAGGCGCGCTCCTGCGGCTGGACCGGCGCTCGTTCCTGCGTATAACCGGAGGCTCTTTCCTGCGGCTGAACAGGCGTGCGGGACACGGGCTGGAACACCGGCTTCTCCGGGCGTTCCGCCGGTATGGAGCGCGTCTGCGCGGAAAACTCCACCGGCTCCCTCTGCGGCTGCGCAAAACGGGAGGCCCGGTTCTGCTCCGGCGGGTAAGGCTGGGACTGCGCCTCGCGTTCGGCGGCGCTTACGCGCGCCTGCGCGGCGTTGCGCGCGCGGGGCAGCTCATCCGGCTCCTCTTCCTCCAATGTTGCGTTGCGCTTGCGCTCGTATATGGAGAGCGCCAGGAGCGCGACGCCCGCCACCGCCATCAGCGCGGCAAGCACGATGAGCACGGTCACCAATGTGCCGCTCATGCCGCCCGCGTTTGCGGGCTCTTCCTCCTGCGCGGGGCTTGCGGCGGGGGTGGGCGAAGCCAAAGCGACATAATCCGCCATCAGCTTTGCTTCATATGTATGCTGCAGGCCGGAAGGATCGGACGCGGTGAGCGTAAACGCAAGCTCACGCGGCGCGTTGACCAAAAGCTCCTTATCCACCGTGGTCTCGCCCAAAGGCAGGACATCCATCGGCTCGATATTGCCAAGCTCCGCTTCGGATATGAGCGCGTTCACCATATCCACATTGGAATTGTTCTGTACGGTAAAGCGCACCTTCATGCGCCCGCTGTCCGTGAGCGGCTGCAGCACGGTCGCGGACAGCGAAAGCGAAACATGGCTCGGGTCCACATACGGCCGGACCTCGTAGCTTGTGGTCCTGTTTTCATACGGCTGGCCGGAAGCGTCCGTACCCGTTACCACAAAGGATACGTTGCGCAATTCCGCCGCCGCCACGTTATAGGTAAGCGTCTGTTCCTTGCCCGCCTCCAGCGTAATGGGGGCGGCGTTGACGGCATTGTTCAGTTCATCCTTGACGGTGATGCTGCCGATGGCCTGGTTGCCGTTGTTTTTGAGTACAAGCGTAAACGCCACGCCTTCCGGGGCGGGGTCGCTCATTGTTACCGCGAGGTCCATCTGCACGTTCGCAACGGTGACGGTGAGCGGGTCGATATTGAGCGTCCTGCCTTCGCCGTTGAGCTGGTAGGTAATGGAAGGCTGGCTGACCGCATCCTGCCCGCCCAGCGTCAGTTCGTACGTCACGGTCTTGGACGTTCCCGGCGCAAGGGTCAGGTTGCTCGCCACGGGCGAGTTCCCCGCCGCGGCATCCTTGACCGTGACGCCCGTCATTTCCGCGGTCCCGGGGTTGTTGAGGACATAGGTCAAAGTCACCTTGTCCCCGGATTTTCCGGATGTTTTGCTGGCGGTGCGCGTCGCCGTCATTTCCGCGGCGGGCGCCGCGCCCAGCGTGATGGAAACGTCCTTGGATTTTGCCGCGCCGTTCTCCGTCCAGGTAAGCGTATACGCGATCGTCTGCCCCAGCATATCCTCGGTGACTTCGATTGTGCTGATGGTAAAGTTCAGCTTGCCGTTGGGCGGCACCACCTGGCTGGACAACTGGCTGCTGCCGGACAGGCCGTTCCCGAAAATATTGATGTCCCGCATTTCATAGGCGGAATCGTTCACAACCGAAAACCGCGCGGAGATCGTGCCCGCGGAGGTGATCTGCGCGGGCTCCGTCGCGACCTGCACGGTGGCCGCAAGCGCCGTCGGCGCGAGCAGCAGCAGCAATATCAATACGCTCAGCGCGGAAATAATCTTTTTCATATGATTATGGTATCTCCTTTTGCGGTCTTTGGAGTATATGCGTATCTTCCAATACGATACTACCACAAACTATGCTTTTTTAACCAATGGAAAGCATAAATGCAGCTGAAAGCGGCAAGGGGTTTTCGATGCGGGGCAAGGACGCAGCAGCGCCGCGTTAAGCCGGAAAGCGACACCGCACCGCACGAAAAGAGCCGCCGCGACGATGCATTCATGCCTGGAATTGGTGCTATACGCGTGTCACCCAGCCGTGCGTATCCTCGATATCCCCAAGCTGTATGCCTGTGAGCGTATCGTAGAGCTTCTGGGTCACGCTGCCGGTCCTGCCGCCGTTTATGACGATGCTCTTTCCTTTGTAGTGGAGTTCGCCCACCGGGGAAATCACGGCTGCCGTCCCGGTGCCGAACGCCTCCTTGAGTTCGCCGCTCTCCCCCGCCTCCATCAGCTCGGAAATCTCTATTCTGCGTTCCGCGACTTTCAGGCCCAGCTCGCTCGCGAGCGTGAGGATGGATTTGCGGGTGATGCCGTCCAATATGCTGCCCGCCACGGGAGCGGTGCAGATGGTATCGCCGATTAAGAACATCATGTTCATGGCGCCCACCTCTTCCACATATTTGCGCTCCACGCCGTCCAGCCAGAGCACCTGGTCGTATCCGCGGGCGGCGGCTTCTTCCGCCGCCTTGAGGCTCGCGGCATAGTTGCCGCCGGTCTTGGCGTAGCCGGTGCCGCCCTTGACGGCCCTGACGTATTGATCCTCCACGTAGATGCGGATGGGCGCAAGGCCCGAAGCATAGTACGCGCCGGACGGCGAGCAGATGATGTAATAAAGGTAGCGCTCCGCCTTATGCACGCCGAGCGCCGCGCCGTCGGCAATCAAGGTCGGCCGCAGGTAAAGCGTCGCGCCGGGGGCATGGGGGACCCAATCCCGATCCACATCCACAAGCGCCGCCATGGCCTTATAATTGTCCTCCACGTCGATCTGCGGCATGCACATTCTTTCTGCGCCCACGTTCAGGCGCCGCGCGTTGTCCCGCGCGCGGAACAGAAGGACGTCTCCCTTTTGGGAGCGGTAGGCTTTGAGGCCCTCGAATATCTCCTGGGAATAGTGCAGCACAGGGCTTGCAGGATCGATCTGCAGCTTCTGGTAGGGCTGTATGCGCGCGTCGTGCCAGCCCCTGCCCTCGTCGTATTCCATAATGAACATATGGTCCGAAAAGAGCTTGCCGAACCCGAGTTTGGTTTCATCCTGCGGCTTCGATTTCGGAGCCGTGGTCCTGCTGACGGTGATTTCCATACTGTCCCTCCGCTGTTGCTTAAATTTACTCCCGGCTGGCGGGAAACTTACGTTGTTTTGGAGCGGCGCATTTATTATACAAACGCGCCATATGCCCTTCCGGTTTCATCTGGGCGCACGCGGCCGTCCGTTTTTTCGGCCACAAGCCGGAGAAACGCCGCGGCGTCCTCCTCCGGTACCAGGAGGTCCGCCTCCACGTCCGCCGCATAGCGGACGTCCTTCAAATTGCCGTCCTTGCGCAGCAGCGGCTCTATGGCGGCAAAGCGGGCGTAGTCGGTCTTAATGAGAAACTTCACGCACGGGCGCATTTCCACGGCGCCCGCGGCCTCCATGCTCATGGACGCCGCCCTGGAATAGGCCCGCACCAGCCCGCCCGCGCCCAGCAGCACGCCGCCGAAATACCGCGTGACCACGCACAGTACGTCCACCAGCCCTTTTTGGCGGATGGCCTCCATCATGGGCAGGCCCGCGGTGCCCGCAGGTTCCCCGTCGTCGCCAAAGCGCGCGGCGGAAGCGTTAACGCCGATGCAATAGGCAAAACAGTTGTGGGTGGCGTCCCAGTATTGCTTCCGAAGCTCCGCGAGCTTAGAAAGCGCTTCGTCTTCCCGCGTTACGGGGAAGCAGCGGCCGATGAAGCGGGATTTCTGGATCACCAGCTCGATCTCCGCCTCTTTTTGCACCGTACGGTACGCGCGCATCAGGAAAGCCGCACGCGGCAGAAGCCTTTCTTGCCCTTTTTGAGTATCGCGCCGTCCCCCCGGACGCTTTCGGGAGAGAGGGCAAAATACACGTCCTCCACCTTGTCGTCCCCCACGAACACGGCGCCGCTTTCGATGAGCCTGCGCGCGTCGCTTTTGGATTTGGCGAGATTGCCCTTCACCAGAAGGTCAACCACCCGAAGCCCCGTCTCCTCCGCTTCCGCGGCGGAAAGCGTGACAGAAGGCATGTGGGTGATGTCGCCGCCGCCGGAAAACAGCGCTTCCGCGGCGTCCATGGCCTTTTGCGCTTCCTCCTCGCCGTGCACCTGGCGGGTCAGCTCAAACGCGAGCACGCGCTTGGCCTCGTTGATGGCGCTGTCCCTGAGCGCCCCGAGGCGGCGCACCTCTTCCATGGGCAGGAACGTCAAAAGCGCAAGGCAGCGTTCCACGTCCGCGTCGTCCACGTTGCGCCAGTATTGGTAAAAATCGAATACGGGGCATTTTCCCTTATCCAGCCAGAGCGCGCCTTTTTCGGTCTTGCCCATTTTGCGGCCGTCGCTGGTGGTGAGAAGCGCGCAGGTCAAAGCATACGCGGGCTTTTGCTCCTTGCGGCGTATCAGATCCGCGCCGGCCAGGATATTGCTCCACTGGTCGTCCCCGCCCATTTGCAGCACGCAGTTTTCCGTGCGGTTGAGCACCAGAAAGTCGTAGCTCTGCATCAGCATGTAGCTCATTTCAAAGAACGTGAGCCCCTGCTCCATGCGGTTCTTATAGCAGTCCGCGGCCAGCATCCGGTTGACTGAAAACAGCACGCCGATGTCGCGCATGAACTCCAGAAAATTTAGGGGCAGCAGCCAGTCCGCGTTGTTCCTTATAACGGCCTTGCCCTCCCCAAAGTCCAGCAGGCGGGACATCTGCGCCTGGAATTTGCGGGCGTTTGCCTGGATTTCCTCCTGCGTCATCATGCGGCGCATATCCGTCTTGCCGGAGGGGTCGCCTATCATGGTGGTGCCGCCGCCCAAAAGCGCGATGGGCCGGTGCCCCGCGCGCTGCATATGCGCCATGGCCATCAAAGCCACATAGTGGCCCACATGCAGGCTGTCCGCCGTGGGATCAAACCCTATATAAAACGTGATGCTTTCCCTGCCCAGGAGCTCCCGAAGCTCCTCGGGATGCGAGGCCTGCTTGATAAAGCCGCGCTCCTCCAATACGTCAAATGCGTTTCTCATGCTCTCTGTCGTCCCCCAATATACTGCCATTAGGCCGCTGCGTTTCAATAGAATATCAGATGCCGCCCGCTTTTGCAACGAATGCGGCCCCGGGAAGCTCCCGCGCCACGATATCGTCCAGTATCGAAGCCGCCTCCAGTATCACATCGCGGCATTTTATTTCTTCCGTGCGGTACGCTTCCTTGAGCGGGATACAATCCACTTCGCCCATTTTCTCCCGATAGCGCCCGATCAGCTCGGCGGTGAGCGTCTTGATTTTGTCGCTCTCATGCGCGCGCTCTTTTACAAAGAGCAGGCCGAGCGCCATAACGGCCCCCGTGAGCGCGCCGCAGATGCCGCCCACCGCCATGCCGCCGCCAAACCCCGCGGCAAGCTTATACGCTTCCGGGTCCAGCTTCAGGCCGTAGACACGGTCCGCCGCTATCAGCATATGCTCCGCGCAGTTCCAATCTTCCTGGTACAAAAACCCGTTTTCGAGGTATGCGCGCAGCATCACCTTTCCTCCAGCACGGAGGTGCAGTACGGGCAGCGGGTGGCGTCCTCCGCGATGCCGCTTTTGCAGTACGGGCACCGGCGGGGTTCGGGGGCGGGGGCCGCTTCCGCCTTTTTTCTGTTGAGCTTATTGATCAGCTTTACAAACAGGAATATGCTCAGCGCAATGAGCAGGAAATCTATGACGCTGGTGATGAATGCGCCGTAATTGAGCGTGGCCGCATTCGCTTCCTGCGCGGCTTTCAGATCGGCATACCGCTTGCCGTCCATCGCGATAAACAGCTCAGAAAAATCCAGGCTGCCGGTAATGAGACTCAGCACCGGCATGAACAGATCGTTCACGACGCTGGTGACGATTTTGCCGAACGCCCCGCCGATCATCACGCCGACCGCAAGGTCCAATACGTTCCCTTTGAACGCAAAATCCCTGAACTCTTTCCACATATCGCCCGCCCCTTTCCGAGTACCAAGTATAGCACATTTGCCTGGGCAAAACAACGAAGGGTTGGAACGCAAATGCTAACATTTCCTGAATTTTGAAGAACAGCGTTTTATAAAAAAGGCGGCCGAAGCCGCTTTTTCGGTTGTTTATTCGGAGCGTATCGCCGAAAGCGCGGAAAGCTTCATGGCCCGGATGGCCGGATACATGCCGCTGATGAGCGCCACCACAATGGAGAACGCCACCGCCCCCAAAGAGAGGTAGGCCGGTATGACGCTCCTCATGCCGACGGATTGCATGACGAACTGGTTCAAAAGCGCGGAAAGCCCGTAGCTTAAGCCCAGCCCGATCAATCCGCCGATGAGCCCGATATAGGCGGCCTCCGTCAGGAACAGCCCCGCGATGTTGCCCATGCGGCAGCCGAGCACCTTGATGATGCCGATCTCCTTTGTACGCTCGTAGATGCTCATCATCATGGTGTTCATAATGCCTATGGCCGCCACCAGCAGCGATACGCCGCCGATCGCGCCCAAGAGCATCTGGAGCTGCGACGCGCTTTCCTGCGCGGCCTTCAACGCGTCCTGCAGGCTGTACGCGCCATAGCCCATGTCCTGAATCTGCTTCTGGATCTCCACGACCTCGTCGATATTTTTGCACTTGACCCAGATCTGGCTGTACTTTTTCGTATCCAGGTTCATGAAATCCTTGTTTTCCTTGGCAAGCTTCCGCACGGCGGCGATATCCATCAGCGAATAGTAGGCGTAGTTGTTGCCTTCCTCCGCCATCTGGCCCACGACTTTTACATCGTACATCTTGCCCTTGGCGCGCGATTCGCCCCCGCCGGCGTCCCAGTTGGAATACACGTTGCTGTAGTCGAACGTCAGCTGGAAGCGGGAGCGTTCCAGGTTGATCTTTGAGTTGCCTTCCCGGTCCACGGCCTGCTTGCCGGTGGTGGGGTTGTAGAAATTCTGCAGCGCCCAGGAGCCGAGCACCATCTCGTATTTGGAGCCCGCGCCGGTCTTGGGCATGCGGCCGTCGGCAAGCGTAAAGCCGAACTCCTCCGCCACCTTCAGATCCACGCCCATGATGGAGACGTCCGTCATATACTGGCCGCTTTTGAGCGCGCCCCAGGTTTCGAGCATGGGCATGACGGCGGACACCCCCGGTATCTGCCGGAAGGCCAGCACGCTTTTGTCATCGAGCACGACCTCCTGCGCGGAGCTGTACATGTTCCCCTTGCTTTCCACCATGCGGTAGCTGTTGACCTGTATGGTGGTAAGGCTGCCCGCACGCTCGTAATTTTCCCGGAAGGATTCGTTGATGCCGATGCCGAGCGAAACCATCACCACGATGGACGCCACGCCGATCACCATGCCCAGAACCGTGAGGAACGCGCGCATTTTGCGCCGCCACAGGTTCATGAAGGCCATGGTGAACAGATCCAGCGTTTTCATATTTCCTCCAGCTGCTTTCTGCGGCGCCTGCGTTTGAGCAATACAACGAGCACGATCACGCCGATGAGCACGACGGCCGCGGCGGCGATGATAAGCCCGGTGGAGATCCCGCCCTGCGGCTGCTCGGGCTCCATGCCGGGATTGAACACCTCGCCGTCCGGGCCCATCATCCCCTCATCGGGCATGAAGTTCTCCAATACGTTGAGGGTGAGCGGCTTTTCCACGACCGTCTGCTCGCCGTAGACGTCCTCATAGGTGATGACGACCTTGCCCTCGATCTGGCCCGCGGCGGAGGGAATGACGTTGAAATCCGCCCGCATGGTGTTGCCGGAGGTGATGTTGCCGCCATAGAAGGATTCTTCCATCTTCAGGCCGCTGCCCTCCACGTCCACCATGCAGTTGTACAGGGTGGATTTGCCCATGTTGTAGAGGCTGAAGGATACGGGGGTGGACTGTTCCAGCATGGCGTCCCCGTATACCATGGGATCGTCGATGCGCACGCGCATGCGCTGCGATATGGGCAGCGTGATGGTTTCCGTCGCCTCGTAGGCCTTCAGTGTCTTGGAACTTTCGTAGTTGAATTTGGCGGCGAGCGAGTGCGCCTTCGCTTCCGCGTCGGGCGCGGACTGGAACGTAAGCGTTTTTTCCACCGTCTCCCCCGGGCCGATCCGGTCGATATACACGGTGTTGCTGCCGTTGTCCGCGGGCAGAATGACGCCGCCCTCGCTGGAAAGCGTGAGCTGGATGTTCTTGACCGCCTCCTCGCTGGAGGTGTTCAGCATGGCCAGCTTGATGGAGAATTTCTCCCCGGCGAACAGGCGGCCGCTCTGCTGGTCGTCCGTGTTGAGCGGCGTCACGGTATACCCCTCCAATATGATTTTGGGGGTGGTGGCGATGATGTTGCCGTCCTCGTCGGTCTTGTCCGGCGTATAGCCCTTGACGACCGTAACGAATGCGGAGAGCGTGGTCGATTCGTACGCGTACTTCGATACATTAAAATAGATGACATTGAATTTTACTTCTTTTACGCCGCTTGTGACCTTATCTGCGATCTTAAAGTCATATTCTACCAGCCGGGTCTGCCCCGCGCTCATAGGCTCCACGCTGACCGTATAGTTTACGGCTTCGACTTCAAACGGAAACGAATCGAGCGTCGCGGAGATCTGCGGCGTGACGAGAATATTGCGGATGCGGGTCTTTGTCCTGTTGAATATGGGCAGGGTGATGCGGATACGGTCCCCGATATCCCCCTTGGGCGCGCGTATCACGCTGCCGTCCGGGCCGACGGAAGATACGATCAGAGATGCATTCGGATCGACCAAAGACGATGGCGACGCCTCATCTTCCGCCAACGCCATGTTCGGCAGCAGCATAAGCGCCATCAGGACGCACAAAACCAAAGCAGCCGATTTTTTACCCCACATAAGCCATCCTCCTGTATCCGTTCCCCGTTATTTGGTTTCGATATCCGTAATTTTCCCGTCCAATATGTGCACCGCCTTGTCCGTAAAGGCGGCCATATTCGCATCGTGCGTGACCATGATGAGCGTCTTTTTCCGCTCGCGCGCGATATCCGTCATCAGGTGCATGACCTCGTCGGAGGTCTTTGAATCCAGGTTGCCGGTCGGCTCGTCCGCAAATACGATCTCCGGGTCGCTCACCAGCGCCCGCGCGATGGCCACGCGCTGCTGCTGGCCGCCGCTCATCTGCATGGGCTTGTGGTTGATGTGCGTTTCCAATCCCACGGCCTTTAAAATATCCCGCGCGATCCTGTTCCGCTTCGCTTTGCCGATCCCGCGGAACGACAAAGGCAGCGCCACGTTTTCGAGCGCCGTATAATAGGGCATGAGATTGAAGGACTGGAAAATGAAGCCGACCTTTTTTTGCCGGAACACAATCAGCTCGCTCTGCGTCATGCGCTCGATATGCATGCGGGAGACGATGATCTCTCCGCTGGTAGGATGTTCCAGCCCCGCAAGCAGGTTTAATAAAGTGGATTTGCCCGAGCCGGAACGCCCCACGATGCAGCAGATATCCCCGTTATCCAGCGTAAGGTCCACGCCGTTGAGCGCGTTTATGGCGGCGGACCCCACGCGGTAGGTCTTTTTGACGTTCCGAAGCTCGATCAGATGCGCGCCGTTTTGCTCCATGTACCCCCCAGTGGCTCCCGCCACACTGTATTGACCGTCTAAAGTATAATAACGTTTCAAATATGGAAATGGTTTCACATGGATTTCATTATTCTTGCAACCCTGGTGTATTATACTCCCGCCGGACTTTTGCGGCAAACAACAAATTTGTAAACATTTCCCGCGGATCCGTTGACTTTTTCCCATATAGAG
>DATMXR010000105.1:0-26590 GCA_035561315.1 Feifaniaceae bacterium
ACCATATACTCTCTTGATTTTGATGCGAATTCTAACGCGCCTCTCTTTGCGCATGCTCCGGCTGAATGCTGCCGTTTTCGCCGGATTACGGCCATAATCCTATGACAGCCTTGAGCCGGACGCCCGTATGCGGTACGATAGAATCGAAGGTATGCCGGGAGGTGAAAGTAAGATGTGCGGGCGATATTACTTATATATAGAGGAAACGGAATTAAAAGAGCTGCTGCGGGAACTGGCGGAAGGCCGGGGAAATGCGGCGGTTCCGTTCAGCACCGGCGAAATATTCCCCACCGACCTTGTCCCCGTCATTCCCGCAGGCGGGAAGCCGCGGGTGATGAAATGGGGCTTTTCACGTTATGGCAAAGGGCATATGATAAACGCCCGCAGCGAAGGCATCCGGGAAAAAGCGATGTTCCGCGATCCTATTCGCCAGGGAAGGTGTTTGGTGCCCGCCTCCTGGTATTTTGAGTGGGAAGCCGCGGGCGCGAACAAGCACAAATACGCCGTCTCCCGCGCGGATACGCCCCTGATTTATATGGCGGGCCTGTACCGCTGCGAGCCGAACGAACCCCTGCCCTCCTTTGTGATATTGACGCGGGAGGCCGCAAGCGGGATCGCCTTCATCCATGCGCGCATGCCCGTGATATTGCCGCGCGGGCAGCAATTAAGCTGGCTTGACGGGGAGCTTGACGCGCTCGCCTGCGATCCGGGCGCGCTGATATACAAAAGGAAGATGCGCGGCCCGAGAGCGGCGCCGTTCAATGCGCGATGTTTTAAGAAGAAACCGTCTTGTAGCCGATGCCCATCGTGGCATTTTTTAAAAGTTGCACAAATTCTTCCGGCGGCAGGCTGTTTTCTTCCCGGAGCCAGCGGACGATGACGCTGCGGATCGCTTCCGTAAACATATCGATATAAAAATCGTGATGCTCCCCGTCTTCAAAGAGCGGATACAGGTTTTCCGCAATAATGGCGGTGATGATTTCCCCGAAGTACTCGTAAAAGGAATTCTGCCCCTGCGCCTCCAGCGCCCGCCTGTAGAACGCTTTGTTCTTCTGGAAGTATTCGCACAGGCGCAGCATGGCTTCCCAGCCCCCCTCCTCCCCGGAAGCCTCTCCCACGTAGCACTGCAGGAATTCGGTATAGAAAATCCAGTTGACCAGGTCGTACTTGTCCTTAAAATGGTAATAAAAGCTCTTCCGGTTCATGCCGCAGCGTGCGCAAATATCGCCCACGCTGATTTTTGCGAGCGGCTCTTCGAGCATCATTTCTTTGAGCGTTTGCGCCAAAGCCCGTTTTGTAATGCTTAAATTCGCCATAGCCCTCTCTTATGCATGCGCGGCCTTGGGGAACAGTTTTTTGAGCAATGCAGCGAGCGTATCTTCGCAGATATTGTAAAGCGCGGGTGCAAGCCGGTTGGCCTTTACCCCTCCGCTGCCGCCGATCTCCATATAGCAGGCGTCGGAGGAGATGATCCGATCCACCCGCTCAATATCCCGGTAGAGGTCCACAAAAAGCGTGGGCAGGGTCGGATGGATCGCCGCCTCCTCCATCATGGAGCGCACGCTTTGCGCCGTTTCCGGCTCACATCCGGGTTCTTCCACCAAAAAGGTCAGGGCGGGCAAATACTCTTTGGGCAGTTGGCGGTAGCTTTTGATCCACGCGAGAGACCGTCTTTCCCCGTATGCGATGGAAGCCGCGAGCAGACTGCGCGCCTTTATTAGAATATCCGCAGCGCTTTGATAAAGGCGCTCCCGTTCCTGCGTATAGGACAAAACGCACATGGCGTTGCCCGCGCGCCTGCATCCCTGCGCCGCCGCGCGCGTCACCTGTTCCGGCCTGAGGAAGAGCACAAACCCGCAATCCCCGTAGGCGTTCAAAATGCGGGGCAGCCATTCCGGAAAATCCGCGCAGGATTCCAGCCGGAAAAAATAGCAGCAGATGCCGATGGAACGCCCCTGGCGGATGGTATCGTCTATGTTTTCCGGCGGCAGCGAGGCGGCGGACAGATCAAACACGATCGTCCAGGGCACATTGTGGCCGTGGACGGCCTCATATTCCCGTATGCGCTGCGCGCCCGCCGTCCACGCGTTATAGCCGACATTGATGCCGAACGTCTTGAGCACGGCGTCGTCCACCGTGTTCGCGAGGCGGAATACCGCGTCATAATACGGGCAATCCTGATCCGCAAGCATTTGCTGCGCAAGGCCAAAAAATTCACTTTGGAACCGGCCCGTGGCGTGATACATGCCAAGCTCCACCAAATTCCGGAGCTCCCTCTTGGATTTGTTGCGGATCTCGCTCAGGGCGCGGTCCACAGCTTTTTCTATCATAAAGCGTACCAGGTTGCTTTCCATATCGTATCCTCGTGCCTTACAGGTTATTAGATTCTCTTATCATAATAGCCAAAACTCCGTCCGTCTCATAGGGACAAAAATAAAATTTGTCCCAAAAACGGAACAATTTTCTGAAAAGGGGAAAAATGTAACCCTTCGGGTATTCTGTCCGTCGACTGTATATTATGCGCGCGTGCATACTAAACTCAAAGAGATTGCGAAAGGAGCAAGGATATGGGCGAGAAAACGGTAAAGGAAAAAATCAAGGCATTCGGGGCAAGGCAGGTAATCGCATACCTGGACCGGGACCCCGACGCAAACATTCCCAAGCTGCTGGATTGGGTGGAGGACCACGATAAGAACGGGAACATCACCGGCCAGATGCGCGGTATCCGTGAGGCGCTCGCAAACTCCGACAACAATTGGAACCGGCTTGTCAAAAGCCTGTGGACGGATATCGACGGCGACGTGCGCATGAAACTGTTTGAGAACTTCGTCGTCAACGCGAACATGATCGGCACGACCCGCCAGCTTGAGAACCAGAAAAAATACGATTGCAACATACCCTGGGCCATATTGATGGACCCGACCTCCGCGTGCAACCTCCACTGCATCGGCTGCTGGGCGGCGGAATACGGCAACCGGCTGAACATGACAAACGCGCAGCTGGACGACATCATCCGCCAGGGGAAGGAGCTGGGCGTATTCCTTTACATCTATTCCGGCGGGGAGCCGCTGGTGCGCAAAGCCGATATCATCCGCCTGTGCGAGGCGCATCCGGATTGCGCGTTCCTTGCCTTTACCAACGGCACGCTTATAGACGAGGCGTTTGCGGACGAGATGCTGCGCGTTAAGAATTTTGTGCCCGCCATCAGCATAGAAGGGTTTGAAGAAGCCACCGATTCCCGCCGCGGCGGCGGCACGTTCACCCGCGTTGTGGAAGCAATGAAGATTTTGAAGCGCAAGAAGCTTCTGTTTGGCATATCCGCCTGCTACACAAGCAAAAATGTGGATGAAATCGGCAGCGAGGCGTATTATGACCAAATGGTGGATTGGGGCGCAAAGTTCGCATGGTTCTTCACCTATATGCCCGTGGGCGTGGACGCGGCGCCGGAGCTGATGGTAACGCCCGAGCAGCGTGCGTATATGTACCATCAGGTGCGCCAATTCCGCGGGAGCAAGCCGATTTTCACCATGGATTTCTGGAACGACGGCGAATTTGTGAAGGGCTGCATCGCGGGAGGCCGCTCGTACCTGCACATCAACGCCAACGGGGATATCGAGCCTTGCGCGTTCATCCATTACTCCGACTCCAATGTCAAGGAAAAGAGCATTCTGGACGCGCTGCGCTCGCCGCTGTTCATGCAATACCGGGAGAACCAGCCCTTCAACGAAAACCATCTGCGCCCCTGCCCGCTGCTGGACAACCCAGGCAAGCTGGCGGAAATGGTGGAGCTTTCCGGCGCGCACTCCACGGACCTGCAAAATCCGGAGGACGCGCACGCTCTGTGCGGCAAGTGCAAGCATGCGGCGGAACACTGGGCCCCCATGGCAGACGAGCTGTGGGAAGAAGGGCATTTCGTTTCCGCGACCCGGCGCTGACAAAGCTTTCCATCATCGAACCAGGCATAAAAGGGGCGCCGGTGCGGCGGCCCCTTTTTGAATTCACAAGCGCCCGAATTTCCACAATGCGCGGCTGGGGCCGTCCGCACCGGCGTCCTCCGGCAGCACCGTCAGGAACCGGAGCGAATGAAGGTCGCAGCCGGTCTGCGCCTGCGTAAAGGGATCGCGCAGCACGAAATACCCCGCCCCCACATGCGTGAGAATTCCCGCGCGGCGCTGCATGACGGGCCCAAGCATAAACTCCGCCACGACCGACCTGCCCGTAAGGCCGCGGAGCACTTCCCGGCAATCCCGGGCATCCGAAGGCACCTGCCGCGGGGCCGGGTTCATTCTGCCCGCGGCTTCAAACGCTTCCGGCACGGACGCTTCACGCGCCGCGCTTGCCTCCGGAGCGCGCGGGCCCGGATATCTGTCCGGTTCTATCACGGTCCAGGGCACCGTGCCCGCGTCCGGCAGTATTCCGGAACCCGGGTCGGGCTGCCCGTAGCCGCCCCGTTCCAAAGGGCCCGGGCGAAAAAGGGGCGCCCGCGCGAGGCCCTGCGTGGGCGCAAACAGATCCTGCTCATGATTATTCGGCATAACCCATTCTCCTTTGCCATTCTGAATGTACAAAATCAGTTCAAAGGGCAGGGGGTGTGACAGCCCCTTTCATATTATGCAATTTTTTCCTGCTTTGCGCGGCATGTTTTCCGGAAAGAGGACGGTACTGTTGCAAAAAAGGCGGGAGCCGCTATGAAACGCGCCATTCATCCACTATAATAATGGTGGAAAGGGTGTGCTGCTTATGAACATGCATGGGAATACCATACTCATTACCGGCGGGTCAAACGGAATAGGTCTTGCCCTGGCGGAGCGCCTGCTTGCGCTGAGGAAATCGAGCAAAACGCCGTCGCGCTCTGGCAGCGCAGGAAAAAGAGGTAGAGTTGTCCTCATACCGTCAATTCCCTTAGACGGAATCCCTCCGCCGCTGATGCGGTCCCCCTCCCTTTTACAAGGGAGGCTCCAGGCAAAAAGGATACTCAAAGGCCCGCGGCAAAACTGCCGCGGGCCTTTGCTTTTGTTGATACTATTCCTTACGAAAGCTCGAACGCGCCGGTATAGAGCTGGTAGTACTTGCCGCGCTGCGCGATGAGGTCGTCATGGTCCCCGCGCTCTATGATGCGGCCGTTCTCCAGCACCATGATGGCGTTGGCGTTGCGCACGGTGGACAGCCGGTGGGCGATGACGAACACCGTGCGCCCCTGCATCAGCTGGTCCATACCCTTTTCAATGAGCGCTTCGGTGCGGGTATCGATGGAGCTCGTGGCCTCGTCCAGTATCAGCACCGGCGGGTCCGCGAGCGCCGCGCGGGCGATGGCTAAAAGCTGCCGCTGCCCCTGGCTCAGGTTCGCGCCGTCGCCGGTGATCATGGTCCCGTAGCCTTCGGGCAGGTGGCGGATAAAGGAATCCGCGTTGGCGAGCTTCGCCGCGTGCCTGACCTCGGCCTCGGTGGCGTCAAGCCGCCCGTAACGGATGTTTTCCATCACCGTGCCGGTAAAGAGGTGCGTATCCTGCAGCACGATCGCGAGCGAGCGCCTGAGGTCCGCCTTTTTGATATCGTTGACATTGACGCCGTCGTACAGGATACGCCCCTGGTTGACGTCGTAGAAGCGGTTGATGAGGTTGGTGATCGTCGTCTTCCCTGCGCCCGTGGAGCCCACGAACGCGATCTTCTGGCCGGGCTTCGCGTAAAGCGTCATATCGTCCAATACCGGTTTTTCCGCCACATACCGGAAGCCCACGTCCTCCATCCGCACGTCTCCGCGGACCTCGGTATACTGCGCGGTACCGTCCGGAAGAAGCTTCTTCCACGCCCAGACGCCGGTGCGCGTACCGCTCTCCTTCAGGGAGCCGTCCGCGCCCTTCTGCGCGAATACCAGCGTGACCGCGCCTTCGTCGATCTCCGGCTCCTGGTCGATCAGGTCGAATATCCGCTCCGCGCCCGCAAGCGCATGCAGCACGGCGTTGAACTGCTGGGATACCTGCGTGATGGGCTGGGAGAAGGAGCGGGTGTATTGCAGGAACGACGCGAGCGTGCCGAGGTCCAGCCCGTAGCTTACCGCAAGCAGGCCGCCCGTCATGGCGGTGAGCGCATAGTGGATATAGGAAAGGTTGTTCATCACCGGCATCAAAATGCTGGCAAACGTATTCGCCCCGCGCGCGGAGTGGTAGAGCTCCTCGTTGAGCTTGTCAAACTGCTCCTTGGCTTCCGGCTCCCGCGAGAACACCTTGACCACCTTCTGGCCTTCGATCATTTCCTCGATATAGCCGTTCGCCTCGCCCATGGCCTTTTGCTGCCTGCGGAAATACATGCCGCTGCGCTTGCCCAGCGTCTGCACCGCCCAAATCATGACGGCAAGCATGACGACCACCAGTATCGTAAGCACGGGGCTCAATATGAGCATCATGACAAATACGCTGATTACCGTAAGCGAGGAGGATACGATCTGCACGAAGCTTTGCCCCAGAAACTGGCGGAGCGCGTCCGTATCGTTTGTGTAGCGGCTCATCAGCTCCCCGTGGGTGTGCGCGTCAAAATACCTGAGCGGAAGCTTCTGCATATGCGCGAACAGATCGTTGCGGATGCTGTTGAGCGTCCCCACCGATATGTTGACCATCAGCCGGTTGTAGAGATAGCTTGCGGCGACGCCCACAAGGTATACAGCGCCCATGCGCACAAGCATCATCGCGAGCGGCGAAAGGTCCGGGTTTTTCTGGCCGACCAGCGGCAGGATATAATCGTTGATGAGCGGCTTTAAAAAGTACGAGCCCGCGACGGAAGCGCCGGTGCTGACGAGCACGCTGATCAGCACGATAACAAGCTGCACCCTGTAAGGTTTTAAATACCCCATGATGCGCCGCAGCGTTCCCGCCGTGTTTTTGGGGCCCCGCCCCTTTGCGTCCATTTTATTGTCATGCCTGGGCATATTCGTCTACTCCTTTGCGCTGGGAAGCGAACACTTCGCGGTAAATCTCGCTTGTTTGCATCAGTTCGCCGTGCGTGCCCGCCGCGCTGACGTTCCCTTCGTCGAGCACCACGATCTGGTCCGCGTCCATAATGGAAGCGACGCGCTGCGCGATGATGATCGTGGTCATGCCCGCAAGCTCCCGTTTGAGGCCCTCCCGGATGCGGCGGTCGGTATCGGTATCGACGGCGCTCGTGCTGTCGTCCAGTATCATGATCTTCGGGCGCTTGATGAGCGCGCGGGCGATGCACAGCCGCTGCTTCTGGCCGCCGGAGAGGTTGACGCCGCCCTGGCCCAGCTCCGTATCGTAGCCGTTGGGAAAGCCCAGTATGAATTCGTGCGCCTGGGCGATGCGGCAGGCCTTTTCGATCTCTTCGTCCGTGGCGTCCGCGTTGCCCCATTTGAGGTTTTCGCGTATGGTGCCGGAAAACAGCACGTTGTTTTGCAGCACGATGGCGACCGAATCCCGCAAAGCCTTCAGGTCATAATCCCGCACATCGTTCCCGCCCACAAGCACGCTCCCCGCCTCCACGTCGTAGAGCCGCGGGATCAATTGCACCAGCGTGGTCTTGGCCGAGCCCGTCGCGCCCATTACGCCCACCGTCTGCCCCGCGGATATAGAAAGGTCAATGTCGCACAGCGTCGGCTCCCCGGAGCCCGCGCCGTAGCGGAAGCGCACGTCCTGGTAGGCCACGCTTCCGTCCGGCACTTCCGGTATGCCGTTTTTAGGGCTTACGATATCGGTCTCTTCCTGCAGCACCTCCGCGATGCGGGTAAAGGAGGCGCGGGTGATGACGATCATCATGAACACCATGCCCATCATCATCAGGGACATCAGTATCTGCGTGGTGTAGCTGATAAAGCTCATCAGGTCGCCGGTAAGCATTTGGCCGTTGATGATGCGCGCGCCGCCGAACCAGGAGATGGCGATCATGCACGCGTTGACGACGAGCATCATCACCGGCATGGTCCATATGGACACCCGCTCCGCCGAATATTGCAGCTTCATGACGCGTTCGGAGACCTCGCGGAATTTTTCCGTTTCGTGGTCCTCGCGCACAAACGCCTTGACCACGCGGATGCCTATGAGGTCTTCCTGCACGTTGCGGTTCATTTTATCGTACTCGACAAACATTTTCCGAAAGCGCGGGTACGCGTAGGACATCACGAATATCAGCGTCGCCGCCAATATCGGCACCGCCACCAAAAATACCGTCGCCAGGTCCGCGCTGATGGACATGGCCATAATGACCGCGAACACCAGCATGACGGGCGCGCGCACCGCAAGGCGCAGCGCCATCATAAACGTGTTCTGCACGCTTGTGACGTCGGTGGTGAGCCTCGTGACCAAGCTTGCGGTGCTGAACCGGTCGATATTGGAAAATGAAAAGCCCTGTATTTTTGCGAACATCGCCCGCCTGAGATTTTTCGCGAAGCCCGCGCCCGCCGTTGAGGAAAGGCGGGACGTAAGCATGCCGAAGCCCAGCGATAAAAGCGCCATGCCGATCATTAAGAGCCCGATCTTCGTAATATAAGCCACGTCCCTGTTCGCGACGCCGATGTTGATGATACGCGACATCAAAAACGGGATGGTCACTTCCATCGCCACTTCGAGTATCATGGTGATCGGCGCCAGAATGGCCTGTTTCTTGTATGCGCCCAAGTGGCGCAGCAGCGTTTTCAGCATGTTTTCTCTCCCAGCATATGCTCGTGCGTTTCCCGTTTGAGACGCATGAGCGATTCAAAATCCAGATGCTCGGTATCGAGCCTGGCGCGGTCCGCGGCGCTTTTTATGAGCTTTCCCAGCAGCACGGAAAGCGCTTCCATGTCCGCCCGGGAAAGGGCGGAAAATACATCCGCGTCCACCTCCATGTAACGCTGCTTGCACGCCTTTGAAACCTGCTCGCCCCTTTCCGTCAGGTACAGCCGGTTGCAGCGCTGGTCCTCTTCCGTCCGCTTTTTCAACAGCCCGTCCCGCTGCATCCGCTTTGTGGACTGCGCGACCGAGGACGGGGATATGAGCAGGGCTTCGGCAATCTGCACCTGCGTGCATCCGGGGTTGCCCCGGATGTATTCGAGCACCGGAAGCTGCCCGCAGTGCAGCGGGAATGTTTCCGCCGCCTTTCTTTGCAATGTCCGGCGCAGGCAAAAAAACTGTTCCAGCTGCAGCCCCGCATCCGGAGAACGTTCGGACATGTTGCTCCTCCTCCATTTAATGAAGCGCTTCATTGTTACGCACTTTACTATTATGCTCCCCCAAGTTTTTATTGTAAAGAGGCGAATATGGCACGAATGTAAAAAAAGCGTATCGGGTTTTCGTATATGCGGCGCGCCGCATGATGCAAAAAAAGAGGCGCCGCACTCACTGCGGCGCCCCTTTGCGTAAAAGCGGGTTTTACTGTTCCCCCGGAACATCCGCCGCCTGTTCGCCCGGGGAATCCTGCGCGGGGAGTTCGCCCGCCGCGTCCGCGGGCAGCTCCGCCGCGGGGTATGCCTTTTTTGCGCGCAGCACATAGAAAAGGCACAGCGCCGCAAACACCATCACGGCCCCTTCGAGCGCGAGCGGGCTCATGGGTACAAGGGAAGGCACGATCACCACAAACGCGTCCACGAACGTATGCGCGAGTATCGCGAGCAGCAGATATTTCCCGGGCCGGTTGCGCGCAAAGCCCGTAAATACCATGACGGAGAATGCGACGTGCAGCATCACCGCGAATATGCGCTCGACGCCTCCCAGTATGGCATTAAGCGGCGTAAGCGCAGAAAGCTGCTCCGCGACGGCGGCGGCCTGCGCCCCGTCCATCAAAGAGGCCAATGTGCCGTTGTTCATGGCGATATAGAGGGTAAGGGAACTGATGAGCGAAACCCCGACCAGTATGACGGCCTCTATCCCGCCATGGCCGAAGCCGAACGCCACGGCGTCCGCGTAGCGCCTGTGTTTTTTGAGCATCAGTTTACAGAACAGGAACCGCGCGCATTCCTCGAACAGGCCCGCGGTGAACCCCAGAAACAGCCCGTGGAGCACGATGTTTTCGGAAAGCCGCTGCATAAAAGGGGTCTGCCCCAATATGGTCAAAAGCGGTATGCGCAAAAGCACCTGCGAGACGGTAAACGCAAGCGCGCCCGTAAAAAACGCGGGGGCGATTTTCAGCTTTTTCCCCTGCATGACGAGAAACGATACGACGGGCAGTGCAAAGCATATAACAATGCTTATGATGAGTCCGATGGTGATCCATGTGGAATCCTGCATAAAACCCTCCAATCCCTGCGGCGCGGAAAATGCCGTAATCGAGTCACGTTATTTTCCTATTATTGTATCCCGTACGCCCGCGGGATTCAATCAAAAGACAATTAAAAACAAAAACCGGCGTGCCTTTTTTCGCACGCCGGCAGGTTTAAGCTCCTTATTCCTTGTTTTTTCCCTGCTGCTTCTTGTTGATTGCCAAAAGAAGCTTCACAAACAGATAAAACAGCACCAGGGATGCAAATACGCCAACGAGGCCATAGCCCATCAGGGACCAGCCCGCATTTACAATGCTCATGCTTCTACCTCCTTATTTAATCAACGTGGAGAGCCACGGGGTGATGGACAGTATGATGCCGCCCGCTATAACGGAGCCGATCTGCCCGGAGACGTTCGCGCCCATCGCCTGCATCAGGACAAAGTTTGTGGGGTCCTCGTCCTTCGCCATGCGCTGCACGATGCGGGCCGCCATGGGGAACGCGGAGATGCCCGCCGCGCCTACCATGGGGTTGACCTTTTCCTTGGAGAACAGGTTCAAAAGCTTCGCGAACAATACGCCGCCCGCGGTATCGAATACGAACGCGAAGAAGCCCAGCACCAGAATGCCGATCGTCTCTATGGTAAGGAACTTGCTAAAGTGCATGGACGCGCCGATCGTGATGCCCAGAAGCAGCGTGACGATGTTGGAAAGCTCCTTCTGCGCGGCCTGGGAGAGCCGTTCCACCACGCCCGCCTCTTTGAGCAGGTTGCCGAACATCAGCAGTCCGATCAGCGGCACGCTGATGGGAGCGAGTATGCCCGCCAATATCGTGACGCCGATGGGGAAGAGCACCATGATCCACTTGGGGATGACGACATCGCTGTACTTCATGCGGATCTTCCGCTCTTCCTTGGTGGTCAAAAGCTTGATGACCGGCGGCTGGATAATGGGAACCAGGGACATGTAGGAATAAGCGGCGACGCTGATGGGCCCCAAAAGGTGAGGCGAGAACGCGTTCGCCACCATGATGGAGGTCGGCCCGTCCGCCGCGCCGATGATGCCGATGGACGCCGCGTCCTTCAATGAAAACGGGAAAAGGTTCGGCGCGATCTGCGAAAGGGCGATGGCGGCCATTACCGTAAGGAATATGCCGAACTGGGCCGCGGCCCCGAAAAACATCATTTTCGGCGTCGCGAACAGCGGCCGGAAATCCGTCATCGCGCCGATGCCGATGAATATCAGCGCCGGGAACAGCTCGGTGGCAATGCCGAAATCGTTGATGGTCTGCAGCAGCCCGTGCCCCGCCATATCCGTCTCCAACACGGGCCAGACCACGGACAGCGGAATGTTGACGAGGATCGCGCCAAAGCCTATGGGAAGCAGCAGCAACGGCTCATAGTCCTTTGCAATGGCGAGGTATATGAGCAACCCGCCGATCGCATACATAACGAGATACTCCCAATGGAATGCGAGTATGCCCTGGAACAAGTTTGAAATACCGCTCATTGTTTTTGTTCTTTTCCTTTCTACAGTTCGGAGTTAAAGTATCCTGCCTGATATGATGATTGCCAAAACGATATCGCTCTTATTGTAGCATATCAAAATTTTTCTTGCATCGCCCGTGTGAAGCAAACGTGAATTTTTTTTGTTATGAAGCGGATATATGGTATAAGCAAAGCTTCATGGCGGGGAATATGGAAACGGTTGCATTTACCCTTGCAACGCAAGAAAATTAGGGGTATACTGGTAAAAACAGCGTATGGTTGGGGGTTATAAGGTACATGCAGAAGACGCGTGTCACTGTTCATGTAGCCGGTCAGACGGTGCATTTGTGCGGTACCGAGGAAGAGACGTACATCAAAAGCGTGGCTGCCTATGTGGATGAAAAAGTAGACGAGGTGCAAAAAGCGCACCCCGCGCTGGGTACCAGCACCTGCGTGATGCTCAGCGCCCTGAATATGGCGGACGAGCTGTTTAAATTACGGCAGCAGTACGCGGAACTGGACCAGCGGATCATGGAGCTTAGAAACCTTTCCTCCCCCGCCCTCCTGCCGCGGCCCGGCGCAAAAGCGCCGGTCAGGCATCCGTTTGAAGAAAAGCCGGCGGCGAAGCAGACGGAAGACAAATAAATTCAGAAAAGCGCTAAAAATCCCGAAAGGGATTTTTTTATGCGAATAGGTTAGGGCGCCGCGCTTTTTAAGCCGCGGCGCCCCTTTCAAATAACTTATGGGTCCTGAAATTTATTCGTCCCTGCCCTTGCCGATCTGCAGGATGCCGTTTAAAGCGATGCCGAACAGGGAAGCCGTGGCGATTGCGGGGACCTGAATGCCGAAAATCGGGATCATGCCGCCCGGGAAGCCGTAATGCCCGCCCAGGCCGATGACGAGTATGGTGGCGATGACGGCGAGGTTGCGTGCCGAGAACATATCCACCTTGCGGTTGATCATAATCGCCACGCCCTGCGCGCCGATTACGCCGAACAGGTAGATGCACGCGCCGTTGATGACCGCGGAGGGGATGGTGTTGATGGCGTTGGAGACGGGCGCTAAAAAGGAGATCGCCATGGCGAGTATGGCCGCGGCGCCCAGGACCCAGGCGGAGAAGTTCTTTGTGATGGCCATGGTGGAGAGGTTCTCGCCGTAGTTGGTGCCCGCGGGGCCGCCGAACAGGGAGGATACGATATCGCCCACGCCGTCGCCGATGAGGTTCAGGCCGAGCTTGCCCGCAATATCGCGCTTGGGCCTGCCCATTTTTTCAGCCAGGTCGTTCACATAGATGTCCAGCTGGAACAGGTGCGCCGTAGACTCGGGTATGGTCGCGATCGCGATGGGCATGATGGCGAGAAGCGCCGTGATATTCGGGGTGGGCAGCGTGAAGTGCGGAACCTGTATGACGGTGCCCGTAAACACATTGGAGAAATCCACAAGGCCCAGCGGGATCGCCGCGACGTAGCCGACGAGTATGCCGAAAAGTATGGAAAGCTGGCCGCCCACGCCCTTTAAATAGACCGAGAACAAAATGGTAGCCAGGAGCGTAATGAGCGCGGCCGCCCACGCGACGCCGGATGTGGCGCCCGTGGCGGCGTCAAACGCGCCCGCGTTGGTGATGGCGGTGCCCGCGAGCGATATGCCGATCACCATCGCGATGGGGCCGGTCACCGTGGGGGGGAGCACCTTTTCTATTTTTTCAATGCCGAAGCGGTTTACGATAACGCCCGCGATGATGGAAACAAAGCCGGAACAGATGATGCCGAACTGGGCCTGTGAGATGAGCGCGTCGCTTGCGGGAACGCCGAACTGCGCCCCGGTGATGCCCGCGATGGCCGCGATGTAGGAGAAGCTGGAACCGTAGTAGAGGGGAATTTTCCCCTTTGTGATGAGCAGGAAGCAGATCGTCGCAAGCCCGCTTGCGAATATGGTGGTGGAAACATGGAAGCCTGTCAGCAATGCGACAAGCACGGTCGCCGGGAACATGACGAGTATCTGCTGGAGCGCAAAGAAGATCAGTTTCCCCGTGCTTGGCTTGTCCTCCGGCAAATAACCGGGGACAGTCTTGGGTTTTTCCATTTGTATTCTCCTTCCAAATTTCATATGTTTGGCGCGTACCGGACGCGTGCAACATCAGGCATGAACTTTGCTTTTTGATGGATCGGCTCTCTGACCTCGCGTAAGTATACCAAAAGCGTGTATGGGTTTTCAATCCCAAATCTACAAAAAAGAAAATATTTCCGCCTTGCTCTTTTTAATGTTCAGTATGTTAAAAACAGGAGCCCGCATACCTGCCGGGAACGTCCCGGTATCGCGGCCTTTCACCCGCATTCATATGCAAAATCCATGCATAAAGAAAGCCGCCTCTTTCAAAAAGGCGGCAAGCTTTTTCATCTTAAACTATATCAGTTCCAGGACGACCATTTCGGCGGCGTCGCCGCGGCGGGGCCCGAGCTTGAGGATGCGGGTGTAGCCGCCGCGTCCCACCTCACGGCCGCGCTTGTCGTACTTGGGCGCGAGCTCGCGGAACAGCTTTTCCACAACGGGGTGCGCCTTGTCCGCGGTGCGCTCCTTGTACTCGGACTTGCTTTCCTTCTTGGACTTGAATTCCGGCACGTCGTAGAGATAGGCCATGATCTGCCTTCTCGCGTGCAGCTTGCTCGCTTTATCGTTGGTCACTTCCCGCTCGATGATCTGCTGCTTGTCGTTGCGGGATTCCTTTTTCACGGTTTCGCTGTTCTGATATTCGTTGACGGCGAGCGTAATCAGCTTCTCCGCAATGGGGCGCACTTCCTTGGCGCGGGTCTCGGTGGTAATGATCTTGCCATTCCAGATGAGCGCCGTGGTGAGGCTGCGCAGCATAGCGACGCGCTGATCCGTAGCCATATTCAGCTTGCGGTTGGGCATAATGCTTTCCTCCTAGTTACACGTTACTGTTTAATCTTCGCTGTTGCGGAGCGTCAGCCCCAATGCGAGCAGCTTTTGCTGCACTTCTTCGAGTGATTTGCGCCCGAGATTCCTTACCTTCATCATTTCCTCCTCGTTGCGCTGCACCAGTTCGTCCACGGTGTTGATGCCCGCGCGCTTGAGGCAGTTGTAGGAACGCACGGAAAGATCCAGCTCCTCTATGGTCATCTCCAGGATCTTTTCTTTCTTGTCCTCTTCCTTCTCCACCATGATGACCTCGCCCGGGATATGGTCCGTCAGGTTGGTGAAGAGCGTGAGGTGCTCGGTGAGTATCTTCGCGGCGTGGCTCACGGCCTCGTCCGGTTCGATGCTGCCGGAAGTCCAGATCTCCAATGTGAGCCTGTCGAAATCCGTGGAGGAACCCACGCGCGTATCCTCGACATAGAAGTTGACCTTTTCGATGGGCGTATAGATGCTGTCCACCGCGATTTCGCCGATCGACATGCCGACACGCTTGTTTTTGTCCGCCGATACATAGCCGCGGCCATGATCGAGCATAATCTCCATATGGAGATGCGCGTTCTTGTCGAGCGTGGCGATATGCAGCTCGGGGTTGATGATCTCCACATCGGCGTCCGGCAGGATATCGCCGGCGGTGACTTCGCCCTCGCCGCTCGCGTCGATCGTAACCTTCTTGGGCTCGTGCACATGCATGCGCACACAAAGCTCCTTGAGGTTGAGGATGATTTCGGTAACGTCTTCCTTCACGCCCTCTATGGTGGAAAACTCGTGCAGCACGCCGTCGATTTTGACGGAGGTGACCGCAACGCCGGGCAGCGAGGAAAGCAGGACCCTTCTCAGGGAATTGCCGAGCGTCGTTCCAAAGCCGCGCTCAAGCGGCTCCACGACGAATTTGCCGTAGCCCATCCTCTTTTCAACGCACTCTATTTTGGGTCTTTCGATCTCAATCATGTTTTCCTCCTATTGGGCCTGCGCTAAAAAACGCATGTTCAATCGTTCAAGCGCCGCCCGTACGTCCTAAGGTCAACAAAGATACTTTAGGGGCGTTGCCGCCCCTATGACGGATCTAGATGTTAGGCGCTTATCTGGAGTAGAACTCAACGATCAAATGCTCTTCTATCGTAAGGTCGATATCGTCGCGCTGCGGCAGCGCAACGACCTTGCCCGTGAACGTCTCCGCGTTCATTTCCAGCCACTTGGGGACCGGTTTACCCGCGCCCTGCTCGCGCAGCGCCTTGAATACGGGCACATCGCGGGAGGCCTCGCGCACGGTGACGACGTCGCCAACCTTGACGAGGTAGGACGGGATATCGACCTTGTTGCCGTTGACGCGGATATGGCCGTGCAGGACAAGCTGGCGGGCCATGGCGCGGCTTTCGCCCAGGCCCAGGCGGTACGCCACGTTATCAAGTCTGCGCTCCAATAAGCCCAGCATGTTTTCGCCGGTAACGCCGCGCATGTTGGAGGCCATGTCAAAGTATTTCCTGAATTGGGATTCCAATACGCCGTAGGCGCGGCGGCACTTCTGCTTCTCTCTGAGCTGCACGCCGTATTCCGACTGCTTGCGGGTGCGGGCCTGGCCGTGCTGGCCCGGCGGGGTGTGGCGCTTCACAACGGCGCACTTCGCGCCGTAGCAGCGGTCGCCCTTCAAAAACAGTTTGGTTCCCTCGCGGCGGCAAAGCCTGCAAACGGAATCTGTATATCTTGCCATAGTATAACTCTCCTTACACTCTTCTGCGCTTGGGCGGACGGCAGCCGTTGTGCGGGATGGGCGTCACGTCCTTGATCATGTTCACCTCGAGCCCGGCGGACTGCAGCGCGCGGATCGCGGCCTCACGGCCGGAACCGGGGCCCTTGACATAGACTTCCACGGTGTGGAGGCCATGCTCCATAGCGGCCTTGGCTGCGGTTTCCGCCGCCATCTGCGCCGCATACGGCGTGGATTTGCGGGAACCGCGGAACCCTAAGCCGCCCGCGGACGCCCAGGAAATGGCATTGCCCAGCGTATCCGTGATGGTGACCATCGTGTTGTTGAAGGAGGAGCGGATATGCGCCGCACCGCGTTCGATGTTCTTTCTTTCGCGGCGCTTGCGCGAAACGGTCTTTTTGATCTTAGTCGCTTTTGCCATGTTCGCTTTTCCTCCTTACTTCCTCTTGCCGCCCATCGTACGCTTGGGACCCTTGCGCGTACGGGCGTTTTGCTTGGTGCTCTGCCCGCGGACGGGAAGGCCCTTGCGATGACGAACGCCGCGGTAGCAGCCGATCTCTATGAGACGCTTGATATTCATGGAAACTTCGCGCCTGAGGTCGCCCTCCACCTTGACATTGTGGTCGATGTACTCCCTGAGTTTGTTCACATCGGTTTCGGAAAGATCGCGCACGCGGATATCGGGATCCACGCCGCACGCGGCGATGATATTGGACGCGGTCTTACGGCCGATGCCAAAGATATAGGTCAGGCCAATCTCCACGCGTTTGTCTCTGGGCAAGTCTACACCAGAAATACGTGCCATATGGGTGTTACACCTCCTGAAAAAATAGCTCTTTTTTATGTTCACTCCCGCCGGATTGCGCGGCATTTTGCCGCGCCAGCCGCACCGAGCGGGTTCTTTTCCTGCTGAACCATGGCCGGTTTAGGGCCGGTTCATACGTTCCGGGCTGTTTTGGAGGCTTGCAACCGTCAAATTTGACGTCACGCGCCAAATTTGAAGTCTTGCACGGCCGCCGCCCGGAAAACGCGGGTTTCGCGTTATAGGCAGCCGTGTGCAGCCCCCGCACCTTGCGGGTTTAAAATCCGCTTTGGAAGCGCTTAGCCTTGCTTCTGCTTGTGCTTGGGGTTCTCGCAGATCACCATCACGCGGCCCTTGCGCTTGATGATCTTGCATTTCTCGCAAATCGGCTTCACCGAAGGCCTGACTTTCATTTCGTGTTCCTCCTTAAACTTGTTCAGTTCTTTGCGCGCCAGGTGATTCTTCCACGCGTGAGATCGTAGGGGGAAAGCTCCACCGTGACCTTGTCTCCGGGCAATATACGGATAAAGTTCATCCGCAGCTTGCCGGAGATATGCGCGAGTATCTTATGCCCGTTCTGCAGCTCGACCTCGAACATTGCGTTCGGGAACGAGTCCGAAACGACGCCTTCTACCTCAATAACATCCTGTTTAGACAAGCTATCCCTCCTAACGCTTTCTTACTCAAGTCCGTATCCCAGGGACGAAATGCTTTTGCGTATTTCCGCATCCTGCACATTGGCGCCCTCCAGCAGCCGGCTCCGTACGTCTTCCGCCACGGCGGGCTCAATGCGCACGTGCCTGAGCTTCTTTTTCTTAGGGTGCTCCATTTTGCGCAGGTCTCCGTCACACAGCAGCACATATCCTTCCCCGGAAAGACCCACAACCAGAAACGTCCGCCTTCGGTCCCTTCCGGCCGTGCTTACCGCCACGCGGCCCAAGAGTTCCATGCCGCCCTGGTTCATGTCTCCTCCACCTCCGGGCCGTGCTCCTCCCGTGTGAGCGTCAAAAGCTCAGGCGCGCCGTCCGTAATGGCGATGGTGTTCTCATAGTGCGCGCTCGGGCGTTTGTCCTGCGTGACGACGGTCCAGCCGTCCGCAAGCACCTGCACGCGGGCCGTGCCGAGGTTGATCATAGGCTCTATGGCGATCGTCATGCCGGGTTTTAAGCGGATGCCGTGCCCGGGGCTCCCGTAGTTGGGAACGTCCGGCGCTTCGTGCATCTGCCTGCCGATGCCGTGGCCCACAAGCTCACGCACCACGCCGTACCCGTGCGCCTCCGCGTGCGCCTGTATTGCCGCGGAAATATCGCCCAGGCGGTTGTCTGCCCGCGCCATCTTGAAGCCTTCGTAGAAGCACTCCCTTGTGACGCGCACAAGCTTTTGCACCTCGGGCGCCACCGTTCCCACAAAGAACGTGCGCGCCGCGTCCCCGTGCCAGCCGCCTATATAGGCGCCGACGTCGATACTGACGATGTCCCCGCTTTGAAGCGTCCGCCCGCCGGGTATGCCGTGAACGACCTGTTCGTTGACGGAGGCGCAGATGCTCCTGGGATATCCTCTGTAGTTGAGAAAGGACGCCGCGGCCCCGCGGCTCTTGATGATATCCACGGCCGCCTGATCCAGTTCCAGCGTGGAAACGCCCGGCCGGACCAGCGTCTTCATGGCCAGCAGCACTTCTTCCACGATGCGCCCCGCCCTGCGCATACTGTCTATTTCGGCGGGAGTCTTGATCGTCATTGCCATTAACCTAAAAGCGCCACGAGGTCCGCGTCCACTTCCTCCGGGGTGCGGCTGCCGTCAATGGTGTGTAACAGCCCCTTTTCCCGGTAATAGCCGATGAGCGGCGCCGTTTGCTTTTCATACACGTGCAGGCGGTTTTCCACCGTTTCCGCCTTATCGTCGTCCCTCTGGTAGAGCTTGCCGCCGCACTCCCGGCAGCCGCAGCCCGCATGGGTGGAAATATGGTGGACCGCCCCGCAATCCGGGCAGACGCGCCGCCCGCTGATGCGGGCGACCAGGCGTTCGAAGGGGACTTCCAGGTTGACGACATAGTCGATATCGGTCAGTTCCAGGAGCGCGTCCGCCTGCGCGACGGTACGCGGGAACCCATCCAGCAAAAACCCGTTTTTGCAATCTTCACGGGCAAACCGGAGCCTGACCATGTCGATGATGACAGAGTCCGGCACCAGCTCCCCCTTGTCGATATAGCTTTGGGCGCTGATCCCCAACGGCGTTTTCGCCTTGCGCTCCGCGCGCAGCATATCCCCCGTGGAGATATGCGCAATGTTGTAACGCTTGCAGACGAGCGCCGCCTGCGTACCCTTGCCCGCGCCCGGAGGTCCCAGGAATATCAGCTTCATAGCTTAACTCCTTCCCTCAATTCAGGAAGCCCTTGTAATGCCGCATGAGCATCTGGTTCTGCAACTGGTCCATCGTTTCGAGCGCCACGCTGACCATGATCAGCACGCTTGTGGGGCCGAAGGGGGAACGGATGCCGAATAAATGCAGTATGACGTTCGGGACGATGGCGATGACCATGAGGAATACCGCGCCAAAGAACGTCAGCCTGCTGCTGATGCGGGCAAGATAATCGCTTGTGGGCTTGCCGGGGCGGATGCCCGGTATGAAGCCGCCGTTCTGCTGAAGGTTCTTGCTCATTTCAATGGGGTTGAAGGAGATCGTGGTGTAGAAGTACGCAAAGCCCAGTATGAGCAGCGCGTAGATCACATAGTACACCACGGTGCCCGTGCCCATGTAGTTTTTCCAGAACACGGAGAACGAGCCCTGCCACGCGGGGTCCACGATCTGTATAATCATGGTGGGGAACTGCGTGATTGTAAGCGCGAATATGAGCGGCATAACGCCGTTTGCGTTCGGCTTCATGGGAATGTGGGTGGACTGGCCGCCATAGAGCTTGCGGCCCACCACGCGCTTGGCGTACTGCACCGGTACGCGGCGCACGCCTTCGTTCACAAACACGACCAGCAGTATGACCGCCGCGATCAGCACCAGCACCAGCGGGACCAGCCAGGGGGAATACACCACGCCGATCTGCGGCGCAAGGTCGATGACGGTGGTGGGGATTTGGGAGACGATGGAGGCGAAAATCAGCATGGAAATACCGTTGCCGATGCCGATCTCCGTAATGCGCTCGCCCAGCCACATCAGGAAGCAGGTTCCCGCCGTGGCCACGATGCCTATCGTCATGTAGGTAAAGAAATTCGGGTTGTACACCGCGCCGGAGCCCAGGCTCAGGGTAATGCCCAGGGACTGGACCAGCGCCAGGCCGACGCCCACAAACCTGGTGGCCTGCTGCAGCTTCTTGCGGCCGTCCTCTTCCTTTGCCATGCGCTCGAGCGCCGGGATGGCGATCTGGAGCAGCTGCACGATAATGGAGGCCGTAATGTAGGGCGAAACGCCCATTGCGAATATGGTGAAATTCGCAAAGCTACCGCCGGAAAGCAGGTTCAAAAAGCCCAATGCATCAAAGTTTGCCGTCTGCTGGGCTATATACGTTGCATTCACGCCCGGGATGGGAAGAAAGCAGCCCACGCGGTAGATCACGATGAGCAGCAGCGTCATCATGATCTTCTTGCGAATTTCAGGGACTTTGAACGCGTTGACCAGCGTCTTGAACATTACTCAATCACCTCAACACTTCCGCCCTTGGCCTCGATCGCGGCTTTTGCCGTCTCGGAGAATTTCGCCGCTTTTACGGTGAGCTTTTTATTGAGCTCGCCGCGCCCCAAAACCTTCAGGCCGTCCTTTTCGATCTTGCTGATGAGGCCCAGTTGCTTGAGCGCCTCAGCGGTGACCACGGTGTCATTCTCCAACCTGTCAAGGTCGGATATGTTGATGATCGTATACTCTTTTGCGAATATGTTGGTAAAACCGCGCTTGGGCAAACGGCGGGCGAGAGGCATCTGGCCGCCTTCGAAGCCGTTCTTTTTGCTGCCGCTGCGGGCTTTCTGGCCCTTATGGCCCTTGGCGGAGGTCTTGCCCATGCCGGAACCGGTACCGCGGCCTACGCGCTTCTTCGCCTTTGTAGAGCCGGCGGCGGGCTGTAGCTCATGCAGTTTCATGGTATCCCCTCCTTATACTTCTTCCACCTTGAGAAGGTGTTTTACCTTAAAGATTTTTCCCCTGGTGCAGGCGTTGTCCGGCTGCACGGTGACGCTGTTGATTTTGCGAAGCCCCAGCGACTCCACGGTCGCTTTCTGATCCTTGAGGGCGCCGATGGTGCTCTTTACGAGCGTGATCTTTAAATTAGCCATGTTACGCTCCTTTCTTGGATCAGTCGAGTATCTCGGATACCGTCTTGCCGCGAAGCCTGGCGATCTGCTCCACGGTCCGGAGCTGCTTGAGGCCGTCAAGCGTGGCCTTCACGCAGTTTGCCGGGTTGTTGGAGCCGTAGCTCTTGGTGCGGATATCCTTGATGCCGGCCATTTCGAGAACCGCACGGGCGGGACCGCCGGCGATAACGCCGGTACCCTCTTCGGCGGGGAGCATGCGGACATGCCCTTTAGAAAAGCGGCCTTCGACCTGGTGCGGGATGGTGGTGCCCACGATGGGCACGTCGATCATATGGCGCTTGGCGTCTTCGATGCCCTTGCGCACGGCTTCCGGGATTTCGGCGGCCTTGCCCATGCCGATGCCCACCTTGCCGTTTTCGTTGCCGACGACCATGAGCGCGGAGAACCGGAAGTTGCGGCCGCCCTTGACGACTTTGGCTACACGGTTGATGGAGACCAGGCGTTCCTTAAACTCGGGAGCTTCCTGCTCGAATCTTCTGTTCTGCATCGTCTTTCCCTCCTTAGAAGTCCAGCCCGGCCTTGCGGGCGCCTTCGGCCACAGCCGCTACGCGGCCTGTGTACAGATAGCCGCCGCGGTCGAACACGACCTTCTTCACACCCTTTTCCAGAGCGCGCTTCCCGATGAGTTCGCCTACGAGCATAGCTGCTTCCTTTTTGGTTTTGTCGGCAAGCTGGCCCTTGATGGACGCGTCCAGCGTGGAGGCGGCCGCGAGCGTGTTGCCGGCTTTATCGTTGATAACCTGTGCGTAGATGTGGTTCAGGCTGCGGTATATGTTGAGCCTGGGCCTCTCCTCGGTACCGGTGAGGTGGTTGCGAGAGCGGTCATGGCGCGCCTTGCGCACAGCATTCTTATCGATCTTCGAAATCATACTACCTTGTCACTCCTTCCTTGGTTACTTCTTACCCGTCTTGCCTTCCTTGCGGAGCACGACCTCGGTATCGTACTTGATGCCCTTGCCCTTATACGGCTCGGGCTCGCGCACCGCACGGATGTTGGCGGCCATCTGGCCGACCAGCTGCTTGTTGATGCCGGACACCACGATCTTGTTCGGGGTGGGGACATCAAACTGGATACCGGCGGGCTCGGTGAACTCAACAGGATGGGAGTAGCCAACGTTGAGCACAAGCTTGTTGCCCTGCTTCTGCGCCCTGTAACCTACGCCGACGATCTCAAGGTTCTTCGTGTAGCCCTTTGTGACGCCGACGACCATGTTGTTGATGAGCGTGCGGGAGAGGCCATGCAGCGCGCGGTGGCGCTTTTCATCGCTGGGGCGCTTGACGGTCAGGACGCCGCTCTCCTGCTCGATAATCATTTCCCTGGAGATTTTTTCAGAGAGCTGCCCCTTGGGGCCTTTCACAGTGACGGTGTTATCTCCACCGACCGTGATTGTCACTCCGTCCAGAATGGTAACCGGAAGTTTTCCGATACGCGACATTTCTTACACCTCCTGTGTTGATGGTTTTTTACCAGACATAGGCGAGCACTTCGCCGCCGACCGCGTTCTTGCGCGCGTCCTTATCGGTCATCACGCCCTTGGGGGTGGAGACGATGGCGATGCCCAAACCGCCCAATACCTTGGGCATTTCATCCTTGCGGGCGTAGACGCGAAGACCTGGGCGGCTGATGCGCTTGAGGCCTACGATCACGCGCTGCTTGTTGGGGCCGTACTTGAGCTGGATGCGGATGGTCTTCTGGACGCCGTTCTCAAGAAGCTCGTACCCTTTGATATAGCCTTCGGCCAGAAGAATCTGGGCGATGGCTTTCTTGATCGTCGAGGCGGGCACATCCACGGTCTCGTGCTTTACCACCAGGGCGTTGCGGATACGTGTGAGCATATCTGCGATGGGATCGGTCATGTTCATTCCCTCCTTTTACCAGCTTGCCTTGCGCACGCCGGGAATCTCGCCCTTGTACGCCAAGTTACGGAAGCAAATGCGGCAGATGCCGTACTTTCTGAGCACCGAATGGGGCCGGCCGCAGATGCGGCAGCGGGTGTACGCGCGGGTGCTGAACTTGGGCTCGGCCTGCTGCTTGTTGATCATGCTTTTCTTTGCCACGTTGTTTCCTCCTTTTAGCCCTGGATGAAGGGCATGCCCAAGAGGCTCAAGAGCTCTTTGGCTTCCTCGTCGCTCTTCGCGGTGGTCACGAACACGATATCCATGCCGCGCACCTTATCCATATCGTCGTAGTTGATTTCCGGGAATATGAGCTGCTCCTTGAGGCCCAGGGCGTAGTTGCCGCGGCCGTCGAAGGATTTCACGGAAACGCCCCGGAAGTCGCGCACGCGCGGGAGGACGATATTCATGAGCTTGTCGGCAAAGTAGTACATCCTGTCGCCGCGCAGGGTGACCTTCGCGCCGATGTTCATGCCTTCGCGGACCTTGAAGTTCGCGACGGACTTCTTCGCCTTGGTGACGATGGCCTTCTGGCCGGTGATGAGGGAAAGCTCTTCCACGGCGTGCTCAATGCCCTTGGGGTTATCCTTGTCGGAGCCAAGGCCCATGTTGAGGACGATCTTGTCGAGCCTGGGAATCTGCATGACGTTCTCGTACTGGAATTTTTCCTTCATTGCGGGAGCGACGTCGGACGCGTACTTCTCCTTGAGGCGCGGCGCACCGGAGAAGGACTTTATGTCTTCCTGCTTTGCCGCCTTCTTTTTGGGGGCGGCCGCTGCTGCTTCTTTCTTAGCCATTAGAGTTCCTCCTTTCCGGTCAATCCATGGATTTGCCGCACTTCTTGCAGACGCGGACTTTCTTATCGCCTTCAAACGCGTGGCCTACGCGGGTAGGCTTAGAGCACTTGGGGCAGATGAGCATGACGTTTGAAGCGTGGATGGTGCCCTCCTGCTTGATGCGGCCGCCGGCCTCGCCCTGGCGGCGGGGCTTCTTGTGGCGGGTGACCATATTCACGTTCTGCACGATGACGCGCTCTTCCTGCGGCAGGGAAACAAGCACCTTGCCCTTTGCGCCCTTGTCCTTGCCGGAGATAACGAGCACGGTATCGTCCTTCTTGACGTTGAGTTTATTCATCGTTCTCCCTCCTTAGAGCACTTCGGGCGCAAGAGACACGATCTTCATATAATCGCGCTCGCGCAGCTCGCGCGCGACGGGCCCGAAGATACGGGTGCCGCGGGGCTGCTTTGCGTCGTTGATGATGACGGCCGCGTTGTCGTCGAAGCGGATGTGGCTGCCGTCCGCGCGGTGCACGCCGGTGACGGAGCGCACGATGACCGCCCTGACGACGTCCTTTTTCTTGACGGCGCCGCCGGGGGACGCGGTTTTGACGGAAGCGACGATCACGTCGCCGATGTTCGCGGTCTTACGGAACGAGCCGCCCATGACGCGGATGCACATGATCTCCTTGGCGCCGCTGTTGTCCGCGACCTTTAACCTGGTCTGTGGTTGAATCATGCTCAGTTCCTCCCTTACTTGGCCTTCTCGATGATTTCGACCAAACGCCAGCGTTTGTCCTTGGACAGGGGGCGGGTCTCCATAATGCGCACGGTATCGCCGATGCCGCAGGCATTCTCTTCATCGTGGGCCTTGAATTTGGTTGTGCGGTTGACCATCTTGCCATAGAGGGGGTGGCGAACCTTGGTCTTTATGGCAACCACGATGGTCTTATCCATTTTATCGCTGACGACCACGCCGGTGCGGGTCTTGCGGTAACCTCTTACGGTCTGTTCCATGGTTTGCTCCTCCTTCCTCACTTGGCGACCGCACGGATCTCGCGCTCACGGATGAGCGTCTTTACCCGGGCGATGTCCTTTTTGCACTGGCTGATCCGCTGGGTGTTGTCGAGTTGCCCGGTGGCCAGCTGGAAGCGAAGATTAAAAAGCTCGGTCTTCAACTCGCGCTCGCGGTCGTTGAGTTCCTGGTTTGTCAATTCGCGCATCTTATTCGCTTTCATTGCTTGCACCGCCTTCCTCAGCGTCTTCCTTTTTGACGAATTTGCACTTTAAGGGCAGCTTGTGCATGGCGAGGCGCAGCGCTTCACGCGCGGTCTCCTCGCTCACCCCGGCGATCTCAAAGAGCACCCTGCCCGGCTTGACGACCGCCACCCAGTATTCGGGCGAGCCTTTGCCCGAACCCATGCGGGTCTCCGCGGGCTTTTCGGTAACGGGCTTATCCGGGAAGATCTTGATCCAGACCTTGCCGCCGCGCTTGATGAAACGCGTGAGCGCGACACGGGCCGCCTCGATCTGGTTGCTGGTGACCCATGCGGGCTCCATTGCGACCAGGCCGTATTCGCCGTAGCTTATCACGTTGCCGCGGAGGGCCTTGCCCTTCATGCGGCCGCGAAATACCCTTCTTCTCTTGACTCTTTTAGGCATCAACATGGTTACTTGCCTCCTTCTTGCCGACGGGCCTTCCCCAGCACCTCGCCCTTGTAGATCCACACCTTGACGCCGATGCGGCCGTAGGTGGTGTGCGCTTCGGCAAAGCCGTATTCGATATCCGCGCGCATGGTCTGCAGGGGGATGGAGCCCTCGTGGTAGCCCTCGCTCCTCGCGATTTCCGCGCCGCCCAGGCGGCCCGCGCACAGAAGCTTGATGCCCTTTGCGCCCGCTTTCATGGAGCGGCCCATGGCCTGCTTCATGGCGCGACGGAAGGAAATGCGCTTCTCGAGCTGCGCTGCGATGTTCTCCGCCACAAGCTGCGCATCGGTATCCGGGTTGCGCACCTCAATGATGTTGACGTTGACAGGCTTATTCACCAGAGCGGACACATCCGTCTTGATGATCTCCACGCCTGCGCCGCCCTTGCCGATCAGCATACCGGGGCGGGAAGTGTGGATATTGACCGTGATTTTGTTCGCGGCGCGCTCGATTTCAATGCGGGATATACCGGCGGCAAAATACTTCTTCTTTACATGGTCGCGGATCTTTTTGTCCTCAACCAGATAATCGGCGAAGTCCTTTTTGGATGCATACCAGCGGGTATTCCAATCCCGGATGACGCCTACGCGGAAGCCGTTCGGATTAACTTTCTGACCCATCGTAACCCTCCTCCTACTTCGCCTGATCCAGAATAATGGTGATATGGCTGGTGCGCTTCCGAATACGGGAGGCCCTGCCCTGCGCCCTGGGCCTGAAACGCTTGAGCGTGGGGCCCTGGTTTGCGAACACCTCTGCGACATAGAGGGTATCGCGGCTCAAATCCAGGT